>CAJOPB010000176.1 GCA_905236305.1 uncultured Oscillospiraceae bacterium | reverse complement strand
TTTACACTTTCCTGCATCCTCTTATGCCCTGGCTGACAGGGCCTATCTTAAAATTTTTTCGAGACATTTTCAAAAGTGCTTGACATAAAAAAATGCCTGTATTCAGGATAAATCAGTCGAGCAGACTGTCCCCTTGCGGGGCCAGCCTACTCGACCGGGGAACCTTTTTTCAGGAGAAAATGCGGGTTTTCTGTTAAATTGTTGACATACACTGTTTTTTCTTGACATTCCTGTGCACAGTTGTTATAAATAAAGGCAGTGTATCAGAGACAGGCTCTGAGAAAGAGGGCCTGAATATTATTTGACAGGAGGTTCCCCGAATGAAAAACTATTTTGATCTGTCCGGACGGGTTGCGATCGTCACCGGCTGCTCCGGCGGGCTTGGCGTCCAGATGGCGAAGGCGCTGGCCAACCAGGGCGCGAAAATCGTGGTTGTTGCCCGCCGCAAGAACCTGATTGAGGAGGTCGCGGCCAATATCGCCGCGGAGTTCGGCGTGGAAACGCTGCCTGTGCAGTGCGACATCACCGACACCGACGCGGTAAACGCCATGGTGGACACGGTGCTGGAGAAGCTCGGAAGAATCGACGTCCTGATCAACAACGCCGGCACCGGCGCGGTGGCGCCCGCCGAGGACATCACCGACGAGCAGTTCTCCCACGAGCTGGATATTGACCTCTTTGGCACCTTCAAGGTGGCCCGGGCCGTGGCCAAGAAGGCCATGATTCCCGCCAAGTACGGCCGCATTATCAACATTGCCTCCATGTACGGCCTGGTGGGCAACAAGATCGCCGGCTCCGCCCCCTACCACGCCGCAAAGGGCGGCGTGGTCAACCTGACCCGCGCTCTGGCAGCGGAGTGGGGCAAATACGGCATCACGGTCAACGCCATCTGCCCCGGCTATTTCTACACCGACCTGACCCGGGCCACGCTGGACAGCGATTTCTTCCAGGCCAACGCCAAGACCATGATCCCCGAGGAGCGCTACGGCAACGAGGGCGAGCTGGATACCGCGGCCATCTTCCTGGCCTCCCCCGCCTCCAGCTATGTCAACGGCGTCCCGGTGCCCGTGGACGGCGGCTATACCTGCATGTAATACAGCGCGTGTCCGCCCTTCCATGGGGTAAAATGGTAAAATTCTAAAAATCTTCGTCCGCCCGCGCTCCGTAATCCCGGTCCCGCGGGCGGAAGTCGTCACGGGGAGGCGTTTTTCCTCCCTCCGCCGGCGGACAAAGACAGAGCAAGGGAGAGAGCTCATGCGGACAAAGACAAAGAAAACCGCCCTTTACATTGTACTCCTGGCGATTGTTTTGCTGGCCATCGCCGCTGTGCTGATCTACAGGCTTTCCGGCCGCGGAGCGACGGGCTCCGCGGCCTCCGCTGCCGTTCCCCCCGCGCTGACCCCGCAGGTGATCGTGCGGGAGAAGGAGGTGGAGAAGCTGGTGGAGGTGGAGAAGGCAGTGACGGCGCAGCTCCTGCAGGACGGACTGCGGGATATGGGCGTGCTGGTCACCCAGGAGTATTATTTTACCGAGGTTATCAGCGCCTCCAATATCAAAACGCTGTCTCTGGATTTCAAGCTTTTCCGCATCAATGAGCGGCTCCCCTTCACGGAATCCAGCTTTGTCGCCAGCTATGACGGCACCGTGACTGCGGGGCTGGACTGCGCCGGCGTCGCCGTGGAGAAGGACGACGCCCTCTCGCGCATCACCGTCACGCTCCCCCGGGCGGAAATCCTGACCGTGGATGTGGACCCGGAAAGCTTTCAGCTTTATGATGAAAAGCAGGGGGTGGGCACCCGGATTACCGTGGAGGACTACAACCGGGCGCTGGCGGAGCTGGAGCGCAGCGCTGCGGACAAGGCCGTGGAGCGGGGCATTCTGGAAAAAGCGGAGCAAAATGCGCAGGACCTGATCCGGCGTTTTCTGCTGAGCGTGGTGGACAAGCCGGGCTGGTCTGTTCAGTTTCAGACCGGAGCGTGAAGGGAGGAGCCCTCTGTGGAAAACACACTGAAAAAGGTTGTGCTGGCGGCGCTGCTGGTGCTGGCGGCACTGGTGTCCGGCCTGCTGCTGGCGGAGCGTGCCTCCGCACCGGAGACCTATGCCGGAACCATCCGCTCCATCGACGAGAAGACGGAGACGGTGCTGACCCTCACCGCAGCCTCCACCCTGGCCTCCGCCGGCATTTCAGCCATTCCGGGAGATACCGCCACGCCCATCGCCCAGAAGCTCGCGGACTTCACGGAATATTTTCTGCTGATTCTCTGCGTGCTCTATTGCGAAAAATATCTGCTCACCATTATCGGTGCCGGGGTTTTTAAGGTGCTGATTCCCGTGGTTTGCGCGCTGGGGATTCTCTGCCTGCTTCTGCCGCGCCGTCCCATGCCCCGGAGGGCTGCGGTAAAGCTGCTCCTGTTCAGCATTGTCCTGTATTTTCTGATCCCTGCCAGCATCGGGGTCGCGGATCTGGTCTACAGTACCTACCGCAGCTCCATTGATACGCTGGTCTCCTCCACAGAGGCGCTGACACAGGAGACGGAGGGCCTGGAGGAGCAGGCTGCCCAGAGCGGAATTTTCGGAGCCCTGACCGATACGGCCAACGCGCTGACGGAGAAGGCCGCGGGGGTCCTGCGTAAATATGTGGAGACGCTTGCGGTGCTGATTGTCACCTCCTGCCTGATTCCCATACTGACGCTGCTGTTCTTTCTCTGGCTGGTAAAACAGCTGACCGGCATCGACCTGAACCTCACGCTCCCGCCGCGCCGCAGCCCCGCGCCGCGGGACGACGGCAGCCCCGGCGCGCGGCCGGAAAACCGTTAGCTCCGGAAGCATTTATGCCATGTTTTTGCCCGCATAGCGGGAAAAAACATGGCATAATACTTTTTTCATGAACCCTTCCGGGTCGCTTTTTCCTGAGCAATGGCCATCTTCTCGTTTTTGATCTCCCAGTGGATCAGGAAGGTCAGCAAGCCCCGGAGCAAAATGATCGCCCCCAAAATTCCCAGCTCCTCCCATTCCCGCACCACCACAGTGCGCAGCACCTCTCCGCCCAGCTTGAATTCCAGCGCAAGCGCGATGCCCTGGGCCAGCTCAAGGCGGAGCTCCTTTTCCCGCCGAATCCAGCGGATAAAGCATTTTATCGCGGTATATACCAATACGCTGATACCGAACAGCTCCATGATCGTGGTACAGATTTGAACGATTAAATAGAGAAGCTCATCCATCTCGTTGATCCAAAACATATCCCCGTTTTCCCCCCCGTGTGATCTCTTTTGTTTTTCGTCCTGCCGTAAAAGCGCCCTTGCGTGAAAAAACCGCGCTTTTTCCTTCCTACGAAAACTCCCCCGGCAGCGCCGGGGGAGTTGAAGCATATATTTGAATCGTGAACCGTGCTTTTATTCGTCCTCGGAGGCGTTTTTCGCGTCCTCGATGACCTTCTGCTGTACGTTGCCGGGGGCCTCCTCATAGCGGATAAACTTGAGGGAGAAGCTACCGCGGCCCTGCGTCATGCTCCGCAGGTCGATGGTGTAGCTGCCCATCTCCGCCATGGGAACCTCCGCCTCCACGATCTGCATCCCGTCCTCGGCGTTCATGCCCAGCACGGTGCCGCGGCGCTTGGAGCTGATGTCGCTCATAATGTCGCCCAGGTTGGCGTCGGGAATGGTGACCTTCAGCAGGCCGATGGGCTCCATGATGGTGGGCTTGGCCTTGGGGATGCCGTCC
>CAJOPB010000175.1 GCA_905236305.1 uncultured Oscillospiraceae bacterium | reverse complement strand
GATGGCGCGGAGCGAGCTGGACAGCGGCGTGAAGCGTCCGCTGCTGCCCCTGTCCATCGGGCAGATCGGGCTGATCGGCGGCTCCGGGATGATCAACGGTCTCATTGAGTGCGAAAATCCGCATATCATCAAGGGTCGCATCGTCAAGGTCGTCCGCACGGAGTCGGAAGAAAAATTCAGCGCGCGGGGCCAACACATGGCGACAGAGGTGCGGGAGACCATCACAAATAAGATGATCTTCAATATTCTGACGCCGAACGGCTTTAAGGCGCTGACATGACGAAAAGAAAGGAGACTTTTTTACACATGAAAACACTGGAAATGGCGTTTTTGAACAGCACGGAAGGCATGAGCGGAGATGACCGGGAGCTTTGCGAAAAGCTCTGGGCCAAGACCGCGGAGCTGCTGATGCCGAACCTCGGCAAGCATTACAAACGGTTTGAGCCGGCCGCAACGGCGTGGGGCAACGAGATCAACAAGCCCTACAGCGTGATTCTGGGCTGCAGCGATCCCAAATCGTTCCTGTTCTTTTATGTGACCGCGCGGGAAGCGCAGGAGAAAGCGGTGGATTTCCACCTGAACGGTTTCCTCGGCGGCTTTGACCTCGGGGAGAAGTTTGACGAGGACGGACTCCACGGCTTTACCATGAATCCGAAGGAAGGCGCGGAGACAGCCGTGCAGGTACATCTGCTCTGGCACCTCAAAATGATGGGCGGCGGCTTTTTCCCTGACGCTGGCATTTACTGCGTCCCGGCAAGGCAGGCCGTCGTCACCGAGGCGCTGAACGAGCAGATTCTCAGCGACGTGGGCCACTACGCCATTTCGATGGTGCGGTTTTACGCGGGTGACGGCGATGATTGAGTTCAATATAGATACTTTCGCGGATCATCTGCGCGGAGCGCCAGAACGGACAAGCATTTTTGAGCAGGAGGAATATAGCGTATACCTTCAGGAAAAAGTGTTCGATCCGCTCAGCAGGGGCGAGAGTCTTGATATCAAGGAACTGGACTATTCCGCCTACAGCCTGAACAATGTGACCACAGACAGCTATGCGGAAGGACATAACGGCATTCTGCGGAGATGGGGAAACGGCTTTAACAGTTTTGTAAAACGCACGCCGGCAGTCGTCACGGATGAACGGAAATTCTTTTAGGAGGGCGCGGCAATGTATGGTTATGAATACGAATACGATATACTCGCTCTCCTGCGGGTGTTGAAGTACGTCCATCTGTATCGCGCGGATGAGTTTGCAAACATCCTGGAGTATTACCACAATATGGAGCCTGACGAGGTAGCCCGTGGAGTGGCATGGGATGCGTTCGATCACATTGAGGGTGAGATCGACGAAGAATGGGGAAACGAGATCATCTATGTTTATGACAAGCTCTTGAACCGTTATTTTGAGCTGAATCTTGAACGCACACAGTCCGGAAATCTCTTGCGGTGGGAGACCGTGCGCAAAAGGCTTTTGCACATGGCGTGTTATTATCTTCTCTCCGCTACCAACGAGATCATTGACATTGATGTTTTATATTCCGTCAGCGGAATCTCGCTGGTGTTGACAATGTCGCAGGACTGTATGGAGCCGTTTGAGCTTGCGAACGCGGTCGTGGATTTCCTGCTCGCGTTGCGGCAGGAGATCGCGGTGCTGGAGGCGCGGATGAATCCGCGTCCGGCGGAAATTACGGAATTCCCCCAAAATACATTAGAGGAGGCAGCGTGATATGACGAATGCTGAGAACACAAATTGCGACCGGGATATCCTCATCCGGATCTCCCCGGCGAACAAAACCTTCACTGTGGAAGAACACAAGTCCGGCGGCATCGTCGCCAGAAAGGACATATCCCCGGTGGAATTATACTACGCCATCAACGGGAGCTATGAATGCGATACGTTCTTGTCCAGCGGCTTGCTGCCGGAGCATTGCGTTTACATTTCCATGAGCGATAAGGAAAAGCACCTTGTTCTCTGGAACCCGGAACTGCGCGCGGATATCAGCTACGGTGATATTGAGTATCCCGATTTCCCGATCCCCCGGCTGGTGATCGGCGTCCGTATGCTGCCGAACGGCAAGGTCGTGGACTGCTCCATCGGCGTGGTGGAGGACGGGCCGCTTTCTCTGGATACGAAGATGTACTTCTACCCGTTTTCCAACGTCTACGAGAACAGCGGCGTCTGCGTGGGCAATAACGTCCTGCCGACCTATAAAAAGCAGACGGGGCTGAAAAACTTCCCCCGTTATCTGCTCGATATTCCGGACAACGACGATTTCTATGATCCCGGCCACAATAGGCTTGGATTAGGCCACGGAAAGCTCTTGGAGCACCTGAAGGATAAGGAGCCGTCGTATTACTATTCGGATATCCTTGTGCCGAACGGACAGACACTGAACAATTACCTGATGGGGAGGTAAAAGAAATGCAAAAAGACGCAGCGACGATTCAGGTGGAGCTTGCGGCGCCGTTTGCCGCCGAGGATTTGGAATGGCGGCTCCAGATCGCCTATGAGAACGAGATGCGGGGCATCGCCGTCCCCTACGTCACCAACCGCGCCATTCAGAACCGTCTGGACAGCGTGGTGGGCGTGGACCACTGGCGCAATGACTTCAAGCCCTGGCACAGCGCTGGAAAAAAAGAGGCCCAAATCTGCGGTATCTCCATTTACTTTGAGGAACGCGGCGAGTGGATCACAAAATTCGACGGAGCCGAGGACTCGGACATTGAGCCGGTCAAGGGCGGCCTCTCGGATTCCATGAAGCGCGCCGCGGTGCAGTGGGGCGTCGGCCGCGTGCTCTACGGCATGGATACGGTCTACGTCGATGTGGAGAAAAAGGGCAAGAGCTTCATCATCAAGAAAAGCGAGCGGGCCAAGCTGGACGGGGCGTACAGCAGGTATCTGAAAAGCCTGAACCTGACGCCCACCCCGGCGGGCGGCGTGCAATCCCAGCTGATCCCGCAGGGGACGGCGGAGGGCGCGGCGCAGGCCGGGCGGCAGGCGCCCCCGCCCGCGCAACAGCATTCCACACAGCAGACGCCTCCGGCGCAGCAGCAGTCCGCGCAGCCCCAGCAGGGGTCGCACCCGCTGCCGAATCCCGCGCGGCCCACGGTGGAGTTTACCATCACGAGCGCACGGGTACAAAAGGGTATGAGCGGCGTCAGCACCAGCCTCGCAATGGTACAGGCGTCCGATGGGAAAAAGGCGCTGGCCTTCGTGCGCGGCGAGCATCCCGAACTGAAAGCCGGGGTCAAGCTGTTCAACGTCAAAAAGACCCAAAAGCAGCAGGATTCCGTCGTGTTCTATCTGCTGGACAGCTTCGATTACGACGATTCCGAAGCGGCGTAACAACGAGAAAAGAAAGGAGAACATCGTTACCATGGAAAGAATCAGTGAGTTTCAAATCACCAGCCTGCGGCTGGAAGGCTTCAAGTCCTTCGCGGAGCCGACGGTGCTGACCTTCGGCAACCCCACCGCCATCTCCGGCGGCAACGGCAGGGGCAAAT
>CAJOPB010000174.1 GCA_905236305.1 uncultured Oscillospiraceae bacterium | reverse complement strand
GCACAAAGCCCGCCTCCCTCCTCCGCCTTGCCCAGAACGATTTATCCTGCGCCATAATTGCTCACTTTATTTATTGACAGTTCCTTAGCTTTCCCAAGGGCACGCCTGCTTATTTTGTCCTGCAGCGGAAAAACGCCCTTTTGTCCTTCTCCCTTTTAACACCAATGTGTAACATAGTTGTAACGTACTGTAACTATCTGGGTATAATACCATAAGCCGGCGCCTTTGTCCATTGCTTTTTTTCGCCCGCACAAAACATGCCGCGGCACTCCACGGCGTCTGATCGTAACCGATTTTCGTTCCTTTCCGCTTCGTGCCTTGCATATCCGCTCGAAATGCTCTATAATGGGCCTTATCGACTTGTTTTGAGGTGAATGCTATGACCAGAACTCAGACCCGCAGCATCCGGGTCGGCCCGCTCACGCTGGGAGGCGGAGCGCCGGTGCTGGTGCAGTCCATGTGCAACACCCGCACCACGGATATTTCCGCAACCCTCGCCCAGATCGAAGCCCTGGCAAAGGCAGGGTGCGCGCTCGTGCGGGTCACGGTGCCGGACATGGACAGCGCCCGGGCGCTGGAATCCATCTGCGCAGCCTCCCCCCTGCCCGTGGTGGCCGACATCCACTTCGATTACCGGCTTGCCCTGGCCTCTGTCCGGGCCGGAGCCGCCAAAATCCGCATCAACCCCGGCAACATCGGCGCCCCGGAACGGGTGCGGGCAGTGGCTGAGGTCTGCGGCGCAGCCGGCGTGCCCATCCGTATCGGCGTCAATGCCGGGAGCCTGGAGCGGCATATCCTGGAAAAATACGGCAGCCCCTCCCCGGAGGCCATGGTAGAGAGCGCCGCAGGCCACATGGAATTGCTCCACGACTGCGGCTTTTACGACATCTGCCTGTCTCTGAAGGCCTCCTCCGTCCCCCGCACCGTGGCAGCCTGCCGCCTGGCCGCGGCGCGGTTTGACTGTCCGCTGCACCTGGGCGTCACAGAGGCCGGCACAGCCTATATGGGCACAGTCGCCTCCGCCGTGGGTATCGGCACGCTGCTGATGGAGGGAATCGGCGATACTCTGCGCGTCTCCCTCACTGACGACCCTGTGGAGGAGGTCCGGGCGGGCATCGCCATTCTGAAGGCGGCAGGGCTGCACGCCGGCGGGCCGCGCCTGGTCTCCTGCCCCACCTGCGGCCGGACGGGAATCGACCTCATCCCCGTCGCCCGGGAGGTGGAACGCCGGTTGGAGAATGTGCACCGGGACATTACCGTTGCGGTGATGGGCTGCGCGGTCAATGGCCCCGGCGAGGCCCGAGAGGCGGATTACGGTCTGGCGGGCGGCGACGGCGCCGCAGTGCTCTTTCGGAAGGGTACAGTAGTGGGCAAGGTGCCGGAGTCGGAGATGGTGGAGGCACTGATGCGGCTCATCGACGCAGACGCGACCTGACGGCTGTCCCTGCCCCGGAGGGGGCGGTGGTATTCTGTCCCCGGCCGGAGGACGGAAGAAATCAGCCAAAGTACAGAAAGATTCGGGAGATGGGAAAAAATATGGCAAAGACCTGCGCGTTCCTGGAGGTATTCTCCTGCTGCGCCCCCACACGGGAGCTTTGCGGCGGATTGGACAAGGTGGTGCTCACGGCAGTGTATATCGACCGGGAGGCATCGCACATGCTGGTGGAGGCCAGCTTTCCGCGGATGCCCGCCCCGGCGGAGCTGAGTATGCTGGAGAGCCGGCTGCGGGCCGAATACGGACTGCGGCGGGTGGAGCTGCGGGCGGACTATCCCCGGCCGGCTCCTGCTGCCCCGGCCGTCAAAAGCGGCGGCGGCGAAAAAAGCGGCGGCTCCTCCCCGGCCGGGGGCGTGTTGCTGGGACATCCCGTCCGCGGCCAGGCAGTGGACATGTCCTCCCTCAATGCCGAAACCGGGGAGTGCGTCATCCGGGGCAGGGTCTTTGCCTGCGACCACCGGGAGCTGCCCCGGCACCACGGTGCCCGGCTGAGCTTCTGCCTCACCGACGGCACCGGCTCCATCAAGCTCTCCCGCTTTCTGCGGGACAGTGACCCGGCCAGGGACATTCTGGACAAGATCAGCGACGGCATGTACCTGGCAGCCTCCGGCGTGGTGGCCTACAACCGGTTTGACGACGACATCGCCATGGAGCCCAAAAGCCTCCAGCTCGTCCCCGCACCGGAGGGACGAAAGGACATGGCAGAGGGAGAAAAGCGGGTGGAGCTGCACCTGCACACCAGCTTCTCCACCCTCGACGCCCTCACCGATGTGGGCAAGGTCATCAAACGGGCTGCGTCCTGGGGACACCGTGCCATCGCCATCACCGACCACGGCAGCGCCCAGGCCTTTCCCGACGCCTGGCACGCCGCGGAGAAGGCCGGCATCAAGGTCATCTACGGGCTGGAAGGCTATTACATCAACGACGTGGACGAGAAACTCGCAGTACATAACCTGCCGGAGGACGGCCACAGCCCCCTGGGTGGGGAATACGTGGCCTTTGACATTGAGTGCACCGGCCTGCGCTCCGACCGGGACCGCATCACCGAGCTCGGCGCGGTGATCTTTCGGGACGGAGAACCCTGCGAGACCTTCAACACCTTTGTCAACCCCCACATGCCCATCCCCGGAGAGGTGGTGAAGCTCACCGGCATCACCGACGACATGGTGGCCGGCGCTCCGGAGGAGGGCGAGGCCCTGGCCCGGTTTTTGGAATTCTGCGGCGACCGGCCTCTGGTGGCCCATAACGCCGACTTTGACACTGGATTTCTCTCCGCCGCCGCAGCGCGCTGCGGCCTGGACTTTGCCCCGGTGTGGATGGATACTCTTGTCATGGCCCAGGCCCTCCTCCCCCACCTGCGGCGGCACAAGCTGGACATCGTCAACGACGCTCTCTCCCTGCCCATCTTCAATCATCACCGGGCCAGCGACGACGCGCTGGTGTGCGGGCGAATTATGGCGCGCTTTCTCCCCATGCTCTCGGAAAAGGGTGCGGCGGAGCTGGGGGACATCGACCCCGCGCTCGCCGCGGCCAGAGCTGCCGGCGGTTCCCACCGCGCCCCCTCCCCCCGGCATATCATACTGCTGGTGAAGAACAGGACCGGACTCAAAAACCTCTATAAGCTTATCAGCGCCTCCTATCTGGAGCACTATCACCGCAACCCCATCATCCCCAAGAGCCTTATTCTGCAGCACCGGGAGGGATTGATCATCGGCTCAGCCTGTGAGGCCGGAGAGCTGTTCCGCGCTCTGGTGCGGCGGGCCAGCGACGCTGAGCTGAAGCGCCTGGGGGCGTTTTACGACTATCTGGAGATACAGCCCATCTGCAACAACCGATTTCTGGTGGAAAACGGCACCGCCCGGGACGATGAGGAGCTGCGGGATTATAACCGCCGCATCACCCGCATTGCTCACGCGCTGCAAAAGCCCATCGTCGCCACCGGAGACGTACATTTTCTGGACCCGGAGGACGAGATCTTCCGTCACATCCTGCTGGCAGGCAGAAAGTTTGAGGACGCGGACAAGCCTCTGCCCATCTATTTTCGGACCACTGACGAGATGCTGCGGGAGTTTGCGTATCTGGGGGAGAAGGACTGCTATGATGCGGTGGTCGCCAATCCCAACGCCATCGCCGATATGTGCGAGGACATCGAGCTTTTGCCCAAGGGAAAGCTCTTTGCCCCCAAGATCGAAAACTCCGCACAGCTGCTCCAGCAGCTGTGCTATGACAAGATGCACGCCCTCTACGGGGACGACCCCCCCGCAATCGTGAAGGACCGGCTGGACACGGAGCTCAAAACCATTCTGGACCACGAGTATGACGTGATTTATATGTCCGCCCAGAAGCTGGTGCAAAACTCCCTGGAGCATGGCTATCTGGTGGGCTCCAGGGGCAGCGTGGGCTCCTCCATCGCGGCCTATATGTCCGGCATCACGGAGGTTAACTCCCTGCCCCCCACTACCGCTGCCCCAAGTGCCGCCATTCGGACTTCACCAACCCCACCGGCGCGGGCTGCGGGGCCGACATGCCCG
>CAJOPB010000173.1 GCA_905236305.1 uncultured Oscillospiraceae bacterium | reverse complement strand
CGGGCTTGCGGGGGACGCCCGACGCGCCTCCAAGGGGGAACCAGTTCCCCCTTGGGGACCCCCTCCGGTCTCCGACGGGAGTAAACAAGGGGCCCCTCCTCTAATATTCGCAGCAAAAAGCAAAAAAAGAATCACGCCTCCGGCTTGTCTGCGACAAGATTATTCACCCACCTGCGGCTTTTCACCAGAAAGTAGCCGCTGACGCATTTGATCACCTCGGTGCTCTGCACGGCGAGAAACACCGGCACGATGGGGAGTGCGGTGAGCCGGGTCAGGCAGAAGGCCAGGGGGATGCAGACGCACCAGACAAAGGCGCTGTCAAACAGGAACGTAATCAGCACCTTCCCCCCGGAGCGGAGGGTGAAGTAGCAGGTGTTGGTAAAGGCGCTGAAGGGCATCATGGCCGAGCTCACCAGCAAAAACCGCGTGGCCAGCGACTTCACCAGGGCCGTGGTGTTGTAAAGCCGGGGCACAAAGGGCGCGGCCAGGGCCATCACGACCCCCACCAGCGCGCAGAGCACCACGGAAAAGGCGATGAGCTTGCGGTCCTCGTCCACTGCCCGCTCCGTCTCCCCGGCCCCCAGCAGCTGGCCGATCAGGATGGAGACCGTGGTGCCCATGGAGAGAAACGCGCAGAAAAACAGGTTGGACACCGTGGAGGAGATGTTCTGGGCGCTGACCACCTCCAGCCCCCGGAGGGAATAGCACTGGTTGAGGGTGGTCATGCCGGCGCTCCACAGCACCTCGTTGAGCAGCAGCGGCGTGCCCAGAACGCCGATGGAGCGCAGCAGCCCCCGCGGGATGCGCCAGGAGCGCCAGACCCCCCGGAGATAGCCGCAGCGGGCGGGATGGGTGTGGCTCCACACCGCCACGATGGCGCACTCCACGCATCGGGCGCACACCGTGGCCGCGGCTGCGCCGGTCACCCCCAGCGCCGGGGCGCCCAGCTTTCCGAAGATCAGGATATAGTTCAGCAGCAGGTTCACGCCCACGGCGAGGATGCCGGCCTTCATGGGCAGCAGGGTCTCCCCGGTCTCCCGGAGGGTGCTGGCGTAGACCTGCGTCAGGGCAAAGGGCACCATCTCCAGCAGCATCACCCGGAGATAGCGCCGGCCGTAGTCCAATGTGGCCTCCAGGTCCAGTGCGTCGCGGCCCTCATGGAGAAACAGGGAGATCAGGGCGCTGCCCTTTTGCACAAACACCAGGGCAAAGAGCAGCACGGAGCCCCCGGCAATCCAGAGCTTGGCCCGAAAGGTGTAACGCACCCCTGCCTCGTCCCCGCTCCCGTGGTACTGGGCCGTGAAAATGCCCGCGCCGGACAGTCCCCCGAACACGCAGAGGATAAACACAAACAGCAGCTGGTTGACGATGGCGACGCCGCTCATGGGCTCCGTACCCACCTGGCCCACCATCAGGTTGTCCAGCAGGCTGACAAAGTTGGTAATCACGTTCTGAACCAGAACCGGCAGCATCACGGTAAACACCCGGGAATAAAACTGCCGGTCCCCGATATACTGTTTCAGCTTCATAAGCAGAGATACCTCATTGCGCGGCGTCCTTGCCGCGCCCCGTTTTTTGCCGCAGGGCGGCGAGCGCGCCGGAGAGCAGCGCCGTCAGCCGGTCCCAGGCGCGGTATGCCAGATTCAGCGCCGGCCAGGCCAAAAGGGCAAAGACCGCAAGCAGCAGCATCCCCGGAAAGTCCAGGGGCGAAAGGGTGAACAGGGAGCGCAGAAACAGCACCGACACCCCGAAAAGCGCCACGATCACGGCCACCAGAGCCTTGCGCAGCGGCGTCCACGGCCTGCACAGCCGCACAATCACCAGAATGCCCACGATGCCCATTGTAATGGCGCAGATGGTGCTCATCATGGCCGTGTCGATGGAGAAGGCGTAATAAAACAGCAGCACGCCAATCACCAGGGCGAAGTCCGTCAGAGCCGGCGGCACGGCCCGCCACAGCACGTTGCGCAGAAAATGTCCCGTGACGCGGCTTTCGTTGGGCTCCATCGCCAGCACAAAGGCGGGAAAGCCGATGGTCAGCATACTCACCAGGCTCAGCTGGGCCGCGGTGAAGGGATAGGGCATGGTGAAGATCAGCGACACCAGGGCCAAGGCGAAGGAGAAGATGTTTTTCACCAGAAACAGCGTGGCGCTGCGCTGGATGTTGTTGATGACCCGCCGCCCCTCCCCCACCACGCCGGGCATGACGGAAAAGTCGTTGCGCAGCAGGACGATGTCGCTGACGCATCTGGCGGCCTCGCTGCCGGAGGCCATCGCCACGGAGCAGTCGGCCTCCTTCAGCGCCAGCACATCGTTGACGCCGTCTCCGGTCATGGCTACGGTGTGGCCGTGCTTTTGCAGCGCCAGCACCAGCCGCCGCTTCTGCTCCGGGGTGACCCGGCCAAAGACGGTGTAGCGCTCCGACGCCTGCTCCAGCGCCTGGTCATCCGCCAGCGTGCGGGCATCCACGCTTTTTTCCGCGCCGGGTATGCCCGCCCTTCTGGCCACCTCCGCCACGGTCAGGGGGTTGTCGCCGGAGATCACCTTCACCGCCACCCCCTGGCCGGCGAAATAGCGGAAGGTCGCCTCCGCCTCCGGCCGCAGCTTGTTGCTGAGCAGAATCAGGGCGATGGGCAGGATGGCCCCGGTCAGGGGCCCGTCGTCCAGGTGCCCGTCGTAGTTTGCCAGCAGCAGCACCCGGCAGCCCTTGGCGCTGAAGCGCTCGATCTGTTGGGAATACGCCTCCAGTCCTGCCCCCAGCAGCACCTCCGGCGCCCCCAGCAGCCAGCTCTCCTCGGGGTGGAAGCACACGCCGCCGTATTTTTTGAGGGAGGTGAAGGGCTGCACGGCTACCGGGGTCTGCGCCGAGGGCCCCTGAAAAAAGCTCCGCAGCGCGGCCATGGTGTCGTTGTCGTCCCGCATGGCCCCCACATAGTCGGCCATGATGCCCTTCACGTCCTCACGGTTATAGCGCTCCGGGCACAGGAGATAGACCGCGTCCACGATCATCTTGTTTTCCGTGATGGTGCCCGTCTTGTCCGCGCAGAGCACGTCCACCCGGGCCAGGGTCTCGATGCAGCTGAGGGAGTGGACCAGCGTGTGCTGCCGCGCCAGGCGCAGCACGCTGGCGGCCAAGGCCAGGGAGGTGAGCAGGTACAGTCCCTCCGGGATCATCCCCACCAGCGCGGCCACGGAGCTCACCACGCCCTCCGCAACGGAGCGGTCCAGCCAGCGGATTTCCTTCCAGCACAGCAGCGCCCCCAGCGGCAGGATGAGGATGCCGATCCACTTCACCAAAAGGCTCAGGGACCGCATCATCTCCGACTCCTTCCGCCGCCCCTGTCCTCTGGCCGCAGCGGTCAGCCGGTTGGCAAAGGAGTCCGCCCCCACCGCCGTCAGCCGGGCGGTACAGGACCCGGAGACCACAAAGCTGCCGGAAAACAGCGCGTCCCCTGCCTGCTTTCGGATCTCGTCGGCCTCGCCGGTGATCAGGGCCTCGTTGACCCGGCACTCCCCGGAGAGCACCAGGGCATCCGCGCAAATCTGCTCCCCGGTGTGAAATTCCACCACGTCGTCCCGCACCAGCAATGCAGTGTCCAGGCTCCGGGCCTCCCCGTCCCGAAGCACGGTGCAGCGGGGGGCGTTGAGCACGGTCAGCCGGTCCAATACCTGCTTGCTCCGCATTTCCTGCACAATTCCGATCACCGTGTTGACCACCACCACCCCCAGGAACATCAGGTTGTTCCAGGCGCGCACGGCGATGATGCAGCCGGCCAGCAGAAAGAATATGACGTTGAAGTATGTAAACACGTTGCTGAGGACGATCTGCTTCACCGTCCTGCCGGGCATGTCCACCGGTGTGTTGGCGCAGCCGGCGCGCAAGCGCTCCTCCGCCTGGGCTTCGGTAAGGCCGCGGGCAGGGTCGGCCTCCGCCACCGGCGGCACAGCGGCTGCGCCCTCCGCCCCGGCGCCCGGAGCGTGTTTTGCAAAAAGCTCGGGAATTTTCACAGCGGTCTCATTTCCTTTTTCTTTTTCTGCCGCTTATTGTAGCACAAAGTCGCCGCGGTGCATATGTTTTTTTCCTGCGCCGTCTTTTTTCCTTCCCTGCATCCTGCCGCGGCGCAGACGCCCGGCGGAGCGCCGGGAAGGCGTGTGTCACGCCCTGTTGTCAGCTCCTGTTGTCTTTTTTACGCGCTCTCGCGCAATTTGATTTTTTCCCGGGCTTCATTATGCCGAAAAACCCTGCTGACATGCACTGACATCTTTACTGACATTTACTGACATGTTTCTTTTTGAAGCAGTTTTTGGCAGCAGTGCCCTCTGCCGGGTCCCTCCGGGGGCCCAGTTCTTTTTGGCGGCAAAAAGAATATGGCCCCCGGAGGGACTCAGCTGGGGGCTCAGCAGCCAATAAAAATGCTTCAAGGAAACCCAGCAAGGGCCATTGCGCCCAGCGCAAAAAAAGCAATAAACAAGAAAAAAGCAAGCAATAAAAAGCCCCCCGGCCCTTTTCGGCCGGGGGGAAAAGAGAAAAAGCCAAAAATCACTTCGCGCTGAGTTTACGGAAGGAATAAGAAGATTCAAAGAACCAGGTGTCTGCGTTGGCTGCGGTGGATTTCTCCTGCCAGTTGACGGGAGAATTGGCCGCGTAGCGCATCACGGCGACGCAGCGCAGCGCGTGCAGGGACACCAGAGCCTGGCACGCGGTGCGGGGATAGGCCGTCAGGAGCCGCTCGAAGTCCGCGGTGTGGGCCTCGTAATAGGCGCGGTAGCGGGAGAGCCGGTCATAGGCCTCCGTCTCCCGTCCGCGGCGGATCTCAAAGAGATAGAGGGTGCCGTCCTTATAGCCCACCACGTCAAAGCGGCTCTGCTGCTCCGCGCTTTCGTCGGGCAGAATCAGCTCGCTGGCCAAAAAGCGGATTCCCGCGTATTCCGCGCCGCCCCGGATCATGCCGGAGATGAAGCGGGCCTGCACGTGCTCCTGCAGCTCGACACGGGGGCCGGCGGCCTCCTTCGCGGCCTCCTCTCTGGTCTGGAAGCCCAGCCGCTCCATGACCTCGCCCAGGCGCTCACGCTCCCCGTCCTCCAGCAGTCCCGCCGCCAGCAGACGCACTGCGTCGCTGTCCAGCTCCAGCAGCAGCTTCTCCAGCCCCTCCGTGCCCACATTGACGCCCCGCATGGGATAGCGCAGGGAGTTGGATACCACCGTGATGCCGTCCGAGGTGGGACGCAGGTGGAAATATTCCCAGAGCAGCCCCTTGTTTTTCAGCTTCGGCTCCAGCTCAATGACCGCGTTTTTTGCGAATTTCGCGTTGGCAATGATCTGTTCCAGTGTTGACATAGTGATGTTCCCTTTCTTTATTGTAATCGTCTTGTCCATCGTTTGCCCGGCCCCGGTGAGCAGGGATCGGATACATTTTCATACAGTGACAGTATATTCCTTTTTTTCACAGCTGTAAAGTCATTTTTCGGGGAAGCTTATCCCGGTCCCGGCGACGGGGCCGTGTCCGGCCCGGGCGGCAGTCTGCCGCAAAAATTCACAAAAAAGACTTGCATTTTTCGTACAATGCGCTTATAATCCCCGATTACTGCCGGCGGGAAAGGCAGAGAGAACGCGAGAAAACCCCCTCTCCGCGAGGGTGGGAACGGCCCTCCGCCGCCACGGCGGACGGGCAGGAGCCCGCCGGAAAACATAGAATGGAGGCTGACGCATGAAACAGGAGATCAGCTATCAGATTTTTGATACAGAGAAGACCCTGGAGGAAAACTTTAACGGCAAAAAGGCGCCTTTGCTGCTGATGGAGCAGCTGCGTATGCTGGACTACCCCATCAGCCGCGGCGTGTCCTATGAGCGGACGGTGGACGAATTTCTGCTGCAGCTGGCCACCAACGACTCCCTGCGCGCCCTGCGCAACTGCCCGGACGCGGCGATTTTGCTCAACGAGGAGGGGGCGCTGCTGCGGCAGGACGGCAGCTGGGAGCTGCTCTTTACCCCGGAGGCCATAGAGACCCGGAGCGCCGCGGAGGGCGCGGATAAGCACGCCATTCTCCGGCGGCTCCTGGCCGACGAGAAAAAGCAGACGGTCCGCCGGGTGCGGGTGCCCGAGCGGAGCCTGAAGGTCCTGGTGTCCGGCATCGCCCCCTTCTCCATCCTGGATGAATACTGCAAGACGCAGCCGGGGCGCTATCTGGCCGTGGCGGAGCGCATCGTCTATGAGGGCATCGACGTGCTGGCCCGGCATGTGCCGGTCTGCCGCTACGGCAAGCTGGTGTCCGCCGACAAGGAGGAGATCGAGAACTACCATACCGTGAAGGCCCTGCTGGACGACTACATCTTTCAGTTTGACCATCTGGACAACGACGACCGGATGCAGCCCCTCTCCGTTGCGGTGTTCGGCGCGCCGGGCTGCGGCAAGTCCTTCGGCGTGCGCCAGATCGCCGGCAGCAGCGGCAGGTTCTCCGTCACCAGCCTGAACCTCTCCCAGTACCACTCCCCGTCGGAGTTTTTCGAGGCGCTGCGGGAGGCGCTGCAGTGCAAGAACAACCAGATCCCCCTGGTGTTTCTGGACGAGTTTGACTCCGACCTGGGGGGAATGCCCCGGGGCTGGCTGCGCTACTTCCTGGCCCCCATGCAGGACGGGGAATTCACCCTCAACGGCAAGCGCTGCGAGATCACCGCGGGGGTCTTTGTCTTTGCAGGCGCCACCGCATCCACCTTCTCCGCGTTTCTGCCCCACACGGAGGAGGAGCAGGAGGCGTTTCGCCTGGTCAAGGGCAACGACTTTGTCAGCCGGCTCAAGGGCATCCTCAACGTCAAGGGGCCCAACCCCACCCGGGTCACCGACCGCAGCGCCATCATCCGCCGGGGCATGCTGCTGCGGGAGCAGCTGATCCGCCGGTGCCCGGGCATCTACAACGCGGAGGAGGGCACGGTGAACATCTCCCGCTGTCTGGTCTCCGCCATGCTCAGCGTCTCGGAATACCGCCACGGCACCCGCTCCCTGGAGCTGATTCTCGCCATGAGCCGCCTCTCCGGCGTCACCCGCTTCACCCCCTCCTGCCTGCCCATGGATGAGCAGCTGAACCTCCACCTCAACGCCAAGGATTTTAAGCAGAAGCTGGAGTTTGAGCAGATCATGGGCGGCATGGTGGAGAAGTATGCGGAGATCGCCCACGAGCACTACCGCGCGCAGCACAGCGAGGAGCTCCGCCTCAGCGGCCGCAGCGAGGAGGAGCTCCGTCGGGAGATGGAGAGCCCGGAGATGGCCCCCTGGGAGACGCTGGACGAATATTACAAGGAGGGCCACCGCTCCCGCATCCGCTATCTGGGCGAGCGGCTGGAGGCCTATGACATGAGCATCGGACTGCGCCCCGTGCTGCCCAACACCGCAGACGCCATTACCGAGCTCTACGGTCCTACCCTGGAGCTGCTGTCGGAGATCGACCACGAGCGCTGGGTGCGGGACAAGATGCAGGAGGGCTGGCGCCCGGGCAAATATGACCGGGAGCTGAAGCTGACGGGCGAGCTGGTGCCCTACGCCGAGCTGGAGGACGACACCAGAGAGCTCATCCGCCGCTCCCTCCGGGCCGTCCCCATGTATCTGCGGGAGATCGGCTATGAGCTCTACACCAAATCCTTCTGATACCAGTCTTCCATAAAACATCGTGTTTTATGGAAGACTGGTATGACTCCCCCCGGCCCTTTCCCGCGGCAGGGATTATTTACAGATCGTTCACGATTTCTGCTATAAATTGTTCACAATCTCCTGCTATTATAACAATCGTTCCAGGCAGGGAAGGAACCGTCGGATTAAGTTACCATACATTTTCTCCTCTCTTTTTACTCTCTCTTTTCAGACATAGCCCTCCGCACCGCGGTGCGGAGGGCTATGTCTCTTTTCGCTTCGGCCGGAAATAAAGCTTTTCAAATAAGCTTTGTCAGAGCGGCGGCGGGCAAAAGCACAGGCGCCATACCGCCGCGGCCTGAACCGCCAGCAGCAGCGGAAAGCCCAGGAAAAACGCCGGCTTGCGGATTTTGTGCCGGAACAGCAGCATACCCAGCACGCCCCCCGCGGCGCCCCCCAGGACGGCCAGGGCCAGGAGCGTGGTCTCGGGGATGCGCCGCTGCCGTCTGAGGGCGCGGCGCTTGTCCGTCCCCATCACAAGCAGCAGCGCCAGGCTCATCCCGCCCAGCCAGCACCAGATCATCAGCTCCGGCATGGTCTTACAGCGCCTTCTCCAGAATCAGCAGGCGGCCGCCCCCTGCCCCACTGGTCTCCCCCACGGGATAAAACTCGTTGGCCTCGTAAAACCGCAGCGCGGGCAGGTTTTTGTCATATACGCACAGCTGGGCCGCGTGAAAGCCCCGGCGGCGGAACACGCTGACCGCGTGGCCGATCAGCTGCACCCCCAGAAGCTGGCGGCGGCAGGACTCCTCCACATAGCAAAGGCAGATCCAGCCGACGCCCTGCTCCGCGCAGCGCTCCAGATCCAGCTCGATGATGCCCACTGCCTCCCCGTCGGGCCGGACGATGGTGACCAGCGCCTCGGGGCTGACCCGGACATGCCGGATGGCGTCATCCCGGTAGAGGGAAGCATGAAAGCCCGCCAGACTGCCATGGGCGGCCGCCCAGGTCTTTTGGTAGAATTCCAGGTAGCGGCTGGGATAGCGCACCGGGTCCAGCGGCTGAAAGCTGACATTGTTGCGGTCCGTCAGGGTCTTCTCCCGCCACCAGCTCTGGCGGGCAAAGGTGCTCAGCGCAGCGGAGAGGTGGGAGACGTCGTTGGCGAAGACCACCCGAAAGCGGCCGTCCTCCGCTTCCACGAGGGAGACGGAGGTATTGTCCCCGTGGCCCACCCTGCGAATCTCCGCCGAGGGAATCCCCTCGATGCCGGCCAGAAGGGTGCGGATGGCCATGCCGTGGCTCACAACCGCCGCGCTTCCCTCCGGGTGGCGGCGGGCAATGGACCGGAGGGCCTGACCGATCCGGCTGCGCAGCGCCTCCCAGGGCTCGGCCCCCTCCGCCTGAAAGCGGGCAGGGTCGTTGTTGAAACGGTCCAGCTGCTCCGGGGATTGCTTTTCCAGATTTCCGAAGGGAACGTCCTCCCAGCTCCCGATGCCCCACTCCCGCAGGCGTATATCCGTCAGCAGGGGGAGGGAATGATATTTCAGGATGGCCCCCGCGGTCTCCCGCGCCCGGCGCAGGTCGCTGGAGTACACCGCGTCCAGCGGAATATCCCGAAAGCGCTCCGCCAGCGCCGCGATCTGCGCCCGGCCCTTGGGCGTTACGCGGCCGTCATACTGGCCCTGGGCGCGGCGGTAGATATTCCCCTCCGCCTCGCAGTGGCGTACTATGTAAATTCTTGTCATATTATCCTCCGAATTGTCATATTTTCATGCACTATTGACGGAAAAACTCTGAAAGAGTATAATTGATAGGATTTCATGGCGGCGTCTGCGTCCGCAGGGGATAAAACGTGCCGCCGGAAGCTTGAATCCCTGATTTTTCTTGGACATTGTAGCGTATTTTCCGCCACAAAACAAGATATTTCCCGGAGGGCGAATGAAAGTTCTTCATCTGATCAGCGGCGGCGACAGCGGCGGGGCACGGACGCACGTGCATCTGCTGCTCAAGCATCTGAACAAGGATCACGAGGCCACGCTGGTCTGCTTTATGCACGGTTCGTTTGCCAAGGACGCGATTGCCCTGGGCATACCCACAGTCATTATCCAAAAGAATATCCTCTCCACCCTGCACGAGCTCAAGGCTCTGGTCAAAAAGACCGGCTGTGAGCTGATTCACTGCCACGGCAGCCGGGGCAACCTGATGGGCGTGCTGCTGCGCCCCCTGGTGCACCTGCCGGTGATCACCACGGTGCACTCCGACCCGCGGCTGGACTATCTGGGACGTCCGCTGGCCCGGATCACCTACGGAACCCTCAACGCGCTGGCGCTGCGGCGGATGGACTATTATATCGGCGTATCCGACGCCATGCGGGAGACGCTGATCTCCCGGGGCTTTGACGCCAACCGGATTTTTGTCATCTACAACGGTGTGGAGTTTGAGGACGCCTGGCCGGCCTCCCCACCGGGGGAGCGGGAGCGCTATTTCGCCCGCATCGGCCTGGACGCGGACAGCGACAGCGTCGTGGTGGGCATCGGCGCCCGCCTCGATCCGGTCAAGGACATCGCCACACTTTTGCGGGGCTTCAAAATCGCCTACAGCCAGCACCCGAACCTCCGCCTGCTGATCGCCGGCGACGGACCGGAGCTGGAGAACCTGCGGGCGCTGGCGGCACAGCTGGGCATTACCCATGTCACCTGCTTCGCCGGGTGGCAGACCAATATGCCGCTTTTTTACCGCTCCATTGACATCAACACCCTCACCAGCCTCTCAGAGACCTTTTCCTACGCCGTGACCGAGGGCGCCCGGGAGCGGGTGCCGGTGGTCAGCACCCGGGTGGGCGGCCTGCCGAAGCTGATTTTGCCGGACGAGACGGGCTATCTCTTTCAGCCCGGGGACTACCGCGCTCTGGGCGGCTATCTGGCCAGGCTGGCCGGGGACGCGGCGCTGCGGAAAAGGCTGGGGGACGCCCTCTATGAGAAGGCGCGGAAGGAGTATTCCGCCGCGGCCACGGCGGAGGCACAGCTGGACATCTACCGCCGCGCGCTGGCCGCCGCGTCCCGGGAGCGGGACGGCGTGCTGATCTGCGGCGCCTACGGGATGCACAACGCCGGCGACGAAGCCGTGCTGGACGCGATTTTGGCGGATATGCGGGGCATCAACCCGGACATGCCTGTCACCGTCATGTCCCGGGACCCGGCGGAGACCCGGAAAAACCACAGCATTTACGCGGTCCACAGCTTCAACGTGCTGCACTGGCTGCGCATTATGAAGCACAGCTCCCTGTATATCAACGGCGGCGGGAGTCTGATTCAGGACGTGACCAGCTCCCGGAGCCTCTGGTTTTATCTGTTCACCCTGGCCGCGGCCCGGTACTGCGGCTGCCGGGTCATGATGTACGGCTGCGGCATCGGCCCGGTGAACCGGAGCTTCAACCGCCGCCAGGCCGGGAAGGTCATCAACCGCTGCGTGGACGCCATCACCCTGCGGGAGGAATACAGCCAGACGGTGCTGCGCCAGCTTGCGGTGTATGCGCCGGAGATCACGGTGGCCTCCGAGCCGGCGCTGTCGCTGACCCCTGCGCCTGCGGGGGATGTGGACGCGATTTTCCGCAGCTACGGCCTGCCGCCGGACAAGCGCTATCTCTGCATGTGTATCCGGCGCTGGCCGGGCATCCGGCAGCGGCTGCCGCTGTTTGCGGCGGCGGCGGACTATGCCTGGGAGCACTACGGTATGACCCCCATCCTGCTCACGGTCAACCGCCAGCAGGACGACGAGATTGCCCGCAAGCTCCAGAGCAGCATCCACGTGCCCAGCGTGGTGGTAAAGGACACCATGGACTCCGGCCAGCTCATCGGCTTTTTGTCCCGGATGACCACGGTGATGGCCATGCGGCTCCACCCGCTGATTTTTGCCACGAGCCAGTCTGTCCCCTCCATCGGCATCTCCTACGACCCGAAGGTGGCGGCGTTTCTGGACTATATCTCCCAGCGCAACTGTATAGATTTTGCCTCCCTGCACGAGCCGGGCCAGCTCTATGCGCTGGTGGACGCGGCTGCCAGCACGGACCGGGAGGCCCTTCGGGAGGCGACGGCCCGCATCCGGGAGGTGGAGCGGCGCAACGCGGAAACCGCCCGGCGGCTGCTGGAATCCCAAGAATCCGACTACAGGAGGTGAGGACGCAATATGACCAGAGTTTCGGTTCTGGTATCCGGCGGCGGGGCCAACCTGCAGCCGCTGCTGGATCTATATCGCTCCGGTACTGTGCCCTCTCTGGGACTCATCAGCGTCATTTCCTCGGTCCCCGGCGTCCTTGCCATTGAGCGGGCCCAGCGGGCAGGAATTCCGGTATATGTGGTGGAACGGGACATCTTTCCCAACAGCGCCAGCTTCTGCAACGCGCTGCTGAACAAGCTGCGGGACGTGGACACGGAGCTGGTGGTCTGCGCCGGCTTTGCCGAAAAGCTCAACTTCCCCCTGCTCCGCTTCTACCGCCACCGGGTAATCAACGTGCAGCCGGTGCTGTTTCCGGCCTTTTGCAGCGGCGAGCTGAATCCCATCTGGGCCGTGGAACGGACGCTGGAGCTGGGCGTGCGGCTCACCGGCGCCACCGCATATTTCATGGGCGAGGAGGACAACGGCTTCGGTCCCATCATCACCCAGCGGGCCGTGACCGTGCTCAACGGCGATACGCCGGCCTCCCTGAGCAACCGCATCATGCGGGAGGGCGAGTGGTCCGCCCTGACCGAGGCGGTACAGCTCTACTGCGAGGGCCGTCTGCACATCGCCGGCGGCAGGGTCCTGATAGACGGATAAACATTTGATACTAATCTTCAATAAAAAGCAGAAATCTGCTTTTTATAGCGCCGCCAGGCGCGTTGAAGATTGTATGAGACGGCATTTGCGCCTT
>CAJOPB010000172.1 GCA_905236305.1 uncultured Oscillospiraceae bacterium | reverse complement strand
TCGCCCGGGTGGAGCTGCGGGAGGAATTCCTCACGGCAAAGCCCGACGAGCTCTCCGGCGGAATGCGCCAGCGGGTCAGCATCGCTGCCGCGCTGATCCGGCGGCCGAGATTTTTGATTGCCGACGAACCGGTCAGCGCTTTGGATGTGACCATCCAGGCACAGATTCTGCGGCTGCTGCGGGAGCTGCGGGAGGAGCTGGACCTCAGCTATCTGTTTATCTCCCACGACCTGAATGTGGTCTATCAGCTCTGCGACCGGGTGCTGGTTATGAAAGCCGGCAGGATCGTAGAGCAGGGCGACGTGGACAGTGTCTTTGACCATCCCCGTCAGGAGTATACCAGGCGTCTGCTGGCTGCTGCGGAATAGCCGGCGCGCCGTTGATATTGCGATACAGCGGGGAGCAGCTCCAAAGCACAGCGCCCCGAAAAACCTTGCACTGCAAAAACCCGACTCCAAAAGGAGCCGGGTTTTTGCAGTGCTTTTTTTGCAGTCAGTCCGCCCTGTCATACGCTCCTTCCCCGGCGCATAGAATGGGGCAAGGAGATGAGGGACATGCCCGATGGATGGTCAAGCGCCCTGGCGCTGCTGCCGTGCGAAATGCGCAGCAGCGCTTTGGAAAAAAGCAGGGAGGAACCCCTCGCGGAGGAGCTGCGCCTTCGAAGGGGTCGTCCGCCTACGCTCCTCAGTCAGGGGCGGGAAAAAGTGTTTTCACCTCTGTCCGTGACGGAGGCGCAGCTCACCGAGGTTCTGGCCAATGCTTCCCGTTACAGTCTCCACGCCCATTCAGCCGAGCTGCGGCAGGGGTATCTCTGCGCTGCCGGCGGAGTGCGGGTTGGGGTCTGCGGCACGGTGACCGGCGAAGGGGAGGCGAGGACGCTGCGGGATTTTTCCTCTGTCTGTATTCGCATCCCCCGTCAGATCCCGGAGGCAGGACGTGAGGTAATGACGGCGCTGGAGGGTAAAAGTGTCTTGGTGCTCTCTCCCCCCGGCGGCGGAAAGACCACCTTTTTGCGGGAACTGGTGCGCCATGTCAGTGACGCGGGCTGCCGGGTGGGCCTTGCAGACGCGCGCGGGGAGCTGGCTGCGGTATGGGAGGGCCTCCCGCAATTTGACGTGGGGTGCTGCACCGATGTGCTCAGCGGCGGAGACAAGGCCGAGGCCGCCATGCTCCTGCTGCGCACCATGAATCCACAGGTGGTCGCCCTCGACGAGATCAGCGACCCTGCCGATACAGAGGCGGCGCTTCGGCTCAACGGCTGCGGTGTCCGGGTATTTGCAACAGGCCACGCGGCCGGCCTGGAGCAGCTCCGTCAGCGCCCGGCCTACCGCCCTCTGCTGGAAAACAGTGTGTTTCAGACAGCCGTAATCATCTCCCGCAGTGCCCGCGGCCAGCGGCAGTATCGGGCGGAGCCGCTGTGACAGCGCTTATGCTGGCACGGCTGACGGGCGCCGCATTGCTGACACTGGCTGGCGCGGGGCTGGGCTGGAGCTGTCTGGAATGCAAAAAACAGCATCTGGCTCTGCTGCGTGCCCTGGACACCGGTCTTGGACTCATGGCGGAGGAGCTTTGCGCGCTCCACACGCCCCTTCCCCAGCTCTTTTCCTCCCTGGGGGACAGGCCCTTTTTTGATCTGCTCTCCGCCGGCTTTGGCAGCGGACCGGTGGAGGCGCTATGGTGCCGGGCGGCAGAGGCCATGCCCCTGTCATCGGAGGAACAGCTCATTTTGAAAAGCGTCGCCCCGGTCATCGGCCGCTATGACGCCCAGCGGCAGGCCGCGGCGCTCTCTCTTGCCTGCCGCCGCCTGCGGGCACGGGCGGACGAAGCAGCCTCGGAGCTCAAAGGCAGAGCGAGAAGCTTTCCCGGTCTGGGCGCAGCGCTGGGCGCAATGGCCGCCGCGCTGCTGTTTTGACAGTCAGCGCCATAAAAAGGGACAACAAAGGGACACAAGGTCTCCTGTGGTGATTTCAGGGACAAGCACGAGGTGGTAAAAGGGTTTATGGAAGTGGATTTGATTTTCAAGATCGCTGCGGTCGGCATTCTGGTTGCGGTGCTCAATATCCTTTTGAGCCGGTCCGGGCGGGACGAGCAGGCGCTGATGGTGACAATTGCGGGGCTGGTGTGCGTGCTGGTCATTGTTGTCCGGGAGATCAGCGACCTGTTTGCCCTCATAAAGCAGCTGTTCTCCCTGTGAGCCATGGAGCTGATTGTCCGAATCGCAGCTGCGGCAGTGACCGGAACCGCAGCTGCGCTTTTGATGAAGCGGGGCGGCGCCCCCATGACGCTGCCGCTGTCAGCTGCGGTCTGTGCGCTGGTGCTTTCTCTCTGCGCCCGTGCCCTGTTACCGGCAATGGAAGCCCTGGATCGGGCCAGAACGCTCTCCGGACTGGGGAACGTGTATTTTCTGCCGGTGCTGAAATGCGTCGCCATTGGCATTGTGACGCGGGCGGCTTCAGACCTGTGCCGGGATGGGGGACAGCTGGCCATGGCCGGTGCCGTGGAATTTGGGGGTGCGGCGGCGGCGCTCTGCGTCTCTCTGCCGCTGCTGCAGACGCTGCTGGATCTGCTGGAGGCCCTGCTGTGAAAAAGCCTATCCGACTGCTGCGGGTACTGGCAGGGGTTTTGCTCGTGCTGTTATGGGCAGTTCCCTGCCACGCGGATGCCCTGGCGGAGGCTGTGGGGGCGGAGAGTAGTGGACTTTCCAGACTTCCGCAGGGAGCGGCGGAAGCACTGGAGGACATGTCCCCTGCCGCGGCGGACCCGGACCGCGCTCTGGCGGCGATCGGCCGCATGCTGCAGAGCCATTTCCGCAAGGCGCTGGAGGAGGCGCTGCATCCGGCCGCCGCAGTCACTGCTGCTGCAATGCTCTGTGCCCTGGTCACGCCGCTGAATCTGCGGGAGGCCGGACGCTTTGACTATGTGACCTTTGGAGGCTGCCTCGCCGTCGCAGCCGCCGCAGTGGGAGATGTCCAGAGCGTACTGCACCTGGGAATGGACACGGTAAATGCGCTGACGGATTACGCCGGGGCGCTGCTGCCCGCGCTCACCGCAGCCGCTGCGGGGGCAGGGGCAATTCACTCCGCCGGCGGGAAATACGCTGCGGCAGCGCTGTTTTCCCAGCTTCTGGTAACTGTCGGGCGAGAGCTGATCGTCCCCATGATCTGTGCCTATGTGGCTGCAGCCGCGGCCGGGGCGGCGCTGGGCACCGGTCAGCTGCAGGGCGTCTCCAAAATGCTGCAGTGGGGTGTACGGCATCTGCTGCGGGGGCTGGTTCTGTGCTTCACGGCCTATCTTGGCTTCACAGGGGTCTTGATGACTGCGGCAGATACGGCAGCGGTAAAGGCCGCCAAAGCTGCGCTCTCCACCGCTCTGCCCATCGTCGGGCAAACACTCTCCGGTGTCTCTGATTCCCTGGTTGCGGGTGCGGAGCTGCTGCGGGCCTCTTTGGGGGTTTTCGGTATGCTTGCGGTGCTTGCGGCAGCGGCATTGCCGGTGCTGCGGCTGGGTCTGCGCTATCTCGTCTTCAAGCTGGCCGCGGCGGCGGTTTCCGCCTTCACCGCAGGCCCGTTGGCAGGGCTCATCGACGCCATCGGGAGTGCTTACGGCATGGTACTGGGTCTGGTAGGGGCGGCCGCGGTCATGCACTTTTTTGCCATCGTGTCCCTGCTGCGTTCGGTGACCGCATAGTGCGCTCCCTGTCCGGAGAGAAAGGAGGCCAGAATGCTCGAACAGATCCGCAGCTGGGTACTGGGCATTACCGCAGCAGCTGTATTTTGCGCCGCGGCAATGGAGCTGTGTCCCCGGGGACCCGTAAAGGCTGTGCTTCGTTCCCTCTGCGCGCTGGTTCTGACCGTCGCGCTGCTGTCTCCCCTGCTGCACTTTGACTACCCATCCTATTCCCTGCACCTGGCCCAATACCGTTCCCAGGCGGAGGCCGCTGTCCGCCGCGGACAAAATGCCGCGGCGGAAATGAACCGCCGGGTCATAGAGCAGAGGCTGTGCGCATATATATTGGACAAAGCACAGCAGCTGGGACTCTCCCTCCGGGAGGTCCGGGTCACTCTGAAATGGAGCCCCGAGGGCCTGTGGTATCCTGTGGCGGTGGATCTGGAGGGAGCATACAGCGCCGCGCTGTCCGAGTATATCGCCGCGGAAATCGGCGTGGGAGCGGCGGCACAGAATTGGAGGAACAATGAAGGGACTTGACCTCACCAGGCCGGCCAAAGCGCTGGCGAAAAATAAATATGTGCTTTTCGTGCTGGCGCTGGGGCTCTTTCTTCTGCTGCTGCCCCGTTCCTCCCCCGGAACCGCCGCCCCTGCCACCGGTCCCCCGGAAGGACAGGGGGCCCCGCTGGAGGCCAGCGGAATCCCGCTGGACACGGAGTCGGAGCGTCTTGCAGCGCTTTTGGCGGACATACGGGGTGTAGGGGCAGAGGCAGAGGTGCTGCTGTCCCGCCAGGGGGCGGTGGTTGTCTGCGCCGGCGCAGACAACCCTGCGGTGCGGCTGAACGTGACAAACGCTGTCTCCGCCTATACCGGGCTGGGCAGCGACAAAATCATTGTCATGCAGAAAAAGCAGGAGGTTTTGCAAAATGGATGAGATGGAAGCCCAGGGAACGCAAAAATTTGAAATCACGCGGGAGGCAAAAAAGGTGCGAAAAAATCTGAAACGAAACATTGTGATGGCTGCGGTACTTCTGTTTGTCTGCGCGGCTGTCTATCTGAATTGGAGCTACAGCAAGCAGTACGGCGGAGAGGCGGATCCGGCCATGGTACGCTCAGTGGACCAGGCCAGAGAAGCCGCCGCAGAGCAGTATGAGGCGGAACGCTTTACCGAGACCTCCGCTGTAGAGGAGCAATCCGCCGAGACCGGCTCCCCGTATTTCGCGGCGGCCCGGCTGACCCGTCAGCAGTCCCGGGACGAGGCCCTGAGCCTGCTGGAAACCGCTGCCGCCGGAGAGGGCGCCAGTCAGGAGACCATCGACGCGGCCATGGACTCCATCACCGCCATGGCCACCTGGTCCATGCAGGAGGCGCAGATCGAAAATCTGCTGCTGGCAAGAGATTTTGACGACTGCGTGGTTTACATGTCCGGCGAAGGCGTCACCGTGGCGGTTCCCGCCCCTCTGGAGGGTCTCAGTGAAGCCGCCGTGGCCCGCATCACCGATACCATTGTGAATGAAACCGACCTGAGTGCCAGCCAGATCCGTATTATCGAGGTAAAGGATCAGTAATGCGAGGCTCCCATAAAACACTTGAAAATCGGTTTTCGCGCCGCAGGCGCGTTGAAGACTGCATGAGACATGCTTTGCGCCTGGATGCGTAATACTAATCTTCAATAAAAAGCAGAAATCTGCTTTTTATAGCGCCGCCAGGCGCGTTGAAGATTGTATGAGACGGCATTTGCGCCTT
>CAJOPB010000171.1 GCA_905236305.1 uncultured Oscillospiraceae bacterium | reverse complement strand
GCCGCGCTGACACGGTTATGCCCGGCCAAAATTTCATAGTGGCCGGTTCGTCCAATCGCACGGACGATAATGCGTACCAGCAGTCCCTCCTCCTGAAGCTGCGCCGCGAACGCTTTGAGCTTATCCTCTGAATATGGCCGAAAGCCAATGTCCGCTGTAAAGAACGGCGTCAGAAGCTCCAGCGGCAAATCCCTGATGGATGGGGGCGCGGGGGAGGGGTTTTCCTGAAATATTTTCTGATACGCTTCATCGCTGGCCGCCAGCTCCGACGCCTGTCGCGTCGCCGCCATGCGGTTTTTCAGCAGATCGTTCATATTCGCTTTAGGCAAGCCGAAGCACCTCCCTCGCGAGGCTGCGGTAGGACTCGGCGGCGGGGTTCTTCGGGGCGTACTCCAAAATACTTTTGCCAACGGCGGGACACTCCGCGATCTTGATCGTCTGCTCAATGGGCCGCTCAAAGACATGAAAGTCCTCTCCATAGATTTCACCGACGCTGGCACGGACGCTCTGGCAAAGCTGCGGACGGGATTGGTACATCGTCAGCAGGATGCCGGCGATTTTCAGCCGGGGATTGAAGCGGGCCTGCACGGTTTTCACCAGCTCCAAAACGTCCGGGATACCCTCGCTGGCGAGGAAATGGGCCTGTACTGGGATGATACAGTAGTCAGAAGCGGAGAGGGCGTTGACGGTCAGGAGTTCGTGCTTCAGGCCACAGTCAATGATGATGTAGTCATAGCTGCCGCGCAGGTGCTCGACCACACCGTTCAACACCTTCTCACAAGGCGCGTCAACATCGCCAACAGCATTGTACTGCGACAACTGCATGACCTGCAAACGTGCCGCCGCGTCGGCAAGACGCTTGTTTGCGGGGATGAGATCTATCCCGCTCTCCGTATGCAGGATAGAGCGAGGGAGATGCAGATCTAAATCCTCCGGCGCATCTATGGTGGTCAGGAGGAGTTTCGCCAGTGTGTTTTTCTGTTCAGCAGGCGTGCAGCCCAAAGCGGCGGTCAGGTTTCCCTGCGCATCACTGTCGATAAGCAGTACCCTCGTTTCGGAGGCCGCTAAAGCGGCCCCCAGATTCAGGGCGCTCGTGGTCTTTCCTACCCCGCCCTTTGAGTTGATGATTGAAATAACCACAGCATTATTCACTATATGCCCTCCAAATCAAATTAAGGTGAATATCAGACTTCCTTTCTATTCCATGAAATTCCGGCGAGGAAACAAAATCAAGGAGTATCTTTTTCGGAATAAAAAGTGTTTTATTTACTACAAAGACTTTGATATTGAAGCGAATTCTCCATCGGTAGATTGTCGTATGCTGGTACCCGAGAAGATCGGCAGCCTCATACGCCGTCAGCAGTTCCGGTTTATCTGCCCATAACTCCTGTGCAATCGACCGCAGGCGTTTTGCCGCGGCCTCGTCATACTTCTCCAAACTTCCGAATACCCTGTGCTTGTGTCCATATTTTTCAGGGCATCGCTCTCTTTCCTGAAGGTAATGGTCAATATCTTCGGTTGAGATCAAATAGCGGCTTGTCTGCATGTGCGTGTCAATGGCCGGGATCAGTCCGCTTTCAATCAACCTCAAAGCAGTTCGCTTTCCTATATGGCATATTTTGCAAAACTGCTCTTTGCTGACGTATCGCTGCTCTGAGGATATAGAAAACTCTGTCATGGTCATACCCTCGCTTTCAGCTTTCGCGCAGCGTAGTCTTCGCTAAGAACATAATCAATTATGCTGCTTTTGGGAATGAAATAGTTTGGCTTGATGTAAAAATGCTTGACGTGGCCCTGATGAATCAGCCGCCTCGCAAAACAATCCCCTACGCCACCGAGCATTTCACGGAATTGGAGTACCGTAACCAAATCAGGGTAAGGCTTAAAAAGCCGTTCATAATACCTTCTGTTTTTCTTCATGCTGTGTTCTCCTCGTGCAAAAAGTAAAGTTCTTTCCTGTCATTGGCAGAACACCGCATATTATGTAGTTCTTCCCGAGTTCTTCCCGAGTTCTTCCCTAAAGCCCCTGTTGACAAAAATCGAATAAAGTCGTATTCTGTGTAAAGTTTACAGAAACGCTTGATTTTAGCCATTTTTGACGCGAAATGCCGTGCATTGCCGCGGCAGGAAAGGCGCCTTAAGGGACTTAAAAACTTTAACGCCTGACGATTCGCCTCCCGGCAGAACCCCTTGATTTTTCTCGGTTTTTGCTGTATGCTCTTTTCGGAAAATCACCCGGTTCTTCCCTGAGTTCTTCCCTAAATCCGGTCTTGAGAAAGTCCGACCAAATTTGCCGGTGTGGCGGAACTGGCAGACGCCTGGGATTTAAAATCCCATGTCGGCAACGACGTACCGGTTCGAGCCCGGTCACCGGCACCAGTTCAGAAATCCCGTGAATCGGGCGCAATGCCGCGTTGCGGCATCGCTTTTGGATTCACGGGATTTCTTCGCTTCCGATTGCGGCCCGCTTCGCTGGGCTCGCAATCGGGTTTACGGGGGAATCGTGTTTTTGCTCGGTTGGTACACGTGATAATTCGACAAATTTCGACTTGAGATTTGTCGAACTTTTTGACAGAACGGTATTTTATAAGTATAATCTAATTATGAAAATGATAGAATTCGAATGGGATGAGAATAGGAACCGTATCAATATAGAAAAACACGGTATCTCATTTGATGAGACATCTACTGTTTTTATGATGACTATGCGGTCTTGTTTGATGACCCGGACAACTCCGATGAAGAAGCCCGATTAGGCTCGGAAAAAAACGCTTCGCACGTCGAAACCCCGTGAATTTGCCGAAATCGCGCAAACGCGATTCCTCTGTGATTCACAGGGTTTTCTCCTTTTCCGCCGCCGGCCCGCTCCGTTAATGTCCGTTGGCGGGAATACCGGACTGGAGGTTTATTTCACGGCGGACCTGCAGAAAGCCGTCAATCAATAAATCTCTTACGGCACAGGTTCTCTTTTTGCTCCAAATCGCCGCAATTTCAATTTTTTCTTCACATCCCAAAATCGGCACAGCGATGATCTGTTCCCAGTTATTCAGATAATCCAGAAAATAGGAGGGCAAAAGTGCATAACCGATTCCGGAGGCCACCGCAAGGACGCTTGTTTCAATATCATCGGAGATAAAGCGGACTTCCGGGAAAAAGCCCGCTGTCGCAAAGAAGGATGTGATTACCTCGGACTGTCCATATTGCGTATCCTTCTGAAAATCTACCAGTGGAAAACCCTTGAGCTCTGATGCGCTGATCCTGCTTCTCGCTGCCAGAGGATGCGATTTGGTCATGATCGCAAGCAGCGCACATTTCTCTATTTCCCGAATGTTGAGGTCGGACAGGCCGTCGCTGGGATATATATGATTAAACGCAATATCCAAATCACCGCTGATCACATGGTCGCACAATTCCGCAGTATTTTCACGGAACAGATCCAACGCAATATTGGGATATCTGGCATGGTATTCGTTCAAAAGACCGGCGATCCTCTTTTCGTAGCCCTTGACGAAGCCGAGCTTTAAGACGCCTGTGATTGAGACAGCGGATGCCTGAACGCGTTGGGAAGCGTCTCGAAGCCGTTTCATAATCGCCAGTGCGTCTTCCAGAAAAATTCTGCCGGCAGGCGTAAGTTCAACACGGTGGTTGCTGCGGTACAGCAGCGCAACGCCAAGCTCCTCCTCCAGGAGCTTGATTTGCTGCGTTATGGCTGTTTGGGAAACAAACAGGTGCTCAGCGGCACGGGTAAAATTCAGCGTTTCACAGACGGCAATGAAATATTCGAGCTGCTTGATTTTCATACGCCATATTCCTTATAATAAGATTTTCTTATTATAACCTGTCAATCCACTATTTTACAAGTAAAGCTTTTTGGATTATACTCAAAATAACTTCTATAAGAACAAAAGGAGGCAAACCGCATGAGCAAGTTTCCCCATCTCGCCGCGCCGCTCCAGGTCGGCGCGAAAACCTATAAGAACCGCATCGTAGCCGCGCCGATCTACTGCGGCACCTTTATCAATATCCCGGGATTGGACGGGGTGCTGAAAAAAGGCATGACTGACCGCGCGAAGGGCGGGGCGGCAACCGTTACCCTTGGCGAAACTGCCGTCGATTTCGTCGGCGCGTCCCGCGAACCGTTTCCTCCCATCGACTACACGGATCTGAACGATCCCACTATGCCGAAGCTGAAGGCTCTGGTGTCGGAGATCCAGGCGCAGGGCGCGCTGGCGCTGATCGAGCTCAGCCATTGCGGCGAGTCTGTAGAGCCGATTCCGGGTGTGGAATTTGGACTCGGCCCCATGAGCTATACCCGAGAGGACGGCATGCAGATCTACGGTATGAACGAAGCGCAGATGCACGAGGTAACACAGCACTTCATTACAGCCGCCCTCTGGATGAAGGAGGCCGGTATGGATGGAATTATGATCCATGCCGGTCACGGCTGGCTGCTTCACCAGTTTCTCTCTCCCCGGACCAACCGCCGCGAGGATGAATACGGCGGCAGCCTGGAAAACCGCGCCCGCTTTCCGCTGGCGCTGCTCTCGGCTGTCCGGGAAGCCGTCGGCCGGGATTTCATCATTGAAATGCGCGTGAGCGGCGAAGAATGTATGGGTGAGAACGGAATGCACCTGGATGAGACGGTGGCCTTCTGCAAGCTTGCGCAAAAGTATGTGGATCTGATCCATGTCTCCGTGGGCGTGTACCGCAATCCCATCCTCTCCGGGGAGTTTTCCTCCATGTTCCAGCCTCACGGCCTGAATATGGATGCTTCCGCCGCCGTGAAAAAAGCTGTGGATGTACCCGTGGCCGTTGTGGGCGGCATCACCTCCCCAGAGCTGGCGGAGGAGATGATCGCAACAGGGAAATGTGACCTCGTGGCGCTGGCCCGCCCGCTGACCGCGGATCCCGAGTTCCCGAGAAAGGCGATTGAAGGGCGCGAGGATGATATTTCCCAGTGCATCCGCTGCTTCAAGTGCTTTATGGGGCCGCTGGAGGGCGTGGATATCTCTGATATGCCAAAGCTGTTTGGCTGCTCCGTAAATCCCTCGGCGTTTTGCTATGACAAGGAGCTTCTCGCCTCCGTTCCGGAAAAGTCCAAAAAAGTGTTGGTTGTCGGCGGCGGCGTGGCAGGAATGACAGCGGCGATTACTGCCTGTGATCGCGCTCATCAGGTCACCCTGGCTGAGCGCAGCGGCAAGCTGGGTGGTCTGCTGTTCTTCACGGATACGGACTACTATAAGAAGGATATGAAGAAATTCAAGGACCTTCTGGTACGGCGCGTGGAAAAGCGGAATATCGAAGTCCTGCTGAATCAGGAAATTACACCTGAGTACATTGCGGCTTCCGACGCGGACGCGATTATCCTGGCCATCGGTTCCTCGCCGCTGGTGCTTCCCATTCAGGGAATCGAAAATGCAATCCAGGCGTTGGAGCTTTACCCGGACAACAGCAAAGCTGGAAAACGCGTTATCATGGTCGGCGGCGGACTTGTCGGATGTGAGGTTGGCATTGATCTGGCAAGAGACGGCAGAGAGGTCACTATCGTTGAGATGGGTGACAGGGTCGCGCCGGAGAGCTACCCGATGCACCGTATTGCGCTGGTGGATGAAATGGAACGACTGGTCAAGGTTCGCACCGGCCTGAAATGCACCTCCATCCGCAGGAATGGCATTACCTGCCTCGACAAGGATGGTAAGGAGGTCATTCTGGAGGGCGATACCGTGGTCCACGCCCTGGGTATGCGGGCGAACAGCAAAGCCGTGGATGCATTGCAGGCCGCGGCGAAAGTTCCGTGCACTGTCGTCGGCGACTGTGTCCGCGCCGCGAAAATCTATGAGGCCGGCGTGGAGGGCTGGACTGCGGCAATGAAGCTGTAATTTCAGCGGGAAAATGTACGGCACCTGAAAAAATTGATACTATATGTGTCCCGTCTCCTTTGGGGGCGGGACATATGCATAGTGCAAAATCGTCGGCAAAGGCCAAAGGACTTTGCCGACGAGAAAGCTGCGCTCCGCTCAGCGCACAGTTTGTCCACGGGGGACGGACAAATTGTGCGTTCACTCCGCGAGGCTTTGTCTTACAGTTAGGAACACGTTTTTTCACGCCGCCGCGGGAGGGAACTGCGTGGCTCAGATTGTGTTCCTGTCGCTCATCAGGTCATCCACCAGCTTTTCACGCACAGCGGCGACCTCGGTATCCCGCACCTTCTGCCGAAGCGGGAGCACGGAGCGGGGAGATACGGACAGCTCGTCAATGCCTATGGAGAGGAAGGTCTCGGTCAGGTCCAGATCCGCGCCCAGCTCGCCGCAGATGCCGCACCAGATGCCCTCCTTATGTGCGTTTTCCGCGACCATCTTGATGAGCCGCAGCACGGCGGGGTGATGGGCATTGAAGAAACGCCCCAGATCATTGTTCTGACGGTCGCAGGCCAGCGTGTATTGCGTCAGGTCGTTGGTGCCGATGGAGAAGAAGTCCACCACCTTTGCCAGCCGGTCGCTGACAACAGCCGCTGCCGGCGTCTCGATCATGATGCCCACGTCCACTTCCTCGGAGAAGGGAATTCCCTCCTCGGCCAGTTCCGCCTTGACCTGTTCGCAGAGCTTCTTGGCCTCCTTTACCTCCCAGACAGAGGTGACCATCGGGAACATGATGGAGAGCCTGCCATAGGCGGAGGCACGGTAGAGGGCACGCAGCTGGGTACGGAAGATCTCCGGCCGGTTCAGGCAGATGCGCAGTGCCCGGTTGCCCAGCGCGGGGTTCTCCTCATGCGGAAGATTGAAATATCCGATCATCTTGTCCGCGCCAATATCCAGGGTGCGGATAACGACCTCTTTGCCGCCCATGTCGGAAAGCACCTTTTTATATGCCTCAAACTGATAATCCTCGGTGGGATAATCGTCGCAGTTGAGATAAAGGAATTCGCTGCGGAACAATCCTATGCCTCCGCCGTCGTTTTCCAGAACGGCATGTACATCCTCGGGATTGCCGATGTTGCAGTAGATGCGCACCTCCTGGCCGTCCCTGGAAACATTGGGTTGACCGCGAAGCTGGTTGAGCAGCTGCTGACGGTGCAGCAGCTCCGTACGCTTTTTCATCAGCCGCTCCCTTGTGTCGTCATCGGCATCCACCACAACACTGCCGGTGCCGCCGTCCACGATGACCTCACGGCCCTCGTACTCCGGCTTTAGCTGATCCCCAACGCCGATAATGGCGGGAATGCCCATGGTGCGCGCCAGAATTGCCGTGTGGCTGGACCCGGAGCCGCCGGAGGTGACAAAGCCCAGAATTTTGGACTTGTCCAGCTGGACCGTTTCACTGGGGGCGAGATCGTCGGCAGCCAGAATCACAGGCACCTCAGAGTCAATACCACCCTGCACGACCCCCATCAGAATACCGACGATCCGCGTTGAAATGTCCTTTACATCGGCGGCACGGGCCTTGAAGTAGTCATCCTCCATGGCGGCAAAGGCCTCTGCCTGGGCAGCGCCGGCGTCGGTTACTGCGGCCTCGGCGTTGATACCGGACTCCCGGATAAAGCCCTCGATGGCCTCCTCATAGTCCATATCCTCGCACATCATCTGATGGGTTTCAAAGAGCATGGCCGCCTCGTCGCCGGCCTCCTCCCGGGCCTTTTCAGCCAGCACGCCCAGCTGTTCCATGGCCTTGGCCTGTGCGGCCTTGAAACGGGCAAATTCCGCCTCCCGGTCCTCCACCTCATAGCGGCGGAGCGTCCCCTTGGCTCTTTGATAGAAATACAGCGGTCCCGCAGCGACACCCGTTGAAACACCCTTGCCTTGTATGGTAATCATCAGAGAATACTCCTTTCCTGTTCTGAAAGAAAAATACGACTGTCTCAGGGGGCAGCCGTATTTTTCCGAACTATATTGTCCTGTCATTTTATCGCCGCTCTGCGGCGGAAAATGACGGCTGAAATTAAATATAGTCCGTTGACTATATTACAGATTTGCCTTGAAGAAGGCCTCAATCGCGGAGGCAACGGCCTCCTCATCTCCGCCCTCGACATCGACCTTGACAGTATCGCCCTGCTTGATGCCCATCTGCATCAAAGCCATGAGCTTCAGCGCATTGACGCTCTTTTCGCCCTTGCTGATGGTGACGGTGGAGCCGGAATAGCCCTTGATCTCCTTGACCAGCAGGCCGGCGGGACGGGCGTGGATACCGACAGGATCTGTGATTGTGTACTCAAATGATTTCATGCTGATTCCTCCAAGTTCAGTATTATTATTTGAATTTTACGAAAACGGGGACACAATTGCTTCCGCAAGGGAAACCGCAGCGCGCGGAACGATGTCAGTTTTTCACTCCGCACTCGACGCCCTCAAGGTCGTCAGAGTTGGTGAGAAGCATGACAACAGTGTCATTATAACCGGCATTTTTGATGGCATCCCGGTCGAAGCCCAGAAGTCTCTGGCCTGCCTTGACCTCGTCGCCCTCCTCGACAAAGGCGGTGAAACCCGCGCCCTTCATATTCACGGTGTTGACGCCGATGTGGATCAGCACCTCCATGCCGTCCTTTTCCAGCGTAACGGCGTGCTTTGTGTCGAACACGGAGGTGACGGTTCCGTCGAAGGGGGCCACAACAACGCCGGACGCGGGGACAACGCCGATGCCCTCTCCCAGAATGCCGGCGGCGAAGGTCTCGTCCGGAATCTGCTCACGGTCGATGACTGTACCGGCGCACGGCTGCAGCAGCTCGCCGGCGGCGCAGCGTACCACGCTGGGCATGGGCTCGGCGGGAACCTCCGGCTCTGCCGGGGCAGCCTTCTTGTCCGCTGGGGCGTCTTCCCGCCAGATGATCCAGGTCAGGGCGAAAGCAACACCGGCGGAGACGATCAGTTCAACCAGATAAAGGGGGACATTATTTACGGCAGGAATTGCGGGAATACCGGTTACGCCGTAGACCGGTGCGCCGAGACCGAACAGCGCGCCTACCAGGGCGCCAATGGCGCCGCCGGCCATGCCGCAGAGGAAGGGCTTCATGAAGCGGAAGTTGACACCGAAGATCGCGGGCTCCGTGATACCCAGAGAAGCCGAGAGGGAGGAGGGAAGCGCGACAGATTTGGTCTTCTGGTTCCTGACCTTCAGTGCCACGGCAAGGCAGGCACCGAACTGAGCGAAGTTTGCTGCGGAGGCGATGGGCATCCAGGTGTTCAGTCCGGTCTGGGCGATCATGCCTGCCTCGATGACGTTGTACATGTGGTGCAGACCCATGACAACGGTCCAGGGATAAATCGCACCCATGATGAGAGAGCCGAACAGAGAACCGGCCAGCCACTTGGCACCGGCAAGAACCCAGTTTTCAAGAATGGAGAAAATGGGCCCGATGATGGTGAAGGTGATGAAGGAGGTGATCAGCACCGTGCACAGCGGGGTGACAAACAGGTCGATCATCTCCGGCACCTTTTTATGCAGCCATTTTTCGACGGTGGACATCAGCAATACGGCCAAAATGACCGGGATGACATGTCCCTGATAGCCGACCTGCTGCACGTTGAAGAAAAACAGGTGCCAGGTGGGGATTGTCCCCTCGTAGCTGCCGACGGTCCAGGCATTGATCAGCGCGGGGTGGACCATCATCAGGCCGATGACGGCGCCGAGGAAAATATTTCCGCCAAAGACGCGGGCGGAGGAGATTGCCACCAGAACGGGCAGCAGCGCAAAGGCCGTGTTTGCCACCAGATCCAGGAAGGAGTACCAGTCGGAGTTGCCGAAGGCCGGCCAGAACTTGGGGATGGCCTCCACCAGACCCATCATCAGACCGGAGGCCACGATGGCCGGCAGAATGGGGACAAACACGTCGCCGGGCGTTTTCAGAATCTTCTTCCAAAGGGGCATACGGGAGGCGGCTGCCGCTTTTACATCGGCTTTGCTCGCAGCGGTGAGGCCGGTGACAGCGAGAAATTCGTCATAGACCTTGTTGACAGTGCCGGTTCCGATGATAAGCTGAAGCTGGCCGTTGGAATCAAAGAGGCCCTTTACGCCCTCTACCTCCTCCAGGGCCTTTGTGTCAATCTTGCTGTTGTCCGCGATAACCAGACGCAATCGGGTTGCGCAGTGTGCCGCACTGATGATGTTCTCTTTCCCGCCGAGGTGGGAAAAAATCTCCTCAGCACATTTGCGATAATCCAGTGCCATGAGTCCCTCCACTCCTTTTCTTTTAAACAGCGGCCGTCCGAAACCCGGGCGACCGCTTTTCACGCCTAATCATACATCAAAAATTCGGGAAGTGCAATTCTATTTCCCAGCTGTATATGCCAAAAATTTAACTCAGTTCTTGGGCATATTCGCCAAGCCAAGCCGGGAAAACGTCCAGGCAATTCCGTCATTCTCTACAGATGGGCAGACAAAGCTGCTGTGCTTTTTCAGCGCCGGACTGCCGTTTTCCATACAGACGCCGGTCCCGACCGTCTGAATCATCTCCAAATCGTTCATGCTGTCGCCGATGCCGATGGTGTCCGCCAGATCGGCGCCGAAGGCAGCCGCTGCCGCAGCTATGCCGGTGCCCTTATTAAATTTGCGGTTGATCAGCTCGCCATTGAGGCAGTTGGCTCCGGCCATATCCTGGATCAGAAAATAAAAATCCTTCTCCAGCTCCCGGATTGCGGGCGCGAGCTGCTCGGTCCTGGCGCACATAAACACCACTTTATATATGGGACGCCCGTCATACTCGGACATCGGGCGGATGCCCAGATCCTTTTCGATGGCATTGCGCCAGCGCAAAAGCTCGCTGTTTCCGCCGGAGCACTGCTGCAAAAATTCGCCCATCCCTGCGTCACAGTAGCTGCCGTCCTTTGCCTCAATGGTGCGCAGGACGCCGCCCTCGGCGAACAGCTGCAGCGCCTGGTCCCGCTGTTCATCCGACATGGGGCAGTCGTAGAGAACACGGTCTCCGGTAAATACATAACCTCCGCCGCTGGCAACAGCACCGTCAAACCCATAGGCGAGAAGCGGCTTGAGCATATCATAGTTGCGGCCGGAGCAGAGAAATACCAGATGTCCGGCTGCCCGGGCGATACGAATTGCCTCCAGCGCGCTTTGCGGCGGCTCGTTGCTGCCCGGCGCGGTCAAAGTGCCGTCAATATCCAGAAAAATCAGCTTTCGATTCATATCCGCAGTACCTCCTCGTGATTGCCGCGCGTCCGAACAGGATTGCCTGTCCTGCCCGCCGCGCGCCCCGTGGCGGAGACGCCGCCTCCGGCTTACTTTGCGGGCTCTGGCATTATTCTAGCATAGCAGTCCGAAATTGCAAAGGCTTTTCTGAAATTCACTGTCGGAGTTGTTACAGCGCAGACGCCGGAGGCGTCTGCGCTGTAATCTCTGGAGGCCGGGGGACAAACCATGCATTGACAAAGGAATTAAGTTGTGCTATGGTGCATTTTGGGTAATTGAGACCCAGGCTGGAGGCAAGAGAGGATGTCAGAGACGAGAAGACTTTATTTTCTGCGTTTGGCGGGACGTGTGATTACGCTGGCGCTGGTGCTGGTGCTGTATCTGGCGGACCGGGCGCAGTTTGCCGTGCTGCGGGGCTGGGGCTTTTTCCGCCGCTTTACCTGGCTGCACCTGCTCTGGCTTGTCTGGGTGCTGGATATGGTGGGGCAGCTGCTCCCGATACGTGCGCATATCTCCCTCGGGTCCCAAAAGCTCTTTCTGCAGCGGTTCCGGCCCATTGCGGAGGCGGTGAATTATCAGGCCCTGAAGGAACATATCACCATCACTACCCGGGCTGCTTACAAGGTCTTTTTGCTATGGGGTGGGCTCCTGGCGGCCATTGCCGTTCTCTACTTTTCCCACGTGATCCACACGGAAGCGGTGTTTCTGCTGGCCGTGATTTTCTATGTCTGTGATCTGATCTGCGTCCTCATCTGGTGCCCCTTCCGCCTGATTATGAAAAACCGCTGCTGCACCACCTGCCGTATTTTCAACTGGGACCATCTGATGATGTTTTCGCCGTTTGTGCTCATTCCCGGCGCCTATACCACCTCGCTGCTGCTGATGGCCTTTGCCGTTTGGGTGGTTTGGGAGCTGTGCGTTATGCTCTATCCGGAGCGCTTTTGGGAGCGGTCAAATCTGGCGCTGCAATGCTCCGAGTGTACCGACAAGCTCTGCACCCAGTATTGCAGGAAGCTCCGCTGATACGATGCCCCGATAAAATGCCGCATTTTATCGGGGCATCGTATCAGCCCAGCGCAACATCCAGTATCATCATGATCAGAAAGCCCAGAACAAAGCCCGTGGTGCCGGCCCGGGATCTGGCCTGGGGGACCAGCTCCTCCACGACCACATAGAGCATGGCGCCTGCTGCAAAGCTGAGCAGCCAGGGCATCATGGCACTGACGCCGGAGGCGGCCAGTACCACCGCAACACCGAAGATCGGCTCCACCGCGCCGGAGAGCATTCCGCCCACGAAGGCCGCCCATCGGCTGCGGCCCTCCCTTCGCAGGGGCAGCGCGACAGCCGCTCCCTCGGGAAAGTTTTGAATTCCGATCCCCAGAGCCAGGGCAGAGGCAGCGGCCAGAGAGCTCTCCAGTTGGGTTGAGAGCGCAAAGGCCAGCCCGACGGCCATCCCCTCGGGAATGTTGTGCAGGGTAATCGCTGTCATCAGCAGCGCGTTTTGCCGCTGCCCCTCGGGGAGCAGAACACGGCGCAGCCGGGGCAAAGCTGCATCCAGCAGAGCCAGAAATACAGCGCCCACCAGCAGCCCTGCCGCCGCGGGCAGCCAGGCTGGCAGGGTGTTTAACTGCCGCGCCTGGTCAATGGCCGGCAGCAGCAGGCTCCACACGCTGGCCGCGGTCATCACCCCCGCGGCAAAGCCCAGAAGTCCGTTCTGTGCCTGGGGCTTCGGTTCATGGGCAAAAAAGAACACGGACGCTGCCCCGAGCGCTGTCATCAGAAAGGTAAAACCGGTGCCTAAGGCGGCCCGGACAAGTGCCAGAAGCAATTTGCATCAACGCCTTTATTTAAGCTCGATCGCGGAAGGATCTGCAATCCAGTATAAGCGTGACGCCTGCCTTCTGTGACAGAAAAACCCGCCGGCAGCCCACTTCCCTCTGATGCCGGCAGCGGAAAACTAAAATGCTTTTTGCTTTTATTATTATATTGAAACGGGGGCAGTGAAAGCCGGGAGAGCTTGCGCTCTCTCCTTTTTTCACAGCCCCCGTTTTGTGCCGAAAGGCACAGAACACGTCTATGCAGTCTTCATAATAACGCTTTTCACGCTTTTTTATACATTGCCCGTATCCTTGTAAAGCATGGAGCTCGCACGCATGGATACACAGTCCGTGTCCGTTACGATGATGTGATCCATCAGTTGAATATCCACCAGCCTCAGCGCCTGTGCGAGCTGCCTGGTGCTGTAAAGATCCTGGGCGGAGGGGAGTGCAATTCCGCCGGGATGGTTATGCGCAAGAATGACGCCCAGCGCTTTGCTGCGAATTGCGATTTCCACCACCTCCCGGACGGGCAGCTTTACCATGTCGGGGGAGCCGAAGGCCAGCATCTGCTCCGAGAGGACCTCCTTTTGTGCGTTGACGCATATCATCCAGAGCTCCTCGCGGTTTGTATAGTGGAACAGACCGCTGCAATATGCGCAGCATTCCTCCGTGCTTTCCAGCTTCCGGCGGTTCATGGTCTCCTGGTGCAGATATTTCAGGTAACGGCGGTTGAGAGCGGCGACCAGGGCAATCAGGCCCGCTGAGTTCTCCTTCAACCCCTTGATTTCGCTCAGCTCGGAAATATCGCTCTCAAACACCTGCCGAAAGCCGCCGCAATGATTCAAAATCTGATGTGCAAGCGCGTTTGTATCCCGCCGGGGCAGCGCGTAGGACAGCAGCAGCTCCAATGCCTGGTGGTCCTCGAAGCCCTCCAGGCCATGCTTGAGAAACCGCTCCCGAAGCCGGGAACGGTGTCCGGCGTGAAGCTGCTTGTCTTCGGCGCTTTTTTTCGCGTCAGAGCGGGAGAGCTTGTCATCTTCCTTCATCCTGCGACCTCCGGCAGTCCGGTGTCCAGCTCCATACTTGCATAGGCGTTGAGATTGCTTCCGCCAGTGTGGCCGGCCAGATACTCATAATATGCCTGGGCTCCGATCATGGCCCCATTATCGCCGCAAAGCCGCAGAGGCGGCACATAAAGCCGGATACCTGCCCTCTGCGCTGCCTGCTCCAGATCCGCACGGATGCGGCTGTTTGCTGCGACACCTCCGGCAGCCACCAGCACATTGCAGCCCGTCTCAGCCACCGCAGCCATTGCCCGCGGGATCAGAGATTCACTTACCGCTCGCTGAAAGGAGGCGCAGAGGGAGGCGCGGTCCAGCTCCTCTCCCGTCTGCTCTGCATGATGGACCAGATTGATGACCGCGGTTTTCAACCCCGAGAAGCTCATATCATATGGCCGTCCCTCGATGACAGCCACCGGAAGGGAATACCGCCGGTCGTCGCCGGTTCGGGCCAAAGCGTCCACAGGCTTTCCGCCGGGATAGCCCAGCCCCAGAACCCGCGCAGTCTTGTCAAAGCATTCTCCCGCCGCATCATCCCGGGTGGCGCCGAGAATGCGCATATCCGTGTAATCCCGCACATGCACCAGCAGCGTGTTGCCTCCGGAGATTGCCAGACAGAGAAAGGGGGGCTCCAGCTCGGGATAGGCCAGGTAATTGGCAGCGATATGGCCCCGAATATGATGCACCGGGATAAGCGGCACACCCAGAGCGCTGGCGGCGCTCTTGGCAAAGCTGACCCCCACCAGAACCGCGCCGATGAGTCCCGGCGCATAGCTTACCGCTACGGCATCAATATCCCTTTTGCTTACTCCGGCTGCCTCAATGGCCCGGTCCGCCAGTTGGAAGATCACCTCCACATGGCTGCGGGATGCGATTTCCGGCACCACTCCGCCGTATACGGCGTGAAGGTCCGCCTGAGAGAAAATCTGATCCGTTAAAATCTCACGGCCGTCGCGCACCAGCGCAACGGCGGTTTCGTCACAGGTGGATTCCACTGAAAGGATAATCATGCTTTCTCGCGCCTCACTTCTTCAATCCATTCTTGATAGGCCGGGGCGCTTTCTCCCGGCTGCAGGGGAATGCGGAAGGCCCGCTTCCAAAGCGCTTCGGAACAACGGCTGCGATAGAGCGCACGGTAGCGCCGCAGCAGCTCCGCCCCATCCGGCTTTTTGCCGCGGCTGAGATAGAGCATCCGGTACCGCACGCCGAATACGCCGGCGTCAAAGCCTGCCTCTCTCGCCCCGCAGCGGCGGTAAAATTGAAGCCGGCGCAGTATCGGTTCATCGGCTGCCGGGTCGCCTGTGGGAGCCTCGCTCTCGATCATGAGAATCTCCTGCTGTCCCATCTGCTCCTTCAAGGCGGACAGCATGGCGCTGCCGCCGCCCTGGCCCCGACTGTCCCGCGGAACCGCCAGATAGTCCAGCAGGGTGAAGCCGTTTCCCGCGTCCCACAGACTGGCATACGCCCGCGCCCTGCCGGCTTCGCAGCAGCCCAGGGTACGGTATTCACCCGCAGCGGTCATCTCCCGGATGGAAGCAAAGGGGCGCAGCTCCATGGGAGGAAAGGCTTCCCGATAAATTGTGTCATAGACTGCTTTCGTTTCCGGTATTGTCAGAGTCCTCAGCTCGGTTGCTCCTGTCATAGCGCATTTCCAGGGTCATGATGACCGCATCCTCCACAGGCTTTTCATAGTAGTTCTTTCTTTTGCCCACAGCGCGGTAGCCGTGCTTTTGGTACAGGGCGATAGCCGGCGTATTTCCGGCACGGACCTCCAGAGTGGCAAAGGCCAGGGACAGGGCCCGGCAGCGCGCCTCCAGCGCGTCCAGCAGTGCGCCGGCGATTCCGCGTCTGCGGAAGGACGGATCAACCGCCACATTGTTGATGTAACCCTCGTCCAGCACATGCATCAGCCCCACATAGCCCAGCAGCAGCGGAGCACGCCCCTCTGATTCTACAGCAGCGAGAAAAATATGGCCGGGGGTCAGCTGGCTGCGCAGCGCGCCCACCGTCCAGGGCAGAGAGAAGCACTGGCGCTCCAGCTCTGCAATGCGGGGCAGCATCGACTCCTCTACGTCTGTGATCTCTATCATGTCTCCGACCCCTCCCGCAGCTCCCGGACCAGATACCGTATTTCCCGCTTCAGCTGCCGCCGGACCCTGGGGGAGAGGGGAGGAAGAATATCCCGCTCCCCGAGACAGAGTATTTTTTCGTCGAATTCCGGAAAGCGCCCGGCCAGGGCTTCGGCCTGAGCCAGCGTCATGCATAACACCGCATCAAAGCGGTCCAGCAGCTCCGCACCGGCCTCCCGGGCTGTGACAGCAGCGCAGGGCAGCTCCGGCATGGCCTCCTGCATGAGCCGCGCCGCCTCCTGCCCCAGCTCGCCGCCTGTGTCCACAAACAGCACGCTCTCTGCCTCCAGCGGCGAACTGCCCTGCTGCCAAAGCAGGGTCTGTTCTTCGTCCCAGTGCTCCAGCGTCCGGTCTCCCGCCTTGCTCTCCACATGGTGGGTCAGCTCGTGGTGCAGCGTCCTGACCAGCTCCCGCTTCACCACCTCATCCGGTTCCTGCCCCCAGACCGCGGCAAAGGAGCCGTAAAATATTTCAATATAGCGGCCCATGCTGTCGTTGTGGTACAGACCCATGGTATACCGGCCGTCCTCGCTGCGACGGGCCTGTCTTACCAGGTTCACACCACCGTTGAGGCCATCGTAGATTCCCTCCGGCAGCGCGTCCACTGCCGCGTCCAGCACCTGCCCGGCCTCCTCAAAGCGCAACATATCTTATCCGTCCTGTTCCTCAATCCTATGATTCAGTGGGCCTCTGCCCAGCTCTTTCCGATCCGGGCGTCCACTGTGAGGGGGACGGAGAGACTTGCGGCGTTTTGCATCTCCTCTGTGAGAATGGCCTTTACCTGCTCTGCCTCCTCCTCCGGACACTCGGCGATGAGCTCATCGTGGACCTGCAGAATCAGCCTGGCCTGCAGCCCCTCCTGCTTCAGCCGCCGCCAGACGGCGATCATTGCCAGCTTGATTACGTCGGCTGCGGTGCCCTGAATGGGCATGTTCAGCGCAACCCGCTCTCCAAAGCTGCGCTGGGCAAAATTGGAGCTTTTGAGCTCCGGCAGCGCACGGCGGCGGCCATAGAGTGTGGAGACATAACCGTCGGTCTTCGCCTGCTCCACAATACGCTTCTGATATTCCCGGACGCCGTGATATTTTTCCAGATAGGCGTCCATATATGCCTTGGCCTCGTTGGGAAACACGCCGATGTCCTGGGCAAGCGACCAGGCGGAGATCCCATAGACGATGCCGAAGTTGACGGCCTTTGCATGGCTCCGCTGCAGCTTTGTCACCTGCTCCAGAGGAATGCCGAATACCTGAGAGGCGGTAACCGCGTGGATGTCCTCGCCGGTCTGAAAGGCGGCGAGCATATTCTCGTCCCCGCTGATATGGGCCAGCAGGCGCAGCTCGATCTGGCTGTAGTCCGCGTCCACCAGGACGTTTCCGGGGCCGGCGACAAACATCCGGCGAATCTGCCCGCCGAATTCCCGGCGGATGGGAATGTTCTGCAGATTCGGCTCTGTAGAGCTGAGGCGGCCTGTTGCGGTCACTGTCATCTGAAAATTGGTTCGAATCCGCCCATCCGGTTCAATGACCTTGAGCAGGCCGTCGGCGTAGGTGCTTTTCAGCTTGGTCAGCATACGATAGTCCAGTATCTCGGAGATGATCGGATGCTTGTCACGCAGCTTTTCCAGCACGTCGGCGTTGGTGCTCCAGCCGGTTTTGGTTTTTTTCCCGGCGGGCAAAAGCAGCTTTTCAAAGAGTACGGCGCCCAGCTGCTTTGGGGAGTTGATATTGAAGGCGCCGCCTGCCTGACTCCAGATGCTCTCCTGCAGGGCGTTGATGGTGTCGGTCATGCTCTCCCCAAACTCCCGCAGGGCCTCCCGGTCCACCAGAAAGCCCGCCCGCTCCATTTCCGCCAGCACCGGGCAGAGGGGCAGCTCGATGCGCTCAAACAGCTGCTCCATACCCTGTGCACGCAGTCCCGCCCCCAGACGGTCACAGAGCGCGGAGATTGCGGCAGCCTCACCGGCCAGGATTGCGCGGCGCTCCGTCTGCCGCCCGGCCCCGCTCTCTGAGGCTTCCAGCAGGGACATCTGTCCGTCTGCGGCATCGGATGGGCCGGCGTAGGGCTCATATCCGCAATATTGCACGCATAGCCGCCGCAGATCATAGCTCCCTGCGGTGGCGTCCAATAGATAAGCTGCCAGGGCGGTATCAAAGCACCACCCGCCGCTGTCGATCGGGATGCCGTGATCCGTCATTTCCCGCTGCAGGTCCTTGACGCTGTGCCCGGCCTTGGGGATGCGCCGGTCCAGCAGCGCTTGCAGCGCATGCTCCCAATCTCCCGTAAATTCGGAACGGTCCAGAAGCCAGGTCCGCTCAGTGCCGTTTTCCTCTGCTGTATGCAGACAAAAGGCAAGGCAGTCCCGTTCCGGCGTACTGTGGACACAGAGCACCTGCCCTGTGTCCGCGATTTCGTCCGCTGCGGCAAGTGCCTCCGCCTCGGTCGAAAGCAGCGTATAATTGCGGGTAGACTCCGTCTTTGCGGCATGGTCCTCATTTTCCGGCGGCGAGATACCCCACTTTTCCAGAAACTTTGTAAATCCCAGCTTCAGGAACAGGTCATAGAGGGCCGGCTGGTAGTTCTCATGCCAGCGTGTCCGGTCCAAATCCAGTTCCAGGGGAACATCCGTGACAATGGTGGCCAGCGCATAGCTGAGCCTGGCCGTCTCCGCCCCGGCTGCCAGCTTTTTTCGAACGGCATCCCGGATGTCCAGCTCGTCCAGCTCGCTGTAGATCCGTTCCACGCTGTCATAGCGGCGGATCAGGTCCAGGGCAGTCTTCTCCCCGACGCCGGCTACGCCGGGAATGTTGTCGCTGGCATCCCCCATCAGTGCTTTCAGGTCCACCATGCGCGGCGGAGGAAAGCCGTATTCCTCCTCAAAGCGGGTACGGGTGTAGTCCACGGTCTCTGTCTGGCCCATGCGGGTCTTGATGTGCAGGACACGGGTGCGGTCTGTGATGAGCTGAAAGCTGTCCCGGTCCCCTGTGGCAATCACACACTCCCGCCCATCCTTTTCACACAGGCGGGAGACGGTGCCCAGCAGGTCGTCAGCTTCGAAGCCCTCCTTCTCGATGCGGACGATACCCATGGCGTCCAGCACCTGCTTGAGAATGGGCATCTGTACCGCAAGCTCCTCCGGCATCCCTTTGCGCTGTGCCTTGTAGCCGGCGTATTGCAGGTGGCGAAAGGTGGGAGCACGCAGGTCAAAGGCTACAACCAGCCCCTCCGGCTGCTCCTCCTCCAACAGACGGCGCAAAATCGTCAGAAATCCATAGACCGCATTGGTCGGGGTCCCGTCGGGGGCGTTGAGCATACGAATTCCAAAATATGCCCGGTTGACGATGCTGTTTCCATCAATGGCGAGTAATTTCATAACTGGCTCCCTGCCGCACCGGGGCGGCTGTTTTTTAGGGCAGGGCGGAGGCCGTGCCCATATACGCGGGCTTGACATGAAAAAAGCCCGAGGAACTACCGCAGAATCAAAACACTGGCAAGAATGCACAGCAGGCCCCCGATGCTGCCCAGCCCGAGGGGTTCGCCGAAGGCCAGCACACCCACAAAGGCGGCGGCCACCGGCTCGATGCTGGCGAGGATGGACGCTTTTCCGCTGTCCCCGAGTCCCTCAAGCCCTCTGGTATACAGCAGATAAGGCGCCACCGTGCCAACGACCAGCAGCCCTGCCAGATTCCCCAGGACAGGCAGGTCCCAGTGAACCGCGCCAAAATCCGCGGCGCCTGCGGCTGCCAGCACCAGCGAACCCACGCCCGCCACCAGGAAGGTATAGAGTGTGACTGTCATGGAGCCGTAATGGCGCATGGCCATGCAGGCAAAAATGGAATAGGATGCATAAAAAATCCCACTGCCGAGCCCCAGCAGCAGTCCCTCCACAGTCAGAGAAGCGCCGCCGCTGTTCAGTATGCCGCCGGCAAGGGCACAGCCCAAAAAGGCCAGTACCAGCGCCAGCAGCTTTTTTCCTGTGATGGGGTCGTGAAACACGGGAACGGAAAGCAGCACGACAAAGGCAGGCGCGGTGTACATTAAAATGGCAGCCAGGGCCAGAGAACTGACCTGCTGGCTGCGAAAATAACAGAGCGTAAAGATCAGCAGGCTGATAATGCCACTGCCCAAAAAATAGGGGATGTGCCGCGGACGAATGCGAAAAGCGCGACGGTCTGTCACCAGCATGGTCAGGACCAGAAGCAGTGCAGCTCCGCAGTTGCGCAAAATCACCACTCCCGCGGAGCTGATGCCCAGCGCATTCAGATGGCGGTTGAATAATCCGGTGCAGCCCCAGCAGATGCCTGCGGCCAGCACCAAAAGACTGGGAACCAGACTCCCGCCCCGGTCCCGCCGTGTTTGACGCATCGTGAATCCTTTCTCCGAGAGACCGGGGAACATATCGTCTGTAAAAACAGATTTTCCGGAAAATTTTGCGTTCCTCAGCCACAACAGCAGCATTTGACAGCAATTATAGCATTCCTGCGGCCGGACTGCAACTATAGTAAACGACAAAATATTTGTCGTTTACCATAGTTGCCATGTCATCTTATCGCCGCTCTGCGGCGGAAAATGACGGCTGAAATGAAGTTATAGTCACGACATTTATGTCGTTGACTATAAAAATCATGCGCTCAGCCGGCAAGAATGTGCCGGACCCGGGAGATCACGGCACTGTTCAGCTCGGGACGGATGCGGAAGGATACAAACTCGATCTTGGGCGTAAGCCGGCTGTCCTCCGGAAGGGAAATGTCGAGCAGGCAGGGCGCATCATCACCAAACCAGTCCGCATAGCGGTCCAAATCCTCATAGCTCTGGAGGGAGGCGGCGTGAATCCCGTAGGCATCCGCAATTCTTTGAAAATCCGGTACGGAATATCCGCTGGAGGCTGTGGTACAGCTGTAGCGGTCATGCATCTCCAAATGCTGCGTTTCACTGATTTTGCCAAGCACCCGATTGTTCAGAACGAATATTTTTACCGGCAGCTTTTCCCTTCGGACAGTTTCCAATTCCTGAATGTTCATCTGCATTCCCCCGTCGCCGGCAATACAATAGGAGATACCGTTTTCCAGGGCGATGGAGGCCCCAATGGCAAAGGGAAGGGCACAGCCCATGGTGCCGTAGCCTCCGGAGATATGAATTCTGCCGCGGTGCCCCTTTAAAACCAGAGACTGTGCACACCAGCATTGGTTCATTCCCACATCCACCGATACCACGGGATCGGGCGGGAGAAGGGAGGCTATTTTCTCCACAGCACGGTTTCCCGGCTGAAGATCATAGCCTTCCAGCGCCTGCTTTGCCGCGAGGCAGCGCTGCAGCCAGGGCTGATAATCCGGTATTTGCTCCCTCAGCAAAAGCTCCATAAAGTCTCTTGCGTCGGTCTGATACTTCCTCTCGTCCGTTTTGATATTGCGGCTCAGCTCATATTCATCAATGTCGCAGCGCACAAGCTCTGCGTTCGGCGCAAACCTGTTTACATATTTTCCCACCTGGCGGATACTCAGCCTGGCACCCACGCTGATCACCAGATCGCATTCCTCCAAAATCATGTTTGCCACACGGTTTCCATGGGTGCCGATAAAACCGATATGCATATCGTCCTGGGCAAGGTCCACGGCATTCATGGTGGTGAGGACAGGGATATTGGTTTGCCGGAAAAACGCGTGTACCAGTTCCGCTGCACCGGAGGAGCGTACACCGTTACCCACCAACAAAACCGGTTTGCTGTATGTCGAGCGGAAAATCAAGGATGACACCCCCCTTTCTGCCGAGCATGGCCATATTATAGGCGCGGCTGACGATCTCGGCAAAGCCTTCGCTGCTGTTGGCAGTCACAGAATACTTTGTGATATTGCGGGTCATGGACACCAGATCCATCTCCTGAAACCCGTTTTGCCGGATGCCGGAAAAGCCCTTCATCTCATGGGTAGGCACATTGCCGCAGATTCCCAGCAGCGGCACACTGTCAAACCACGCGTCCGCAAGTCCGCCGAGACCGTTGATGGCTCCAGGACCGGAGGTGGTGAAATATACACCCAGGCCGCCGCTGGTACGGGCAAAACCGTTGGCAGCCAGAGCGCAGCCCTGCTCGTGACAGCATACATGCGTCCGTATGACATCCTGCCGGGCTGCCAGCGCGTCCATAAAGGGGACAATATAACCTCCGGCATAACCGAATACATCCCGCACTCCCTTCCGGATCAGAAAGTCCACCAGATATTCTGAACAGTTCATCCCTCAGCCCTCGCTTTGATTTCTCCGACCGTCTGACGGAACGTGTCCATAAAGTCTGACATCACATCCATCGGAGCGACGTTAATCCGATAATACTGTTCTCCTCCATATTCAAAAATGCGGTAGATATAGCCCTTTCGAATCATATCTTCCCGCAGTATTGCGGCATCAATTCCGATGACCTTCATATACAGGAAATTGGTATCCGTGTGATATGGATGTATGTTTTCCATAGAGGACAATTCCTTATAAAACCATTCCTTTACACCGTGGATTTCCTGGCGAATTTGGTCGTAATATGCGTCGTCCCGCAGACATTCTATCACCGCTTTGCGCGCAATCACAGGCAGACGCAGCAGCGGGAGATCCAGCCACAGCGCCTCCATGGCCCGCTTGCTGGCAATCCCGTATCCGAGACGGAGGCCGGCCAGGGCAAAAAACTTGGAGAAGGTCCGGCAGAACATCACATTATCGTATTTTTGAATGAAGGCATTGACATCAATGGGGTCTTCCTCAAAGCCGAAATACGCCTGGTCAACAAGCACCAACGCCTGCGGATTGTATTTTACGATGCGCTCCAGATCCTTGGGAGAGATGAGATTTCCGGAGGGCATGGCGGGCGATGTGACAACAATCAGCCGGGAATGCTCCCGGGCGGCAATTGCCATCAGATCCTCTACATCATGATAACATTTGTCCCCTTCCTCGATAAAACGGTAGAAGGACTTCGTGCCGAAACGGTAATCCACCACGCCGGGATAATAGCTCCAGTGCGGCATGGGGAGAAGGACATTGTCCTGTTCTCCAACCATAATGGTCATAATACTCCGAACGATTTCAGAGGCACTGTTATGGAGAAAAAGATTGTCGTACCCAATGGCATACTTTTGGGAGAGCTCCTCTACCAGTATATCCCGTTCTCTGGAATCGTACAGATACAGCTCATCCGCCCCTGCACTGTGGAGCGGCCCCAGAGCCCTTGGAGACGGACCCCAGAGATTTTCATTAAAATGGAGCCTGCCCCGCAGAATATCGGTCTTTACACCGGCATACCGCGTAACACCCTTGTACCGTCCATAGAGATTGTCCGCAATCAGTTCCCTGGCGTAAGCGGAGAACTGCGGGTCAAAAGCCTCAAATTCCTCCAGCGTATCAAATTCCAGAACCGTGCCCGGGGCAGTTTTGCTGGCGGTGATGGGCAGAAGCGAAAAGTGCCGAATATGAAAATCGTCGATCAGAAGGTTCCAGATTGCGGGATTATCATATTCCTGCTCCAGAAGCGCAGCAAATTTGCGCGAAAAGCTTCCGGTCCAGAAATTGGCCCCGATTGTGAACCACTGCTCTGCCCCTCCGCGCCGGATGCGCTCGATATAACCATCCGCATTTTCCGTAATGCAGTATTCATCCGCGTACTCGCCGGTGTATGCGCAGGTGTAAAAGGACTCATACTCGTAGGGGTGAAAAATATTCTCCGCGTACCAGTTGTCCGCACAGCAGATATAGGAATTGCCCAGGTATTCCCGGGCCGCGTAGATGGAGGCCACATTGTTTTTGGAGGCGTATTCCTCATTTTTCACTAGAATGACGTGATATTTCCCGGCCAGGTAGGAGAACAGCTCGGATTTGTATCCGGTGACCACAACAATCTGCTCCACCCCTGCCGCCTGCAGCTGGCGGATCTCCCGCTCAATCAAAACCTCGCCCCGAACCCGAAACAGTCCCTTGGGAAGAATATCCGAGAGCGGCTTGCAGCGGCGGGACTCCCCGGCGGCCATGATAATGGCGTTGTCCACCCGATAGGGGGCGAGCGCCAGCACGCCGGCCTCCGTGAGGGAGCCGCCCGGCTCCAGCAAACCCTGCTGCGTTAAGGCAGAAATCTCCCGCTGCACCTCCTCTGCTGAAAATCCGCTTTGTTCCGCTGTCAACGGGGGGGAACAGTGCCCTTGAAATGCGGCAAACAGCACGGAAAATTGCAGCTTATTCATCTTTCGTCTCTCCTTTTCATACTCCTCGGATACAATGACTTCTGTGCCGGTCCGGAACAGCCAGAACACCGAGAGGGAGGACGCTCAGCCTTCCCCGTCCTCCATGCCCAGAAGGGCTGCGGCGCCGTTATATGCTGCCTCGCAATACGCTTCCAGCTTGCTGACCGTCTCCGCCATATCGTCCGCGGAGTTGTTTTCCAGATACTCTCCGAGCTGCTGGGCCGCCTTCTGGCATTCCTCCAGACAGCTTAACAGCATGGAGATGTTACCGGCCTCCAGCGTGTCCGCGATCAGGCTGTGCAGCCGGGTGAGGACGGAAAGAAGGCCGACCGGCACCTCTCGGGGGTCCTGCTGCTCCCGGGGCGGACGCTCCAGATCGGCAGGGGAGAAGGTGTAGTGATAAAACCACTTCTCACCGAAAACGGCGATGACCTTGGCTTCAAATGAGCGATAACCGGGGTAACTATGAAAGCTTTTTACCCGGTGCGGCGTCATATAATCCCCATAGCTCTGCGTCAGATACCGGTCATAGCCCACAGGCACTGGCAGCGCTGTCATCTCATAGGGCAGCAGCGTGGTCCGGGATACGTCCTCGTTATACATCGGAGGATATACGGTTTTTTTCGGGCAATACCACGCATAGCAGGCGCTTTTTTCCTCAGAGAACCGATTATCCACGTCAAAACCCGCCAAGCCCCTGGCGCAGATGTCCTCAAACAGATCAAACAGCTGTTCCTTGGTCGGAGGCGCGCCGCCAAACCGCTCATCGAACATGGACTGGAGCTCGTCCATCAAATGCTGATAATCCTCCTCGCTCTCGGGCTCGGTCAGCATTTTGTCTCCGCTGAAGCTCAGCGCGTCAGAGAGATCCAGGCTGTCCGCCTTCTTCTCCCTGTCCTCCCTCTCAATCAAGGCATTCAACGCGGTCTGGACAGTAGAGGCCAAATCCTTTCGCAGCTGCTCATTTTCCGCGTCCCGGAGCAGGGGATCGACGACGATGATATCGACGCTGCTGGGAAAGGGAAATCCGTAGTAGCGCTCCATATTGTCCGGCTCCATGGCTTTTTTCACAGAGGTGACGTTTGCGAAGATCTTGGTCAGGCTGGTGTTGTTATGCTGAACAGAGGGGAGGAAGATATTGCCCGGAGGCATTTCTCCAAAATGCGTGCGAAAGCGTTCAAAATCCTCCCGGAACATACAGATATCCACATCGTCGTCCCAGGGGATAAAGCCTCCGTCCCGCACGGCGCCAAGCTGATTGCCGCCGTCGAGGAACCAATGTACGCCGAGCTTCTCACAGAGATCGTTCAGGTCTTTCAGCATGACAAGCTTTGAGGCCCAGCAGCGCTTCATCAGGGAGGGCACATAAAAGCCGCCGCGCACCTCGTCCTCCAGCCATTTGTCAGTGATCGTCACGCTGTTCACCTCCCGGAGCGAATAATATGTCTTTTATCCCCTGCCAGATGGGAGAAGCCGGGAGGGCGTCATAGCCGCCCGGCGCACTCTGCGCCTCCTGCAGGGGAGACCCGAGCGCCCGGATCTTTTTTTCCCAGCGGCAGCGAAGGTCCTCGCCGGACATGTCTGTCAGCACCTTGATATAGGAGGAACGCATCAGATCCGACTGTACCACGACCAGGTCCGCGCGGACCACACCGGGCACCGTCACATAATAGCGCATGTTGTAAACGGCGGGGGAATCCGGCTCGGCCACAGCGTCGATTTCATCCGTCAGAAACCAGGGCACATAGATCAGGTGCTCGCAGTATTTTTTGAGATTACCGGACCAGAACTGCGGATCGACCATCGTCGTATAATTGCACTGATCGTAGGGATTCTGCATTACGATGATGTCCGGATGATGGCCGGGGAGACTGTATTCTCTGTAATCCGTGACGGGCACATAGTCCGGAAACGCAGCGGCATCATACTGCAGCTGCGCCTCTTTTGGGGAGCCCTGGGCGCTGCGGTAATACCAGGGCAGGGGGAGCACCGTGACCGCGTAATCCGAGTCCTCCATGGCCGCCTTCCAGAGCGTTTCCATCGCGTTCCAGTTCTCTGCCCTCCAGGGCAGGAAGACGACCTCCTTTTTCGGCCGGTAGTGTGTCAGAACCTCCTGCTCCACCTTGCCCAGCAGCCTGCTCATCTCAAGCAGCTGCTGCCCTGCGCGTGTGAGCTGCTGTAAATCGTTACGCATCTATCTATTAAAACTCCTTTTCGAAAGAATCCGACCAGGAAGAATGTATCAAATCAGAAAGAAGGGCGGGCCTGCGCCCGCCCTTCCGGGGTATCGCTGATGACAATCGCGCTGCCGGATGAACTTACTGCAGCAGCTGCAGCACACCCTGCGGCTGCTGATTGCTCTGTGCCAGCATGGCCTGCGCAGCCTGGTTCATGATGGAGTTCTTGGTGTACTTCATCATTTCCTCGGCGACGTCGGTGTCGCGGACACGGCTCTCGGCATCCGTCAGGTTCTCGCGCATCGCGCTCAGGTTGTTGATCGTGTGCTCGATACGGTTCTGATAAGCGCCCAGCTTACCGCGAATCTTGGAGACCACGTCGATCGCATTCTTGAGGGACTTGGTGGCGTCGGTGCCGCCGGCAATTGCGCTGGCAGCGGTGGACGCGGTGCTGATCTTAAGGGTGCTGATTCCCAGCTTGTTGCCGGTCAGCTTGCTGATCGAGAAGCCGCTCAGCTTGACCTTGTTATCGGTTCCGCCAAAGCCCAGGTCGCCGATCACGATCTCCATGTTGCCATTCAGCAGAGCAGTGGAGGCAGAGGTGAAGAGCTTCTTGCCGTTGAAGTCGGCCGTCTTGCCGATACGGTCGATTTCTGTCTGCAGCGCGGAAAACTCCATCTGAAGGTTGCCGCGGTCGGTGGTGTCATAGGTGCCGTTGGCAGACTGCTCAGCCAGGTAGTACATACGGTTGAGCATGTCATGGACCTCGGTCAGAGCGCCCTCAGCGGTCTGGATCATTCCGACGGCATCCTTGGCATTTTTCAGACCGGCATCGAGACCGGTGATCTCAGCACGCATCTTCTCGGAAACAGCCAGACCGGCGGCGTCATCGCCGGCACGGTTGATGGAGTAACCGGAAGACAGCTTCTCCAGGTTCTTGTTCAGCTTGCTGTTGTTGGCGCTGAAGTTACGGTAGCTGTTCATCGCAGCAATATTGTGTTGTACGCGCATGTCAATATCCTCCTTAATATTGCGTTTACCGTGGTCGCCTTCCTACGCGCCCACGTGGTTTGTGTAATGTGCCGCTGTTCCTCCGAAGATCTGGCCACAACCTCCGGCAAAACGCCGACACGCCAACTATTTCAACCGGGCAGCTAATCCGGGTGAAACCAAAGCAGGTTTAACCGCTCTCTACGTCTATTATATCGTCATGCCATACAAAAAATCAAGACCCCTGCGCAACTTTTTATAATTTTTTTCCGGGCACTGTCCGCCTGCCCTGTACCGAGGGGACGGCGGAGGCTTTTGCTCAGATGCGCTTATCAGCCGGAGGTGTGTCCGCAGCGACCGCTGCGTCCCGCGGGGCCAGAGGAATGTTCAGGCGGCTTGCGGAAGGAAGCCTGACATCAAATCACTACCGGACAACCGTGTCTCTCCGCAGCTGCGGCGAAGTCTGCGATCGTGGTCTCCAACTGTTTTGCCGCTTCCGCGGCATCCAACAGCCCCTTGTTTACCAGATTGGAATAAGCAGCAATCATCCCCTTCTCCATACCCTTCTCCATACCTTTCTCCATGCCCTTCTCCATGCCCTTCTCCATTCCTTCTTCCCAGGCTTCCTCACGGAGCATTTCCATAACCTCCGCCTCGTCATACTCTGTCAAAAGCATATCTGTCACCTCCGCTTTGCTCGCAATTAAGATATCTACCATGATATTATTATGAATGCATGTGTCAATTGCCCGGCGAATTGCTTCTTCGATGCTCGCAGCCGTCAAAAGCTGTTCCCGGACCGCAGCAACGAACAGCGCGTAATCCCGGAGCGGAAGGCACTGCGCCATCAGTGCTGCATTGTACCCGGCGTTGATATTATACACGGTGGCTGTCAACTCCATGCAGCCGCCAGCGGTCTGAAACGCGTCGGACAGCCTGAGTTCCTGCCGTTCCGGCATTTCACATGTTCCATTGTAGAACACAATGTATTTGGGCGTAGGAATTTTTTGCAGCCTCTGAGCATAGAGATTTAGTCTGCTGCTTCGAACAAAAGTATCGTACATCCGGCTAAAATAAATCAATCCTCGCAGAGGCATGTTCGGGTTCAGACTGCTTTGATGCTCATACAGGTTTAACTCCAGTCCCAGCAGAAACGCCAGGTCGTTCTTCATTCCCATATAGATGGCGTCATTCAGCGTGGTAAAGGTTAACTCCTCCGCGTTCGTATAGCTCGTTCCGTTGACTGCGTTATACAGCGACAAGGCGCGCTGCTTGTCTGAAAAGATAAAACGAAACAATCGATCCTTATACTCCCGGTTAGGGGTTCGTTCCATGGATTGGGTCCCTCCCTTCTTCCATGATTTTGCAAGCCCTATAAATCTTTATACTCCATATTATAAGCTCTCCGCTTATTATTGACAAGATTGTTTTTGCAGATCCCGGAGGAAAAGTGAAAAAATCCAGAGAAATCCCGTATTTCCAGGACTTCTCTGGACTTTTTGCAGCCATTTTGTAGCCAAAGAGGAGTCAATTCCCTACCACACCGTTTCAACATCCGGATATAGTCGTATTTTTTCGTCGTCTGTTAGATGGTCAAACTTTCCTCTTTTGCTGTGGCGATAATCAACCGGTCAAAGGGGTCGCCATGGATCATTGGTAAAAGCTGAATCGTGTCAAAGTATTTCGCGTCAATGGGAAGCAGACGAATTCCGGCGTTTCGTTAAAATCCTCCGCCATTTTGACCTGTCCTTTCAGCACTCCAGCCAGTGCGCGGCGCCGCTCGGATATTTCGGAAAGCTGCGGCCCAGTCATGCGG
>CAJOPB010000170.1 GCA_905236305.1 uncultured Oscillospiraceae bacterium | reverse complement strand
GGGATTGTCGGTCTTGTTCAGCTTCGCCAGCGCCGCGATGAAGTCCTCGAAAATATCCACCTTCTCCATTCGATGGCGCGGAACGAAATACAGATGCCCGTTCACGCTCAGTTTCGTGGCCTCCAAGCTGCGGAGGAAGTTCAGGCAGATGGTCTCGATCTGCTTCCGGTTGGCGCAGGTTTGATAGAGCTCATAAAGCTTCTCAGCCTTCCGGCAGAAATCCCCAACGTCCACATCCACATCGTAAATAAGGTTGTCATAGCCGAAGTAACCGGAATTACGATCCAAACTGATGTTCGCCAGCTTCTCATAGCGGTTGGTATCCTTGTTCAAGGTTTCCTTTACCACCTCGCGGGAAATAATGCCCTCGGATGTGCGCCGGTTGTCCCGGCAGTACACCAGATGGATCTGCGTATCGCCGGACGCTTTCGAGACGATGCGGTCCTTCACGTCGCCTGTGGCGCTGCGGAAGGCGTCGGCCACGCTGGTTCTTTTGCCGCCGGCATAGTAAATATCCATACTGTCGCAGAGATCGGAAAGCTCCTGCTTGTCGATCAGCAGATTGGACAGCGAGAAATACAGCAGCTTGCCCAGCATGTGGTGCGCGTCGCCGCCAGCGGCAGCAGTCAGATTTTCCAGTTTGATTTCTTCGTTCATGTTCTTTACCTCCAAATAGTCGTCGTTTTATCACAGGCGCGCGGCGCCTGTGGTAAATGTATCTTTTGGTTACTACATCGCGGCCGCGAGGCTCTGGTAATAATCATCAATGCCCTTGTAGGCGGGATTCCAGATGCGGGTCCTGTATTGGATACGCGGGATCGTGGAAACCTCCCTGCGGATGTTATGCACGGCCCGACGTACTTGCGGATTCACCATCTTGTCCATATCCATGGCCTCAATCACCTCGGTTACTCCCAGCTCCATCAGCACCTGCTTCAGATTGCCGATGGCGCCGACGCCGCCAAGACAGACAAACAGCGCATCATCGGAAAGGAAACTGGCGACGTCGCCCTTGAGCGGCCCCTCCGTGATGTACGCCCGTTTGCTTTGGGCGTTTCCCGTGACGTGAATCCACGAATAGCTCCGCGTCCCGTGGGGCATATTCCGGCTGGAGAGCCAGCGGTATTTTTTGTTGTTCTCGTCGTCCAGCCGAATTTTTAGGCCCTGAATCATGCCGTCCTTATCCCGGACGGGAATCAGGAAACCATTCGGCCCCGCGATGGTCCAGTCCCCGTAATACGTGCGAAAGCCCGGAATCCCTTCGAGGTCATGGCCCTGACGGCGAAGGAGCGAAGCCAGCAGACGCCGGCCCTGCTCCGTCTCCGGCATGGAGCGATACATATTATAATTGATTCGCTCCGCTGACAGGCCGCGGCCGCTCAGGTTTTCGAGGTGCTTCTCGGAAAGGCTCAGCAGCGCGAGCATATCCGAATAGACCGCATGGCGCTCCGCCAGCGGGCGGGGCTGCGGTTCAGTATATTGGGACTCTGGCTGTTGCGGGATCGGGTAGACGTTCCCGCCTTTTGCCAGTTCCATGTACGCCTCGTAATTGGACAGGTTCTTCAGGCGCGCATACAGCGTGACGCTGTTGCCATGCGCGCCGCAAAGCACGCAACGATATTGGTCACTGTCCGTGTTGAGGCTCAGATGGTATTTCCCCGGCCCGTGGTCGCCGCAGAAGGGGCAGGCTGCCTCAACCTCCTTGCGCCGAAGCGTTTTGGAGTTGAGGACAAGCCCGCATCTCATGGCCGTGTCCACGATGGGGATTTTCTGATAGCTGCGTTCACGGCCCAATGGCGTACCACCCCCTCATGCCGTGAAGAAATAAAGGTTTATGCCGCGGTTTCCATCTCTGCGAGGATCGGCCGGATCGGCGTCACGCGCAGTTCGGTATCCTTCATGCACTTCGCCATGAGCACCTGGCCCGTGGGCCGGACGTTGTTCAGGTCGTCGATGGACTCCATATTATCCACGAAGACGGGATAATTGCGCCCGGTCAGGCGCTTCACCAGCTCGGACAGCTCCATGCCGGCGCGCACCTTCTCAGAGAGGGAGAGCCGGTCATAGCGGCGGCCATTATAGGTGAACTTGAACGCATCCTTGACCTCGCCGGTGGTTTTCATCACGTCGTAAAGCGAAATCTGCACGCGGTTCATGTGCAGCATGGCGGCGAGCATTTCCGTCTTTTTGCCG
>CAJOPB010000169.1 GCA_905236305.1 uncultured Oscillospiraceae bacterium | reverse complement strand
TTGACATCGAGCCCTGGGGCCTGATCACCGACAAGACCCTTGAGGACGCATGTGCCAAGTGCGGCGTCAATCCCGCCGACCTGAAGGGCAAGGTTCTCTGTCTCAACACCGGTATGCATCGCCTGTTTGACGACAGCAAGGCTTATTATCACTATGCTGCCGGCACCGGCATCGACGCTGGAAAGTGGTTTGTGAAGCAGGGTGTGAAGTGCGTGGCTATGGACAGCCAGGCGCTGGACCATCCCCTCCACACCGCCATGGGCAACAACGGCATGACCAGAATGAACCTGCTGGGCGCCACCGGCAAGCCCATCACCGAGGAGTACAAGGAGCTGTTCGGCGAGGAGGCTTATGCCGAGTTCGACAAGTTCGAGTACATCCGCATCCACGGCCAGAAGGCTTACGACGAGAAGTTCGGCGAGCTGGAGAATCTGGGCGTGTGGGGCACCTGGGAGCCCTGCCACAAGGAGATGCTGGGCCACGGCATCGTCGGTGTTGAGAACCTGGGCGGCGATCTGGACAAGCTCCCTGCCGGCAAGGTTTTCCAGTTCTTCTGCTTCCCCCTGCGCTGGTACATGGGCGACGGCAGCATGGCCCGCTGCGTCGCTTATATCGACGAGGACGATCTGGACAAGAGCGTTCCCGACCGTACCTACAAGTATGGCGGCACCGGCTTTGAGACCGTTGAGGGCAACGGAGGCAGCGGCCTGGAGTACATGCAGAAGCTCTTTAATCGCAACAAGTAAAAAACATAGTCACCCTGACGCGGAGAGTCCCCGGATGGGGGCTCTCCGCGTGCGGGGTCTCATTCTTTCTTGGATACTTTATTTCAAAAAAGTATCCTGTACTTCGGCACGGACTCTGTCCAGGCGAAACAGGGGAAAAGCAGTATTATCCCTATTACAATAACAAGGAGTAAGAAACGAAATGGCGAAGAAGAAAACGATCATCACCGTGGCCCCTACCGGCGCATGGCCCAAGAAGGAAAACAATCCCAACGTCCCGATGACTCCCACCGAGATCGCCGACGAGGTTTACGCCTGCTGGAAGGCCGGCGCCGCCGTCGCCCATCTGCATATGCGGGACGATCAGGGTAACGGCACCATGGATACGAAGAAATTTGAGGAGACCGTGGGCCTGATCCGGGAGCGTTATCCCGACTGCGACATCGTGCTGAACCTGACCACCTCCGGCGACATCCACGCCGACGACGATCTGCGTGTGGCGCATGTGGAGAAGCTGAAGCCGGAAATGGCTTCCTATGACTGCGGCAGCATGAACTGGCTCAACACCAGCCTGTTCATCAACTCCCCCGCATTTCTGGAGCGCTGCGGTAAGCTGTTCCAGGAGCTGAATGTCAAGCCGGAGATCGAGGCATTTGACCCCGGTATGATCGCCAACGCCGCTTACTATCTGAAAAAAGGCATTCTGGTTGCTCCGCTGCACTTCCAGTTCTGCATGGGCTGCGCCAACGGTATCCCCGGCAGCATGAAGAACCTGGTGTTTATGAAGGAGACCATGGAGCAGCTCTGCCCGGGCAGCACCTGGTCCACCTTTGGCGTGGGCCACTGCGCCATGGAGATGCTTTACGGCGCCGTGGCGCTCGGCGGCCACATTCGTGTGGGCATGGAGGACAATGTCATGTATGCCAAGGGCCAGCTGGCGGAGAGCAATGTCCAGTTCGTCGAGCGCGCCGCCCGCGTTATCCGAGAGTATGGCAACGATGTGGCCACTCCCGACGAGGCCCGCGAGATCCTCAGCCTGAAAAAGTAAGGGTCGCTTTTGAACTTATGAGCTGGGGACCCGGATTTTTCTATTATCAGTGCTCCGCGTGCGGGAAAAAGTTTAAGTATGCCCAGGACATGATTCCGGAGTTCGGCGCGGATTTCGGGAAATGCCCCGTGTGCGGGACCATGGGCACCTATATCAAGGATGGACCCCGCGGCACGGACGACGCTGACTATTACGAAGTTGAGGATTAAATCGGGCGCATTTCTCCGATGGGAGAAGCCTGCCCGCGAAAGGGCAGGGGGAGCTGCCTGAGAAAGGAAAACATGAAAACATTTCAGGATATTAAGGAAATCTTGATCGCCGGCGGCGGCATGATGGGTAAGAACATCGCTTTCGTCATGACCAAAAACCCGGCCTACCATGTGACGGTGTACGATCTGTATCCCACGGACGTGGCCGCAGGCATCCGCACCAATACCAAGCAGCTGGTGGACGGCGGCTATCTCAGCGAGGAGGAGCTGGCAGAGCGGATCAGCCGGGTGTATTTCACCACCGACATGGATGATCCCGCCATTGCCAAAGCGGATCTCGTCATCGAGGCGGTCTTTGAGGACATGGGCGTAAAGCAGGAGACCTTTGCCAAGCTGGAGGCGCGCACCAGCACCGACTGCATCTATTGCACCAACTCCTCCGTCATGAGTCCCAGTGAGATCAGCAGTAAAATGGCCCACCGCGAGCGTTTTGTGGGCACCCACTTCTGGAACCCCGGCCACCTGATCCCCCTGGTGGAGGTGGTCAAGACCGACGCCACCGCCGACGGCGTGGCGGAGACCGTGATGGAGGTTCTGGCCAGTGCGGGGAAAAAGCCCTGCCTCTGCAAAAAGGACGTGCCCGGCTTTATTGCAAACCGCCTGCAGCACGCCCTGTGGCGTGAGGCCATCAGCATTGTGGAGCACGGCATCGCCGACGCGGAGACCGTGGACATTGCAATCAAGAACAGCTTTGGCCTCCGCCTGCCCCAGCTGAGCGCTTTGGAAAACAGCGATATGGTAGGGACCCAGCTCACCTGGAATATCCACAGCTATGTCCTGCCCCATCTGGAGGACAGCCACGAGCCCAGCCCGCTGCTCAAGCAGATGCTGGACGAGGGCAAGCTGGGCTTCAAGTCCGGCGAGGGCTTCAAAAAATGGACGCCGGAGCAGATCGAAAAGTGCAATGCCGATCTGAATGCTTACCTGATCCGTATGCTGTATCAGAAATAATCGGAATCTCACCCTTTCCTCTCCCCGAGGGGACAGGAAAGGGTTGAAGGCGTATTCCGCTTTGCTTCGTGAAAAGTAAAACAATATTTGGTCGAGAGAGAAGCCTCCCGCCCCTTTCCGGGGCGGGAGGCGGAGAAAAGGGAGCGGGGCAGAGGGAATCAATAAGAGAAAGGAGTGTGAGTGAGCATGAGCAGACTGCAAATCCAGACCCCCGGCAAGGCAGAGCGGACCGTCAGTGAACTGTATAAGGACCTGGAACGGCGCATCGCGGTGGCTCCCTCCGGCAACTGTCCGGTGGAGCTGACAGGAGCCTTCCTCCGCCTATGTCTTGCCCAGAGCTGCGGAAAATGTGTTCCCTGCCGGGTGGGTCTGAACAAGATGAGTGAGCTCATCGACAAAATTCTGGATGGAGAGGCCAGCGAGGACGATCTCGATACCCTGGAATACTCAGCCAAGTCCATCGCGGACACCGCTGACTGTGCCATCGGGCACGAGGCCGCACAGATTATTTCCGACGGCTTCGCGGCCTTTAAGGACGATTATCTCAGTCATATCCATAACCACCGCTGCATTTCCTCCTTCGCTGCGGTCCCATGTGCGTCCAACTGTCCTGCCCATGTGGACATTCCCGGGTATATCGCCCTGGTCAGGGCCGGACGCTACGCCGACGCGGTGCGCCTGATCCGCGAGGATAACCCCTTCCCCAGTGTCTGCGGGCTGATCTGCGAGCACCCCTGCGAGGAGCACTGCCGCCGGAATATTGTGGACAATTCCGTCAATATCCGCGGTCTCAAGCGGGCGGCAATCGAGAATGCAGGGACCGTTCCTGCGCCGAAATGTCTCCCGCCCACGGGCAAAAAGGTGTGCGTTATCGGCGGCGGCCCCACAGGTCTGACGGCCGCTTACTTCCTGGCTCTGATGGGCCACAAGGTCACCGTGTACGAGCGGCGGAAGCAGTTCGGCGGAATGCTGCGCTATGGCATCCCCCGTTACCGTCTGCCTGCCAGCTATCTGGATGCGGACATTGACGCCATCCTGTCTACGGGTGTCGAGGCACATCTGAATGTGGATGTAGGCAAGGACATCAAGTTTGAGGACATCCTGGAAAATTACGACGGCGTTTACATTGCCATCGGCGCCCACAGCTATAAGATGCCCGGCATTCCCGGGGAGGACAGCAAGGGCGTCCTCTCCGCAGTGGAGCTGCTGCGGGCCATGGGGGACAATGAACCCATGGATCTGAAGGGAAAACGGGTGTGCGTCATCGGCGGCGGCAACGTGGCAATGGATGCCTGCCGCACGGCCCTCCGTCTGGGAGCGTCGAGCGTGCAGTGCGTCTATCGCCGCACCGTAAAGGACATGACTGCCCTGCCGGAGGAGATTGCCGGTGCGGAGGCCGAGGGCGTGGAGATGGTGACCCTGATGGCCCCTGTCCGCGTCAACGCCGATGCCGAGGGCAATGTCACCGGTCTGGTGGTGCAGCCCCAGATGCTGGGTGACTACAGCCGCGGCCGTCCCGCCCCCAGGAAGGCCGACGCTCCCGAGGTGGAGCTGAAATGCGAGGTGGTCATCGCCGCCATCGGCCAGGCCATTGATTTCGGCAATCTGCGGGAGGCCGGCGTGCCTGAGAAGATGGGCAAGCTCCAGACCGAAAACACCGGAGAGGTGGCCGGCAAGAACGGCGTCTATGCCGGCGGCGACTGCGCCTCCGGTCCGGCGACGGTGATCAAGGCCATTCAGGCCGGCAAAATTGCCGCCGCCAATCTGGACGAGTACTTTGGCTTCCACACCGACGTGTCCCAGGATATTGAGATCCCCCAGGCGGGCTACCAGTTCAAAAATGCCTGCGGCAGAAGCAATATGCGGGAGCGGGCGCCGCTGGAGCGCGTAAAGGACTTTGAACTGATTGAAAACGAAATGCCGTTGGAGGAGGCGATGCAGGAGTGTTCCCGCTGCCTGCGCTGCGACCACTTCGGCTACGGCGGATTCCGGGGAGGTAGACAGAGATGGTAAACCTGACAATCGACGGGAAAAAAGTCTCCGTCCCCGAGGGGACCAGGATTCTGGACGCCGCGCGGGAAATCGGCGTAAACATTCCCACGCTCTGCTACTTAAAGGAGATCAACGAGATTTCGGCCTGCCGTGTATGTACGGTGGAGGTAGCCGGCAGCGAAAAGCTGGTTCCCGCCTGCTCTACGCCGGTACAGGAGGGCATGGACATCCTGACCCATTCCCCCCGGGTTATGCAGGCCAGGGTGACGAATGTCTCCCTGATCCTTTCCCAGCACAACGCCAGCTGCACCTCCTGCACCCGCAGCGGCAACTGCGCGCTGCAGACCCTGGCCTCGGATATCTGCTATCAGCCCAGCTACGGGAACAGCCCGGCGAAGATGGACTGGAACACAAAGTATCCGCTGATTCGGGATGCTTCCCGCTGTATCAAATGCATGCGCTGCGTCTCCGTCTGTGACAAGATCCAGACCATGCACGTCTGGGACGTGCTGGGTACCGGCGCCCGGACCACCGTGGGCGTGCGGGACGGCATGGATCTGATGGACGTGAACTGCACGCTCTGCGGCCAGTGCATCACCCACTGTCCTGTGGGCGCGCTGTACTCCCGGGACGACGCAATCAAGGTGGTGCGCTCCCTGGGTACAAAGGACAAGGTGTATATCTGCCAGGTTGCCCCGGCAGTTCGCTCCGCCTGGGGCGAGGACCTGGGCCTTGGCACCGATGTTGCCACCGTTGGGAGAATGGTGTCCGCCCTGCGGGCCATCGGCTTTGACTATGTGTTCGACACCGATTTTTCCGCCGATCTCACCATCATGGAGGAGGGCAGCGAGTTTATCGAGCGGCTGACCCACCGTGACCAGTACCCCTGGCCCATGTTCACCTCCTGCTGCCCCGGCTGGCTGCGCTTCATCAAGACAGAGTTCCCGGAGTATGTGCCCAATCTGTCCACGGCAAAGAGCCCCCAGGGGATGTTCGGCGCAGTGGCAAAGAGCTATTTCGCCGAGAAGCTGGGCCGCGATCCGGAGGACATCGTCTGCGTCAGCTTCATGCCCTGCACCGCCAAAAAATGGGAGTGCAGTGTAGAGGCCATCAACGACGCGGCGACCAGAGATGTGGACACCGTGCTGACCACCCGTGAGCTTGCCAAAATGCTGCGGAATTTCCGCATCAACGTGGCGGCTCTGCCGGAGGATGACTTTGACTCCCCGCTGGGAGAGAGCACCGGAGCGGGCGTCATCTTTGGCACCACCGGCGGCGTCATGGAGGCGGCATTGCGCTCCGCCTACTATCTGGTGACGGGCGAGAACCCGGATGCCGACGCCTTCCACGCCGTGCGCGGCATGGAGGGGGTGCGCGCTGCCACCTTTGAGATCCAGGGCATCAAGGTCCGCACAGCGGTGGCCAACGGCCTGGGCAATGCGCGGAAGCTTTTGGAGGCCATCAAGACCGGGCGCGCGGAATATGATTTCGTGGAGATCATGGCCTGTCCCACCGGCTGTGCCGGCGGCGGCGGACAGCCGATCCGGGACGGTCAGGAACTGGGAGAGGGCCGCGGCGGCTATTTGCGGAAGCTGGATGTGGCCAAGCCCATCCGCTTCAGCCACGAAAACCCCTCCGTGCAGAAGCTTTACGCAGAATATCTCGAAAAACCCCTGAGCCATCGCTCCCACAAGCTGCTTCACACAGATGTCAGCCAGTGGAGTCTGAAATAGTTTTTCCTGGCATGATCTCCCTTCCCGCCGCTTTCCGGCGGTGGGGAAGGGAGAAGTTAATCGGGTTTTCTGTTCCCGGCGGGTGATGGGGAAGCCCAACGGGGCGACGGGAAATATCATGGCCGTGCGGGTCTGCCGGCCGAGCTGTCCCCCGCGGGGACAAAAAATCTTATTTTTGAGGTGTGATTGTATGGAGAAAAAGAAGAGCAACGGTATTGGCTGGCGCGGCTGGATGCTGGTGATCTACCAGTTTACCGCAATGCTGTCCTATGTTGTATTCAACAACTATCCCATGAACGCACTGGCCGGCAGCGGTCTTTACGGCGGCCAGCGCACCGTGTCTACCGTCAGCAGTATCGGTATCATCATCGGTATCATCGCGCAGATCTTTCTGGCCGGCAAGATCGGCAAAATCAAGAGCGTCAAACGTCTGAGCATCGGCATGGGCATCGTGACCATGGTGCTGTGCTTCCTGGTCATGATCATTCCCCCCAGCAGCCAGACTCTGTGGCTGGTGGTTTATTTCCTGAGCAGCATCATCATCCTGGTGTGGGCAACCTTTACCATCGGCATTCTCATCGGTCAGTGGTTCCCCCGCCGCAAGGGCACCATCATGGGCATCGTAACCATCTCCTTCCCCATCGGCAATGCGCTGCTCAGCCCCTTCGCAAGCGCTGCGTTCTCCACCATGGCCACCACCGGCCAGCCCAATATCTTCGGTGCGTTCCTGCCCTTCTTTATCGTGATCTGCGCCGGCCTGGTGATCGGTGCGCTGTTTGTCAGCGACTATCCCGAGCAGGTGGGCTGCTACCGCGATAACGACGCCTCCTTCAGCCCCGAAATGGCACGCAAGATGATGGAGGAGGAGATCGAGAACAAGAAGACCACGGTCTGGCACCTGGCCAACACCCTGAAAAGCCCTGACTTCTGGCTGATCACCGTGCCCATGGGCCTGATGCTGATGGGCTCCGTGGGCGCTATGACCCAGACCTTCTCCATTATCCAGGTGGCCTACGGCGCCAGCGAAGCACAGTTCGGTATGATCATGCTGGGCAACGCCGCCTGCGCGATCATCGGCAGCTTTGTCCTGGGCCTGCTGGACACCAAGCTGGGCACCAAAACCGCCATGATTATCGCCTTCGTGTTCATGGTGCTCTCCGGCATCCTGGGCTCGATCCAGAGCTTCGGCACCATGGTGGCGGGCATGATGCTGCTGGCAATCTTCATGGGCGCTTCCTCCAACTTCACGGTCTCCGGCTCCGTACAGTACTGGCGCCGTGAGGACTTCCCCACTGTGTTCGGCGTTGTGAACCCCGTTGCCAACCTGATCCAGGCCGCAGCCCCCGTGGTTTTCGCCATGCTGATTACCAGCGTGGGCGGCGTGGCCAGCAAGGGCGGCGTCTCCCGCATGTTCATCTTCATCCTGATCGCCGCTGTGGTCAGCCTGATTATGATGTTCCTGTTCAAGCCCTCTCGCATCAAGGAGTATGACGACCGCTACCGCAAGGCCGCCGGCAAGCCCCTGGACGACGCGCTGTTGGGCCGCAAGTAATCGTAATCTGTCAGTTTCCCTTGTTATCAAACCACATTCTCCGCGCTTTTTGCGGGAGAATGAAAAAAATAAGGCTCACCAAAGTACATTCGGAGGTTCGACTACATGAAGATTCTCGGTATCGTCGCCGGACGCCACGGCGGAAACAGCGAAATCCTGGTGAAGGAAGCGCTGCTGGCCGCTCAGGCCAAGGGCGCAGAGTGCCTGATGATCAACCTGTTCGATTATCATATCGAGCACTGCACAGGCTGCGAGGCCTGCACCATGCAGATGGGCGAGGTTGCCATGGACCCGTCCAAGAAGTATAAAGGCTGCATTCTCAAGAGTAAGGACGACATGGACAAGATCGTCAATGTGATGCAGACCTGCAACGGCGTGATTGTCGGCGTACCCACTTACGACCTGACGCCCAGCTCACTTTACCTGAAATTTGCCCAGCGCTTCCTGGCCTATGAGCTGTCCTTCCGTCTGGAGATCGGCGATGTGACGGAGGACCCCCACACCGTGGGCGGCCTGATCGCCGTGGGCGGCAGCTGCCACGACTGGCAGACCCTGGCCCTGGAGGGCATGGGCGCTACCATGTTTACCCAGTCCATCTATGTGGTGGACCAGATGATGTCCACCCGCAACGGCCGGCCCGGCAACGTTTTGCTGCGCCCTGAGCAGCTGGCACGTGCCAAAAGGATGGGTGAAAACATTGTTGAAGCCATCCAGACTCCCGTGGAGGAGCGCCACTGGCTGGGAGACCCGGATCAGGGCCTGTGCCCCAACTGCCACTCTGGCCTGGTTTACCGGGGTGAGGAGCACTGGGACGGCATTCAGTTCCCCTTCGAGTGCGCTGTCTGCGGCGCCGGCGGAGATCTGGTGCGGGATGAGAAGGGCGAGCTCAAATTCGTTTTGGCGGAAAACGGCCTGATCCGCGACCGCAACGTCAACGCCTCCCGCGCCGAGCACCTCAACGAAATCATTAAGACCCGCATTGACTTCTTCCAGCGCCAGGATGAAATTCAGGAGCTGAAGGAGCACTACAAGTCAGTCAGCTTCCCGGCCATCTGAGCTGCCAAAGCTGCCGGGGAATATCAGGCGCTGACAATTATACAACGGCTCTGCCTTCACAAAACGGAGCCGGGAAAGGATAGAACAGATGGACACGACGAGAGAAGAACGGGCGGAGCTGGCAATTGAGAGTCTGACAGACAGCTGCAGGATGATTGCCGAGCAGTCTGAGGGCGTCAGAGAGTACAGCGGCTTCACCGCATGGCTGGCTCCCGAGAGCTTCTGGTATCACCGTGTCCGTCTGTTTGCGCATCCGCCCCGGGGAACGGAGCGCACCGTATCGGAAATTGCCGACGGCATTCGCTCCGGGGAACTGCCGCCGCTGCTGTGCTGGCTGGATCTGGACTTCCCCGGCACGGAGCTGACTGGGTTGCTCGGAGAGGCAGGCTTTGTCCCCGTCACGGCCCAGCGGGCAATGTATCTGTCTTTGCAGGGCAGAGCTGCCGGGAAAGAGACGCCAGGGCAGCTCCGGCGGATGGAAAGCAGCGAGATTGTGGAGTGGGCGGAGACCAACGCAAAGGCCTTTGCCAAGCCCCCGGACACGGGCGGACTGCGGCTGCTTGCGGAGCGCAGTGGCCCGGAGACGGAATTCCTGGTCTGGGAGGAGGACGGACGTATTGCCGGCGGGACGCTGCTGTGCTGCTCTGGCAGCAATGCCGGCATTCACGAGGTATTCACACTTCCGGAATATCGGGGCAGGGGAATTGCTTCCGCCCTTGTGAGCCGCGCTCTGGACGATGGGAACCTGCAGGGATGTGCATGCGCAACCCTGCAGGCCAGCGAAATGGGCTTCCCGGTCTATCAAAAGCTGGGTTTTGAACAGGTGGGAACGGTTCACACATGGATCAGAAGGCCGGAGTGACCTCCTCACGCCAGCGCCCAGCGAAGCGCCGCAGGCAGATTTTCCCGCCAGAAGCTCCAGTCATGGAGCCCCTCGGCCCGGTGAAGCTCGATGGGCAGGCCCAGCGACTGTCCCTCCTGGGCGAGGAGAAGGTTGGATTTGAATACCGCGTCCATCTCGGAGCAAATCAGCCAGACTGCGGGTATCTCCCTTCGGCCGGCCAGCTCTCGCAGCAGATGGCACAGGTCCCAGTCGGGGTGACGCGAAAGCGCATCCCTTGCCGTCAGTTCCTCCACCAGTGAAATGCCGCAGGCCCGTGCAAATCGGGCAGCAATGCGCATATCCAGTGCGCCGGACAGACAAAAAACCCTGGAAAAGAGCTCCGGAGCCTGAAAAGCGATGGAGCAGGCGCCATAGCCGCCCATGGAGATCCCCCCGATGATGTGGTCCTCCCGGCGGCGGGAGAGAGAGAACAACCGACGAATATAGGGGAACAGCTCCTCTGTCAGATAACTGCGAAAGTGCTGATGCGGAGCAGCGTCCAGACAGAAGGAGTTCTCCACCGAGGGGAGAATGACAATACAGTCGAGCTCGTCGCACAATCCGGCAATGTCCGTGCGGTTCAGCACAGTCTCCGCATCATCCCCTACACCGTGAAACATCCATACGCATTTTTTCGCTTCAAACTCCATGGAGTTCTGAGCGTCGGCAAACAGGCTCTGGGGCCTGGGGAGCAGGATGTGAAATGCGGTGTTGCGTCCCAGAGCACGGGAGGGAAAGGTAAAGCGCGCGTGTACCATGGCAGCCTCCTTGTATTTCCACGATTTTTGAACAAAACATTTTATTATTGTAGCATAGACCCGCGATGAAATCAATCGCTGCCCTTGAAAAGGGCACGGCAGAGAGAGTATCTCGACTCACCCGGGTGACGGAGGATTTGCGCGGGAAATAACCAGCGACCGAAATTGTAAAGAAAGGCAGATCAGACAGTGAATCAGACAACCATTCATCCCTACAAGCGCGGCGTCTCCATCATCGGCGTCGGCTGCACACCGTTTATGTATACGGTGGACCATGAAGAGACCAACGGACTGACCGAGGGAGAGATGTTCGGTTATGCCGCCCTCAAGGCCATGGAGGATGCCGGTGTCAATCCGCAGAACGTGGATTTCTATTTCCACGGTGAGGCCAGCGCGCTGAACGGCTCCAACTACCTGACGCCGAACGTCCATGTCACCAACTGGTTCGGCATGAAGGGTAAGGCGTCCATTCACCATTCAGAGGCATGCTGCACAGGCTATTACGCCATTGAGGAGGCAGTCAACGCCGTTGCCAGCGGCAAATATAACTGCGTTCTGAGCGGCTGCGTGGAGTTTGGTGATTCTCTTGCGATAGGCAATCACCCCTACAAGCGGGAGAAGATGACCATGGAGAAGTTCCTGGCCACCACCTCCTGGCTCTATGAGCGGCCGTATACCCGCAGCCTCATGGCCGGTCAGGAGCTGATTTATGACGATGCGGCGGAATGGTACAAGCGTACCCGCGGCCTCACAGATCAGGAAATGGACGACACGCTGAACTGGATGTGCATTAACAACCGCCGCAATGCCTCCAAGAATCCCCTCGCCATTGAGCGCCGTACCTATGAGGAGATTGCGAAGGAAGCGGGCTTTGACGATGTGATGGATTATATGCGCTCCCCCTATAACCCCCGCATGGGCGACTTCCTGCGCGCCGGCGGTCTGGAGCTGAAATGCGACGGCGCCGCAGCAGTGGTGGTCTGCGCCACGGAGCTGGTGGACCAGTATATGGGCAACAAGAGCCATAAGCCCATTGAGGTGCTGGGTGTGGGCGCTGCCTGCTGCGAGGCAAGCACTCCCCATTTTGAGGTTCGCGCCACAGAGGAGGCCGTGCGCCAGGTCTATGAGCTGACCGGCCTGTCCGGCGAGGATATCGACGTGTTTTACGCAAACGACTTCATCATCACCTCCCATCTGGTGGCTGCGGAGATCGCGGGTTATCTGCCCTACGGAGAGGGCTGGAAATATATCTGCGCCGGCCGTACCGCCTATGACGGAGACAAGCCCATCAATACCAACGGCGGACGTACCAGCTTCGGCCATGCTCATGCCGCATCGGGGTTGGCGGACCTCTATGAGGCCGTGCGTCAGATGCGCGGTGAGGCCGGAGAGGGCCAGGTGAAGAAGCTGCCCAGGACCGCAATGCTGCGGGGCTACGGCGGAGCGCAGAACATTTGCACCTATATCATCCGGACGGCAGACTGAGGAGGAAAAGCGGAATGGCAATCGAACTGGAAAAGGTCGTACAGAAGTTCTACGATAATCTGGAAGAAGGAAAAATCACCGGCAAGAAGTGCACCAAATGCGGCGCGGTCGAGTTCCCGCCCGTTTACGCCTGCAACAGCTGCGGCTGCTGGGATATGGAATGGGTTGAGATCAGCGGCAAGGCAAAGATGCACTCCATCGTGCTTCCCGCCGCGCTGAGCATGAAGCCGGAGTATAAGGCCATGGGCAAGTTTGCCTACGGCGAGATCGAGCTGGAGGAGGGCAGCCGCTTCAACGGCGTCGTCCGCGGCATCAACAAGAAAAAACGCACCGAGCTGCTGGAGAAGGGCCTGCCTGTGGACGTAAAGGCTGCCATCTATCAGCGCGACGGTTTTAAGACGGTTGTCTTTGACCTGGCAGAGGACTAATTGAAAATTATTTTTGGAGGTAACTATTATGGATCGCAAGGAACTGGAAGCAAAAGTGATTGAGCTGGTCACCATCTCTTACAAGAAGAACCCCGGCGAGGTTACGCTGGACACCAGCTTCAAAAAGGATCTTGGCGGCGCCAGCGTGCAGATGGTCGCTCTGGTCAGCGAGATTGAGAATGAACTGGACGCCATGGTGGCGCTGCAGGATGCCGCGGCCTGCGAGACCGTCAAGGACCTGGTCGACGCCGTGGAGAACGAGCTGTAAGCAAAGCATATCCGGTGCCTGTACGCTGTCCCGGCATGGGGGAGCGTACAGGTACAACATGAAGAGATAAGGAGAGTACCTGCATGAGTGTTTTGGACCCCATTTATGAGAAAGCCAAGTCAGACCTGCAGAAGGTCGCTTTTCCCGAGGCCGCCAATGAGAAGATGATGCAGGCCGCCTATGAGGCCGGCAAGGAGGGGTATATCATCCCCATCCTGGTGGGCAACACTGCTGAGCTGAAGGCTCTGGCCGCCGAGCGGAACTATGACGAGAGCGTTTTTCAGTTCGTGGACATCAACGATGAGGAGTACACTGCCAAGCTGGTGGCGGCTTATATTGCCAAACCCGATACTACCCTCAAGGAAAAGGGCCTGCGCCGCCGCATGGCAAACCCGCTGTTTTACGCGCTGGTTATGGAGGCCGTGGACGAGGCGGACGTTACCTTTGCCGGCATTGACAACACCACCGGCGATGTCATTGCGGCAGGCATGATGATGGTGGGCATGGCCCCCGGCATCAGCACCATCTCAAGTATCGGACTGTGCGATATTCCCGGCTTCACCGGCGGAGAGAACGGCCTGCTGGCCATCGGCGACAGCGCCGTGTGCACCAACCCCGACGCAGAACAGCTGGCGGACATCGCCATTTCCGCCTGCGACACCGTCAGGGGGCTGCTGGGCTGGGAGCCCCGCTGCGCCATGGTCTGCTACTCCACTCTGGGCAGCGGCCAGGGCGAGCTGATCGACAAGGTTGTCAACGCCCTGCATATCGCCCAGGAGAAGCGCCCCGACCTGGCGATTGACGGAGAGTTCCAGTTTGACGCTGCCGTCAAGCCCGAGGTGGCTGCAAAGAAGGTAAAGCGGGAGAGCAAGGTAGCAGGCAAGGCCAACGTGGTGATCTGGCCTGACCTGAATGTGGGCAACATTGGCGTAAAGCTGATCCAGACCTTCGGCAAGGCGGACGCCTACGGTCCCATGCTCCAGGGCTTTAACAAGATTGTCTGCGACTGCTCCAGAGGCGCTCCGGTCTCTGAGATCAAGGGCAATATCATTATCTCTGCGGTTCGCGCCGCCAGCCTGAAGAAATAAGGAGGGCCCTTCATTGAGTTACCGTATTTTCGCGATCAATCCCGGTTCCACCTCCACCAAGATTGCCCTCTTTGAGGACGACAAGTGCCTTTTCTCCAAGAACGTTTCCCATTCTGCGGAGGAGCTGGCGAAATATTCCGACATGCCCGCCCAGCTGCCCTATCGCCGGGATATGATTCTGGATATACTCAAGGAGAACGGCTTTACTCTGGAGGGCGTGGACGTGTTTGTCGGCCGTGCCGGCGGACTGCTGAGTGTTGAGGGCGGCACCTACGCCATTGATGAGCTGGTGCTGGACCATGCCCGTACCTGCGCCAACGGCGTGATTCACCCCGCAACCCTCGGCCCCCAGCTTGCCCATGAGTTTGCACAGACCTATGGCGGCAAGGAGATGGTTGTCAATCCGCCGGATACCGATGAGCTGCAGGATCTCGCCCGCATGACCGGTATCAAGGGCGTCTACCGCACCGTGCATCTCCATGCTCTGAACCTCAAGGAGACCGCCATCCGTCACAGCAAGGATGTGTTGGGCAAGAAGTATGAGGAATGCAATTATGTGGTCTGCCACATTGGCGGCGGCATTTCCGTCTCTGCTCACAGAGAAGGCAGAATGATCGACGGCTATGACATCGTAGGCGGCGAGGGTCCCATGACCCCGACCCGCTGCGGCAGTGTTTCCGTCTATGATCTGCTGGACTATATGGAGCGGGAAAAGGTGGACATCAAGACCGTGCGGAACCTGTGCAGCCGCACCGGCGGTATCGTGAACCACATCGGCATCTCTGATACCATTGAGCTGACAGAGCGCGCCGCCAAGGGCGACAAGTATGCCGAAATGCTCTGGAATACCATGATTTATCAGATCGAAAAGGGTGTCGGCGCTATGGCCGCTGCGCTCCACGGCAAGGTGGACGGCGTACTTCTGGGCGGCGGCATGGTACACAACAAGGATCTGGTGGCGCAGATTACAGAGGCCTGCGGCTGGATCGCCCCCGTCACTGCCTATCCCGGCGAGTTTGAGATGGAGGCTATGGCTGCCGGCGCGATTCGCGTTCTGGATGGCGAGGAGCAAATCAAGAAGTACAGCGGCAAAAAGGTCTTTGAGGGCTTTGATTTCGCGAAATAAATTCTGATGACCGGCGCGGCCGGCTGCCAGAATACCGGAACAATACGAGTCTTCCGTAAAACGCTGTGATGCGTTTTGCAGCGCCGCAGGCGCGTCGAAGGCTGTATGAGACGTGATTTGCGCCTTTTGGCGCAAAACGGGCAGCACGCTTTTGCATGATGCCTTTTCCGTAAAACAAGGTGTTTTTTGAAAAACAGTACGAAACGGTGCAGACTTAAAATGCTAAGCTGCACCGTTTTTCTGTATTCCGGACGCGCCCTTGCGTCTGTCGGACGGTTCGCGTTTTCGAAAAAGCAGAAAATCCACAAAAGGATCGGGCGCGGAGGCACAATCTTTTTCCACGTCAAGTTCACACAAAATTCATTCCTTTTCCCCATTTTATGTGATATAGTATACATTGCTGTGTTTTACAGCAAAGAGAAGCGGATTTCAGGGGCTGTCTGCCGGAAAGAGCGTGCTTGCAGACAGTGCCTGAGGCAGAAACATAGAATAGGGTAGATGCTTATGAAGACATATCGCGCCGGTGTTGACATCGGCTCCACAACCGTAAAGCTGGTGGTTCTGGATGACCACGATGAGATATTGTTTGGAGAATACCGCCGCCACCAGGCCCACACCCAGGAAACGCTGGCGGCGCTGATGCGTTCCGCAATGGAAAAGCTGGGGGAGTGCAGGCTGGATTTCCGCATTACAGGGTCCGGCGGCATCAATCTGGCCAATGTTCTCTCCATCCCCTTTGTCCAGGAGGTGGTGGCGGTGGCCTCCGCCCTGGAGAAGGCATATCCCCAGACGGATGTGGCGATTGAGCTGGGGGGAGAGGATGCAAAGATCATCTATTTCCGCGGCGGCCTGGAGGAGCGGATGAACGGCGTGTGTGCCGGCGGCACCGGTTCCTTTATCGACCAGATGGCTGCGCTGCTGCAGACCGATGCCTCCGGCCTCAACGAGGCAGCCAGGGAGTATCAGGAAATCTATCCCATTGCTGCCCGCTGCGGGGTATTTGCGAAAACGGATATACAGCCCCTGATCAACGAGGGAGCGACCAGAGCCGATCTGGCTGCCTCCATCTTTCAGGCGGTAGTGAACCAGACGATCTCCGGCCTGGCCTGCGGCAAGCCGATCCGGGGCTGCGTGGCCTTTTTGGGCGGACCGCTTCACTTTTTGCCGGAGCTGAAAAAAGCTTTTATCCGCACCCTGGAGCTGACACCTGAGAACGTTGTGGACCCGGAGCAGTCCCATTTGTTTGCTGCCGTGGGCGCCGCTCTGGCCGCCGAGGGGATGGAGACCCGGCCGGTGGAGAAGCTGATTGAACGGCTGGAACAGGGCGTGAGAATGGAGTTTGAAATCAAGCGCCTGGACCCGCTGTTTGCCTCTCAGGCAGAGTATGATGCCTTTTGCACCCGGCACAGCAGGGCAGTGGTAAGGAAGGCGGAGCTGCGGGACTACAGCGGAAACTGTTTTCTGGGAATCGACGCCGGCAGCACCACCACAAAGCTGGCGGTGATCGGGGAGAACGGAGAGCTGCTCTTTTCCGCCTATGCCAACAATCAGGGCAACCCCATCCGTACCGCGATGGAGGCAGTGGAGCAGCTCCGCCGGGTTATGCCCGCCTCAGCGAAAATCACCCGGTCCTGTTCCACGGGATACGGCGAGGCTTTGCTGAAGTCGGCCTTCCACCTGGACGAGGGAGAGGTGGAGACCATTGCGCACACTACTGCCGCTGAATTCTTTGATCCTGAGGTGGACTGTGTGCTGGACATCGGCGGGCAGGATATGAAATGCATCAAGCTGCGCAATCACAGTGTGGACACCGTTTTGCTCAATGAAGCCTGTTCCTCCGGCTGCGGCTCCTTTATCGAAAATTTTGCCACATCCCTGGGTTATACCGCGGCGGGCTTTGCCCGGGAGGCGCTGTTTGCCCCGCATCCCGTGGATTTGGGCACCCGCTGTACCGTGTTCATGAACTCCAATGTCAAGCAGGCCCAGAAGGAGGGCGCGGAGGTCTCGGACATCTCGGCGGGACTGGCATACTCTGTAATTAAAAATGCGCTGTTCAAGGTGATCAAGCTGGCCGATGTTCAGGAGCTGGGGCAGCATATCGTGGTGCAGGGAGGAACCTTCTATAACCAGGCAGTGCTGCGCGCCTTTGAAAAAATAACCGGGACAGAGGCCGTCTGCCCGGACATCTCCGGGATTATGGGGGCTTTTGGCGCTGCGCTTCTGGCAAGGGCACGCTGGCATGGCCAGGCGACCTCGACGATGTCCTTTGAGGAGATCCATAATCTGACCTATACCACCCGCACCACCCACTGCGGCGGCTGTGAGAACAATTGTATGCTGACCGTCAATGTGTTCTCCGGCGGCGGACGCTATATCACCGGCAACCGCTGCGAGAAGGTCGTGAAGGACCCCAACGCCATGGGTCTTGAGCCCGGGCCGAATCTGTTTGCCTTCAAGCAAAAGCGGATGTTTGACTATCCGCCGCTGGAGGAGACGGAAGCGCCCCGGGGCACGATAGGCATTCCCCGGGTGCTGAATCTCTATGAAAACTACCCGTACTGGGCCACCTTCTTCCGTGCCCTGGGGTTTCGGGTCATTCTGTCTCCCTTTTCCAAACGGAAAATATATGAGCTGGGCATGGACTCAATCCCCTCGGAGAGCGAGTGCTACCCCGCAAAGCTGGCCCACGGCCATGTGCAGTGGCTGATTAACCAGGGCGTAAGGACGATCTTCCATCCCTGCGTATTTTACGAATATCAGGAGACGCCGGATGCCCAGAACCACTTCAACTGCCCCATGGTGGTCTCTTATCCTGAAAACCTGAAAAATAATGTGGAGGCTGTAGCCGACGGGGAGGTGCGTTACATCCGTCCCTTCCTGGCGTTTACAGATGAGAAGACCGCGGAGGACCGGCTGGTGAAGGTGTGCAGGGAGGAGTGGGATATTCCCGCCGCCGAGGTTCGTGCCGCCGCAAGGCTGGCCTGGGCGGAGCAGCGCCGGGCCAAGGAGGATGTGCGTGCCGAGGGGCAGCGCGCCCTGGACTGGATGACCAGGGAGGGGCGGCGCGGTCTGGTGCTGGCCGGCAGACCCTATCATGTCGATCCGGAGATCAACCACGGTGTTCCGGAGCTGGCTGCCTCGTATGGACTTGCGGTGTTTACCGAGGATTCCCTGCCGTTGACGCAGCCTCCCCAGCGGCCGCTGCGGGTGGTGGACCAGTGGGTGTTTCACTCCCGGCTCTATGCCGCCGCGGAGTTTGTGCGGGCCCGGGATGATCTGGAGCTGGTACAGCTGTTTTCCTTCGGCTGCGGCCTGGATGCCGTGACAACGGATCAGGTCTGCGAGATTCTGGAAAAGTCCAACAAGCTCTATACCGTGCTGAAAATAGATGAGGTGAACAATCTGGGAGCTGCCCGCATTCGGGTGCGGAGCCTGCTGGCAGCGATGAATATGCGCGCCGACCAATGTGTCAAGGCAGAGCCTGCGCCGGTGACCTATGACCGGGCTGAATTCACCCGGGCAATGTATGATGCGGGCTACACGATTCTGGCCCCACAAATGAGCCCGATCCACTTTGATCTGATCCAGCCCGTATTTCAGAAATACGGCTACAATGTGGAGATCCTGAATAATGCCACCCGCAACGCAGTGGATGTAGGGCTGAAATATGTCAACAATGATGCCTGTTATCCGTCCATTGTCACGGTGGGGCAGCTGATGGAGGCTGTGCTCAGCGGCAAGTATGACACCAACCGGCTGGCCCTGATGATGACACAGACCGGGGGTTGCTGCCGCGCCAGCAATTATGTGAGCTTCATCCGCCGGGCACTGGACAAGGCGGGACTCCACCACGTCCCTGTCATCTCTCTGAATGCCAACGGCATGGAGAAAAACGAGGGCTTTCAGCTCTCGCCCAAGATGGTGCTGGAGGGGCTGCGGGGACTGGTGTACGGGGATCTGCTGATGCGCTGCCTCTATCGTGTGCGCCCCTACGAGCGCACCCCCGGCTCTGCAGACGCGCTCCACCGCAAGTGGCGTAAAATATGCATCGACTCCGTAACCGAGCCCCGGGAAAAGCGCAGCTTTAAGGAGATTTGCAGGGGCATTGTGGCGGACTTTGACGCCCTGCCCATCGACGAGGATCTGAAAAAGCCCCGGGTAGGCATTGTCGGGGAGATTCTGGTAAAATATATGCCGCTTGCCAACAACTATCTTGTGGAGCTGCTGGAGCGGGAGGGCGCAGAGGCTGTGGTGCCGGATTTGACAGACTTCCTCAGCTACAGCGTGTATAACAACGACTACAAGCATAAATATCTGGGAATTCCCTGGGCCTCGGCCTTTGTGGCCCGAGTTGGGGTGGATGCTATTGAAAGCCTGCGAAAGAGTGCCGTGGACGCGCTGCGCCGCAGCCGCAGGTTTGCCCCACCGATCCGCATCGAACACATCGGTGAGCTGGCTAAGCCCTTCCTGTCCCTGGGCAATCAGTATGGGGAGGGGTGGTTCCTCTGCGGAGAGATGGCTGAGCTCCTCAGTGAAGGGGTGGACAATATCGTATGCATCCAGCCCTTTGCCTGCCTGCCCAACCATGTGGTGGGAAAGGGTGTCATCAAGGCCCTGAAAAAGGCTTATCCCCAGGCAAACATCGCAGCGGTGGACTACGACCCCGGCGCAAGCGAGGTCAATCAGCTCAACCGTATCAAGCTGATGCTGTCTGCTGCGGTAAAAAATATGAACACAGACACTGCGTCGAACAGGAGGAACGCGGGATGAAGGGCGGAAAGAGAGAGAAGCTGCTGACCGGTGGTGTGATTCTCGGCGCGCTTGGAGGGCTCCTGGTCATGTCCAGAAAAGCCGCTGCACTGTTTGTGCGGGAGGCCATGGACCGCAGAGAGCCGCGATTGATGATCCGGGCCAAATCCCGCATGACCGGTCCGGAGCCGGATCTGCTCTCATTGGAGGCCGCATCTGCCGCAAAGCGCCTGCGAAACAGCCCGATGGAGCGTGTTGAGCTGGCTGCACGGGACGGCACGCTTCTGGTAGGCCATCTGCGCAGAGGCATTGATGCACGGCGTGTAATTATCGCCATGCATGGCTGGCGCTCCTCCTGGTATCGGGACTTTGGAGCCAGCGCGGATTTCTGGTATACCAACGGCTGCAATGTGCTGTATGCGGAACAGCGGGGACAGGGGGAGAGCGGCGGAGACACCATGTGCTATGGTCTGCGGGAGCGCTTTGACTGTGCCGACTGGAGCCGCTGGGCAGCGGAGCGCTTTCCCGATATGCCCATTTATCTGGCAGGACTGTCCATGGGCGCTACCACCGTGCTGATGGCAGCCGGCCTGGAGGAGGTGCAGCAGCGCGTGCGGGGAATTATGGCTGACTGCGGCTTTACATCTCCGGAGGCAATCTGGCGCCACGTGGCAAAAAATACCTGGCACATCCCTTATCAGCCCTGGAAAAAACAGATCGACCGCTTAACCACTGCCCGCCTGGACTGCGCGCCGGATGCCTATTCCACCGTGGAAGCCCTTTCTCAGTCCACCCTCCCGGTATTTTTTATCCATGGGCTGGATGACCATTTCGTCCCCCCCGAGATGACGCGGGAGAACTATCTGGCCTGTCCGTCCCCCAAAAAACGGCTGCTTCTGGTTCCGGGTGCAGGTCATGGCATGAGCTTTCTGGTGGACCGGGATGCATACGAGCGGGAGACGCTGGAGTTTTGGAAGGATTTGGAATAATTCTTAGACTGTATAAAACGCCGCAGCACAAGCGCTGCACATCTATACGGCGGAAACGCTTCGCCCGGATATATTGCGAACGGACTGCACTCTGCCTGACAGAGCGCAGCCCGTTTGTATTTTAACAGCGTATCTCTTTATTATTATGCGGGTCCCAAATATATCGTGTAAGCTTTTTGGGGAAATCGTATTATGCCTCGTTCAGCGCGGCGACAATATCCGGAAGCAGTGCGTCCACCTTGTCGTTATCCAGCTGGCAGGTTCCCGCATTGCGGTGTCCGCCGCCGCCGTACTTCAGACAAAGCTCTCCAATGTCTGCCTGAGAAGCGCGGTTGACAATGGACTTGCCGATCATCACAGCAGTGTTCTGCTTCTGGAAACCCCAGGCCACATGGATGGAGATCTGGGCGTCGGGATACAGGGCGTAGATCATGAAGCGGTTGCCGGCATGAATAATTTCTTCCTTCCGAAGGTCCAGCACCACGACCTTGCCGTCCACCTTTGCGATGCGCTTGAGCTGCTCCTTAAAGAGCTCGGCCTGCTCAAAATAGAGATCCACCCGCTCCTTGACATCAGGCAGCTGCAGAATCTCATCAATGCCATGCTGACGGCAGAAATCAATCAGCTGCATCATCAGCTCATAATTCGAGACCTTGAATTCATGGAAACGGCCAAGCCCGGTGCGCGGGTCCATCAGATAATGCAGCAGTACCCATCCGCTGGGGTTCAGAATATCGTCCATGGTGAAATCCGCACTGTCGCCCTTGTCCACGGCAGCCATGAGCTCCTCGGAGAGGTCGGGAAAAGCCTTCTTACCGCCGTAGTAATTATAGACCACCCGGGCTGCGCTGCGGGCATTGGGGTCGATAATCAGCTTTCCGTCTGCCTTTTCCGCTTTCAGACGGTCAATTTCAGATTCGTGATGGTCAAACGCCAGGCCGACACGGGGATCATAGGGAAGATTGGTGGTGATATCCTGTTCAGACAGCTCAATTTTCCCATCCTGAATATCCTTGGGATGGACAAACTTGATCTCCTCAATCAGATTCAGCTCTTTCAGCATGATTGCGCAGGCCAAACCATCAAAATCGCTCCGCGTGACCAGCCGTTTTGTTTTTTGCTCCATCTTAACTGACCTCCTGTAATTACGTAATGATCTGTATGAATTTTGCCCGCAGTACGTACGCGCTGCCGGGCAAAGCCCGCGGTTATCAAAAAACCGTTCCATGCCAGATTATACCACACAGGAGCGGCCGATTTCAAGCCGTTATCCGCTATATGTCTGTGGGAAGGCTGCACTTCGCTTTTGTGCATATTCAGATCCATGGAATCAAATCAGCCGGGCGTCAGAGCGCAGAAGCCCTGACACCCGGCTTTTCCCGGAGGGTGGAATTTATTGATGGGGAATCAGTCAATCTTCGGCAGCCTGGAGGCGTATTTTGCCAGCTCCTCGTCGGTGGGAATATAGTCATCCATCTTGCCGTCGTGGAACTTCTCATAGGCCACCATGTCAAAGTAACCGGTGCCGGTCAGACCAAAGACGATGGTCTTTTCTTCACCGGTCTCTCTGCACCGCTCCGCCTCGTCGATGGCAACGCGGATGGCATGGCTGCTCTCGGGGGCAGGGAGAATGCCCTCTACCCGGGCGAATTGCTCCGCAGCCTCAAACACTCTTGTCTGTGGCACGCTGACTGCCTCCATCAGTCCGTCGTCATAGAGCTGGGACAGGATGGGGCTCATGCCGTGGTAGCGCAGGCCGCCGGCATGGTTTGGCGCAGGGATAAAATCGCTGCCCAGGGTATACATCTTTGCCAGGGGGCAGACCATGCCGGTGTCGGCAAAGTCGTAAGCATAGACGCCGCGGGTAAAGCTGGGGCAGGAGGCAGGCTCCACGGCGATGATCCGATAGTCCGCTTCTCCCCGCAGCTTCTCGCCCATGAAGGGGGAGATCAGTCCGCCCAGATTGCTGCCGCCGCCGGCGCAGCCGATGATCATGTCGGGCTTGATACCATATTTGTCCAGGGCAGCCTTGGTCTCAAGACCGATGACACTCTGGTGCAGCAGCACCTGGTTCAGCACGCTGCCGAGCACATAACGGTAACCGGGATTGGACACAGCCGTCTCCACTGCCTCGCTGATGGCACAGCCGAGGGAGCCGGTGGTGCCGGGATGCTCCGCCAGAATCTTGCGGCCCACCTGGGTGGTATCTGAGGGCGAGGGCGTGACGGAAGCGCCATAGACCCGCATAACCTCCCGCCGGAAGGGCTTTTGCTCATAGCTGACCTTGACCATATAGACCTTGCAGTCCAGCTCGAAATAGGAGCAGGACATGGCCAGAGCGGTACCCCACTGGCCTGCGCCCGTCTCCGTGGTTACGCCCTTTAGACCCTGCTTTTTGGCGTAATACGCCTGGGCAATGGCGGAGTTGAGCTTATGGCTGCCGGAGGTGTTGTTTCCCTCAAACTTGTAATAAATTTTTGCAGGGGTCTTCAGCTTTTCCTCCAGACAATAGGCCCGCACCAGGGGGGACGGACGGTACATCTTATAGAAATTGCGGATCTCCTCCGGAATCTCGATATAGGGATTGTCATTGTCCAGCTCCTGCTGCACGAGCTCCTCGCAGAATACGCCGCTCAATTCCTCTGCGGTCATGGGCTGATGTGTGCCGGGATTCAGCAGCGGGGCGGGCTTGTTTTTCATATCCGCCCGGACATTGTACCAGGCCTTGGGCATCTCGGATTCTTCCAGATAGATCTTGTAGGGGATGACTTTTTCTGACATGGTGTTTACGCGCTCCTTTCATTTTTCGGGAACAGGCCGGCAGATACAAAAACGGTCCTGTCCCAGTCAAAGTGTGCTGGGACAGGACCGTAATCATACGCATCCTGTGGTGCCACCCGGCTTGACGCGCCCTTGCGGCTGCGCGCCCACTCATTACCCGCTGTCACGGGCCGGCCTTTGTTCACGGAGCGCCCGTCTCCGTCTCGCATACTCCGATCACCCTACGCCCGCTTTTCTCTTTTGAGAAAACAGACCCCGGCGCCGTTTCCGCTCGCCCTCGGAAGTCCATTCGGTCCCGTGTTTTTCACTGCCTTCCCAGCCCCGACAGCTCTCTGTGGAAAAAGAAACGGAACTTACTCACCCTTCTTCATCGGTTTGCGGTACTTTATCACATCACCGAAAAAAAGTCAAGACTTTTTTTAGAGCCCATGTCCGGCCTGTCTGATCCGTTTATGATAATGTCTCGATAGACCACAAATGAAAATGTCCCGAGCAGGTGGTATAATAGGCCCCTGTAAGGGGGCGGT
>CAJOPB010000168.1 GCA_905236305.1 uncultured Oscillospiraceae bacterium | reverse complement strand
GTTCACAGGAGAGGGGAACGCTCGTTGCCTCGCAGAGTTCCGCGTCGCCCTAAAGGACTAGCTATGCGTCGCAGCGCGGAATCAATTCTCCGCCGATTGATTATCTGATAAAGTTTTGCAAACATTATCATGTCAGCGCGGATTATATTCTGGGTTTACCGCGAAATTTAGATTGGCCACGATAGTATTACTTTTATGACAAATGAAAAATCAGAGCGATCATTACGCTCTGATTTTTCATTTGCTTTTGTTTATCCCAGATTCTCCGTAGTCCGCCCCTCATCGGCCCTTCTCTGTTCAATCGCCTGCTTCAACACCATATCCTTGACCTTCATGAGTCTGACCTTGGTTGCGTTTTCATTCTCGCTGAGCTTCATGGAGATATACTTGATATTTTCCTCCATCTCAGGGATCATGACATACTCCAAGGCGTTGACGCGGCGGCGGGTCTTTTCGATCTCCTCTGCCAGGAGCTGCATGGTCTTTTCCACCTGGGCCAGCTCCAGCATGTCGGCAAAGACACGGTTCATGCTCTCCATAGCCAGATCCAGCTCGCCGCTGGTCTGGGTGAAGCCGTAGGGATAGATCTCCCCCGGGTCGGCATTTTTGGTGTTGAAGGTGTACTGGGGCACGTTTACGCTCATGATGTTCTGGAACTTCATACCCAGATCCACGCTCTGACGGGGATACATCAGGGCCTGATTCAGCATATCCGGGCTCATCACGGCGCTTGCTACGGTCAGCGCGCCAAAGGCCTCGGTCAAACCGGCCTCCACCCGCGCCCGCAGCACCCGGTTGCGGCGCACAATGTCCATAAACTGGCGCATCAGCTCGTCCCGCTTGTCCTTTAGCAGCTTGTGACCGCGGGTGGCTGTTTTCAGACGGTTTTTCGTCTGGTTCAACACCATCCGGGTCGGGGTGACGGTTTTATTCGCCATATTCCGTCACCGCCTCACTTTTTGTTGTCCGGGTGATACTTCTCAATGAACTCCGGCTTGATACGCTTCAGCTCGCTCTTGGGCAGAATGCTCAGCAGCTCCCAGCCGACATCCAGGGTCTCCTCGATGGAGCGGTTGGTCTCGTTGCCCTGACCTACAAACTTCTGCTCAAATTCCTCTGCGAACCGGGCGTAGAAGCGGTCCGTCTCGCTCAGGGCGCTCTCGCCCAGAATCTGCATCAGCTCCTTCGCGTCCTTGCCGGCGGCATAGGCGGCAAAGAGCTGGTTCATAAAGCCGGCGTGGTCCTCTCTGGTCTTGCCCGCACCGATGCCCTTGTCCTTCAGACGGCTCAGGCTCGGCAGCACGTCCACCGGGGGAATCACACCCTTGCGGTAGAGCTCGCGGCTGAGGATGATCTGTCCCTCGGTAATGTAGCCTGTCAGGTCGGGAATGGGATGGGTCTTGTCGTCCTCGGGCATGGTCAGAATGGGGATCATGGTGATGGAGCCGGGCATACCGATGCGGCGGCCCGCCCGCTCATACATGGTGGCAAGGTCGGTATACAGATAGCCGGGATAGCCGCGGCGGCCGGGAACCTCCTTCTTTGCGGCGGAGATCTCGCGCAGGGCCTCGGCGTAGTTTGTGATGTCGGTAAGAATTACCAGCACGTGCATGTCCTTCTCAAAGGCCAGATACTCCGCCGCGGTCAGCGCCATACGCGGGGTGGCAATCCGCTCGATGGCGGGCTGGTCGGCAAGGTTGGAGAACATGACCGTGCGGTCGATGGCGCCGGTGCGGCGGAATTCCTCTACAAAGAACTCGCTCTCCTCAAAGGTGATGCCGATGGCGGCAAACACCACGGCAAACTTGCCCTCGTCGCCCAGCACCTTGGCCTGACGGGCGATCTGGGCCGCCAGGTTGGCGTGGGGCAGGCCGGAGCCGGAGAAGATGGGCAGCTTCTGGCCGCGGACCAGGGTGTTCAGCCCGTCGATGGTGCTCACGCCGGTCTGGATAAACTCGGCGGGATAGGCGCGGGCCGAGGGGTTCAGGGGCAGGCCGTTGATGTTCAGATGCTGCTCGGCCAGAATCTCCGGGCCGCCGTCGATGGGATGGCCCATGCCGTTGAACACCCGCCCCAGCATATCGCCGCTGACCGCAAGCTCCAGCGGATGACCCAGAAAACGCACCTTGGACTTTGCCAGGTTGATTCCTGCCGCGCTCTCATAGAGCTGGACGACGGCCTTGTCCCCGTCCACCTCCAGCACCTTGCCGCGGCGCAGGGAGCCGTCGGGCAGCTCGATCTCGCAGAGCTCATCATAGGTGACGCCCTCTACCTTTTCGACGATCATCAGAGGGCTCGCGATCTCATGAATTGTCTGATATTCTCTGATCATGCCTCGTCACCTCCCTGGGCCTTGATATCGGCAATCTGCGCCTTCATATCCCTGCTGATCTGGGTGTAAACTTCCTTATACTGGTCTGCGGGCACGGTCTTGGCCCGGGCGATCTGCTCCTTGGCCGGGATGCTGTTGAGCTTGCTCAGCTCCGCGCCGGCGGCTATGGCGTCCCGCGCGGCCGTGTCGAAGTCCAGAATCATGCCCAGAAGCATGTACTGACGCTCCGTCTCAGAGTAGGAGTCGATGTCCAAAAAGCTGTTCTGCTGCAAAAAGTCCTCGCGGATCATCTTGGCGGTAGCCAGGGTCAGCTGCTCCGGGGGAGCCAGCGAATCGGCGCCCACCAGGCGGACGATCTCATTGAGGTTGGCCTCCTCCTGCAAAAGCGCCATGGCCTTGTCGCGGTTTTTCATAAAGCCGGGGAAGCGCTCGTCATACCAGGGCTTCAGCGTGTCCAGATAGAGGGAGTAGGAGTTCAGCCAGTTGATTGCGGGGAAGTGGCGGGCATAAGCCAGCGCGCTGTCCAGACCCCAGAACACCTTGACGATTCGCATGGTGGCCTGGCTGACAGGCTCGGACAGGTCGCCGCCGGGAGGCGACACGGCGCCCACGGCGGTCAGGCTGCCCTGGCGCTCGTCGCTGCCGAGGCACTCCACCACGCCGGCGCGCTCATAGAACTGGGCGATACGGCTGGCCAGATAGGCGGGATAACCCTCCTCACCGGGCATCTCCTCCAGACGGCCGGACATCTCACGCAGCGCCTCGGCCCAGCGGGAGGTGGAGTCGGCGATAACTGCCACGGCGTAGCCCATGTCGCGGAAGTACTCGGCGATGGTAATGCCGGTGTAGATGCTGGCCTCGCGGGCCGCCACGGGCATATCGGAGGTGTTTGCGATCAGCACCGTGCGCTTCATCAGGGGATAGCCGGTGTGGGGGTCGATCAGCTCGGGGAACTCGTTGAGAACGTCGGTCATCTCATTGCCGCGCTCACCGCAGCCGATATAGATCACGATGTCCACGTCAGACCACTTTGCCAGGGCGTGCTGCATAACGGTCTTGCCGCTGCCAAAGGGGCCGGGGATGGCCGCGGTGCCGCCCTTGGCAATGGGGAACAGTGTGTCCACAATACGCTGGCCGCTCTGCAGCGGGGCCAGGGGGGGATATTTTTTCTCATAGGGCCGGCCCACACGGACGGGCCAGCGCTGGGTCATGGTCAGCTCCACCTCCTCGCCGTTGTCCTTTTTCAGCACGGCGATGGTTTCGGTGACGTTATACTTGCCGCTCTTGATCTTGACAATGGTACCCTGCATTCTGGGGGGAACCATAATCTTGTGCAGCACCGTGGGGGTCTCCGGCACCGTGCCCAGGATGTCGCCGCCGGTCACCTTGTCGCCGGCCTTGGCGGTTGCGGTGAAGTCCCACTGCTTTTTCCGGTCCAGGGCAGGGACATCCACGCCGGTGGCAATGGAGTGTCCGGTCAGGTCCCGGATTGCGGTCAGCGGGCGCTGGATTCCGTCATAGATACCCTCCAGCATACCCGGTCCCAGCTCCACGCTCAGCGGTCCGCCGGTGGTGACAACCTCCGCGCCGGGCCCCAGACCACCCGTCTCCTCATAGACCTGGATATCCGCGTGGTCGCCGGTCATGTTCAGAATCTCGCCGATCAGACGCTGGGGGCCGACGCGGACCACGTCGCTGACGTTGGCATCCGCGAGGCCCTCGGCCACGACCAGCGGGCCAGCGACCTTGATTACTTTACCACTCATATATTCTGGTTCCTTTCTTTAAAGGATGTTGCTGCCGACCGCCTTCTCCACGGCCTGCCGCAATGCGTTCTGCCCCAGTCCGATGGGACCGTCCCGCCCGGGAATCAGGATGACTGCCGGGGAGGGGCGGGAATTATACTTCCGGATCTCGTCCTGAATCGGTTCGGCCAGCGTCTCCTCGATGTAGATAATGACATAGGGGTCCTCCTCCACCCGGGCCAGATCGTGGAGGAGCTTGCGCGCCTGGGCGCTGTCGGAGGCGGGGAAGGT
>CAJOPB010000167.1 GCA_905236305.1 uncultured Oscillospiraceae bacterium | reverse complement strand
TTGGGGTTCACCACGTTGCCCCGGCTCTTGCTCATCTTCTCGCCGCCCTCGCCCAGGATCATGCCGTGGCTGGTGCGCTTGAAGTAGGGCTCCGGCGTGTGGACCACGCCGATGTCATAGAGAAACTTGTGCCAGAAGCGGGAGTAGAGCAGGTGGAGGGTGGTGTGCTCCATGCCGCCGTTATACCAGTCCACAGGCCCCCAGTAGTTCTCCGCCTCCCTGCTGACGAGGGCGAGGTCGTTGTGGGGGTCCATATAGCGCAGGAAATACCAGCTGGACCCGGCCCACTGGGGCATGGTGTCCGTTTCCCGCCGGGCGCTTCCGCCGCAGCAGGGGCAGGTGGTTTGGACCCAGTCGGTCATCTTGCTCAGGGGGCTCTCGCCGTCGTCGGTGGGCTCATAGCTCTCCACATTGGGCAGCACCACGGGCAGCTCGCTCTCGGGCACCGGCACCCAGCCGCATTTTTGGCAGTATACCAGGGGAATGGGCTCGCCCCAGTAGCGCTGGCGGGAGAAGACCCAGTCCCGCAGCTTGAAGTTGACCTGCGCCCTGCCGATGCCCTTTTCCTCCAGCCAGGAGATCATGGCAGGGATGGCCTCCTTCACGCTTTTGCCGCTGAGGAAACCGGAGTTGACCATGATGGCGGTGTCGTCCTTGGCCACATAGGCCTCCTTCGCCACGTCGCCGCCGGCCACCACCTCCAGAATGGGCAGATCAAAGGCCCGGGCGAATTCCCAGTCCCGCTGGTCGTGGCCCGGCACGGCCATGATGGCGCCGGTGCCGTAGGTGGCCAGAACATAGTCGGAGATGAAGATGGGGATCTCTGTGCCCGTCACGGGGTTGACGGCCCGGACGCCCTTGAGCTCCACGCCGGTCTTTTCCTTGTTCAGCTCTGTGCGCTCCATGTCGGACTTGCCCGCGGCGGCGGCCTGATATTCCTCTACGGCGGCGGCGTTTTCCAGCCGGGGCAGCCACTGCTTCACCAGCGCGTGCTCCGGGGACAGCACCATATAGGTGACGCCGAAAAGGGTATCCGGCCGGGTGGTGAAGACCACGATGTCCTCCCCGGCGGTGGAGCGGAAGGTGACCTCCGCGCCGGTGGAGCGGCCGATCCAGTTGCGCTGCTGAATCTTTACCCGCTCGATATAGTCCAGACCGTCCAGATCGTCCACCAGCCGCTGGGCGTATTTGGTGATGCGCAGCATCCACTGGCTTTTTTCCTTGCGGATGACCGGGCTGCCGCAGCGCTCGCAGACCCCTTCCACGACCTCCTCGTTGGCCAGCACACACTTGCAGCTGGTGCACCAGTTTACGGGCATGGTGGCCTTGTAGGCCAGGCCGTTTTTGAACAGCTGCAGGAAAATCCACTGGGTCCACTTATAATATTTGGGGTCCGTGGTGTCCACGCAGCGGTCCCAGTCAAAGCCGTAGCCCAGCATTTTCAGCTGCTCGGTGAAACGGGCAATGTTGTTCCTGGTGACAATGGCAGGGTGGATATGATTTTTGATGGCAAAGTTCTCCGTCGGCAGACCGAAGGCGTCAAAGCCGATGGGAAACAGGACGTTATAGCCCTCCATGCGCTTTTTCCGGGTGATAACATCCATGGCTGTGAAGGGGCGGGGGTGGCCTACGTGCAGCCCCTGTCCAGAGGGGTAGGGGAACTCGATCAGGCCGTAAAACTTGGGCCTGGGATCGCCGGTGACGGCGGCATAGGGCTTGGTCTCCTCCCAGTTTTTCTGCCATTTCTTTTCAATGGCGGCAAAATCATACTTCATCGGTTTTTCTCTTCTTCCATACGAATATAGTATCGTAAACGGCAAAAATATCTGTCGTTTACGATAGTTGCCATGTCCTTTTAACGCCGCTCTGCAGCGGAAAATGAAATTACAGTCACGGCATTGATGTCGCTGACTATAATTTCTCCCAGGCCGGCGGAGGGGAGGCGTCGGTCAAAGCTGCCGGTCAGCCCCTGTCCGCCTGCTCCAGCAGCGCTGAAATGTCCACTTCCTCGGCGTCTGCCCAGAGACGCTCCAGGTTGTAAAACTGCCGGGCCTCCTCCATAAACAGGTGGATGACCACGCAGCCAAAGTCCAGCAGCACCCAGCTGCCGCTGCGGTAGCCCTCCCGGTGCAGCTTGGTCTCTCCTGCGGCCTCCAGAGCGGCCTCAGCGGCGTCCGCCAGCGTCTTGATCTGGGTGGTGGAGGCGGCGGTGCAGATTACAAAATAATCCGCCAGCACCGTCACATCCGTGGTGCGCAGCAGCTTGAGATCATGGGCGTTTTTGGCGTCCAGCGCCTTGACGGCAGTCTCGGCGACTTCCTTCGGTGTCATCATGAATCAATATTCCTCCTTTGTCCTTGATAGGCCGTGTGCGCCGGCGTCTGTCCGCGCCGCGCATTATCCGGTATAGCTGTAAAAGTCGTAGAAGCTGGAGAGCGGAAGGGTGTCCCCCGTGGTGGAGATGGCGCCCTCTGCGCCCAGATAGTGCAGCACATCCAGGTTTTTCTCCGTCACCGGCTGGTCATAGGGGTTCAGCGCGGTGTTGAGCATCTCAAGCCACTCGTTCACGTTGAGCTCGTAGTAGGAGCCGCCCCGGATACTGATGGCCGTACCGGGGGCCATATAGAAGTTGACATTGTCCTTGTCCATCAGCAGAAACTGCTCTGCAAAGAAGCTGAGGTTGGCACTGGTCAGGTCCGTTTTGACGTTGTCCGTCACCGCCTCCAGCACCTTGGGCAGGTTGGGGATGTTGCCCACGGAGAGCAGCTGGGAGGCCACGCTTTTCAGGAGCGTCTGCTGAAAATGAATTCTGCCCAGATCGCCGTCGGGATAACCGGAGCCGTCGTTGCCGACCCGGAAGCGCAGGGCCTTTACCACGTCGGTGCCGCTGAGGTGCTGGGCGCCGGCGCTGATGTGGATGCTGAGATTCTGGGTAGGATCGTCATAGTCCATGCTGCGGGGCATATTGAAGTCCACGCCCCCCATGGCGTCCACGATGCGGGCCACGGCCTTCAGATTCATCACCGCGTAGTGGTCCACGCCGAAGCCCACAAGTCCGCTGAGGTCGGCGATAAAGCGGTCGGGGTCGGAGTTCTCGTTGACATAGATGGAGTTGGCCTTTTTCACCGGCCAGCTCACGTTGACCAGCGTATCCCGGGGGATGTTCACCAGATCCAGGCTGCGGCGTCGGGTGTCCAGCTGTCCCGTCAGGATGGTGTCCGTGCCGCCGCTGACCTGATCGCTGACCAGCAGCACAAAGGTATAGACCCCGTCCCGGCGCTTTGCCGCCGGCTCTGGCGCGGCCGTCGGCGCCGTCTCCTCCTGCGCCTTCTGCGTGGGGACGGCATCCGGCGGCGGGGTGGCGATGGCGCTGTTCTCCACCGCGGGGCGGATCGTCCCCGGG
>CAJOPB010000166.1 GCA_905236305.1 uncultured Oscillospiraceae bacterium | reverse complement strand
GAAACGCCAGTGTGCAAGAATGAATGGGAGACCTCCACCGAAACGGAGGTCGAAAAAAGTGAGGAATTGCAAGGCTTTGAAGCCCCTATGTGCAAGCATGACTGCGCTGTACCTATATCGGTCAGCAACCCCCTGAGCTCCGGATACGGCATCGAGTAGCGTTGGCTCAGATAACGCAGAGAGGCACCTAATTCGCCATCCGGACCTCCATACTGACTTATAATGAACTTTGCCAGTGCGGGATTTGTATTTTTGATTTTTACCGGGTACTGCAAGCGTTTTTCATATACAAACATAGTTTATTGCCCTTCCTTTCCTGCTCAGTCCTGAATGCTCCAGGGCCACGGATCTTCCAGCCAGTCAAAATGATCGCTCTCTGCCAGGTCCTGGGGGCTGAGAGGGCCGTAGCGGGCGGTGTATCTTCTCTTGGCCTCCGCGGTCAGCGTGCGCATCTGACGAAGGGTGTCAAAGGCCTCTGTGTCACTCGGATGGGTGTCCAGATAGAGCTGCAGCTCATGGCTGACAAAGCACAGCGCCATGACCTCTGCCAGCGGCCCCTCAATCTCGCGGGTATTGACCATGTTCATGAAGGGCAGATCCAGACCCGGAAACAGGGTCCCCCGTTTCAGCGCATCCTCTGTATCATAGGCAGGGGCGGCGCTGCTCTGCATGGGTACATACGCCAGCGCCAGCGGTGCGCACGCGGGAAGCGCCCCTTCCTTATAATGGCAGCTTCCGTTTCCGGAGCCGATTGTGCATTTCTGTTCCAAAGCCGATTCCTCCAATGCGGTGTTGTTGTCAAACTGGGTGAGGACCGGAGCGGTATGTCATCCGTCCTTCCTCGCGTCATCCTATGCGTGCCGGCCTGTCCCGGTGAAAGAATGCCCGCCCGGCGTCCCCCGCAAGAAAGGGCGTGTGCGGAGCGCAGTGCTTCCCCTTGTACAGTTCAGATGCCCCGGCGTCTGAACTGTAATACTGCCTTTCTTTCGGCTGTCTGATGCGTTGACAGCAGAGCCGATCAATGCTATGATACAATATATGGAATATAAATAAGGTTGCTTCCCGTCGCCGGCCCCACAGGCCGCGGGCTGGTGCCGGGAAATGGCGCGAAAGGAGTGCATACGCTTTGGTCTTGAAAGTGATTCTGACCCTGATATTCGGCGCGACCTCGGTGTGGGCGATCGTTGACGCCTCCATGGAGATCATCGGACTCTGGGGGATTTTCCGCAAATGCGGCATCAAGCCCGCACTGTCGCTGGTGCCCTGTCTGCGGCTTTATTACCTGGGTCTCAGCGTAGCCCGGGAGCCGGAGGGCTGGATGATATTCATCAACCACGTGCTGATCACGCTGTCGAGCCTTCTCATGCTGTTTCTGCCCTCGACAAGCTCCGTCTACCTGCTTATAAGTCCCTTTGTTCTGGTTTTTGCGATTATTGAGCTGGTCTACTCCATCCGGGTTTATATCGCGCTTTTGGAGCTGTTCCAAGCCAGGAGGCGCTGGCTCATCTTGGCCATCCCCGTCTTTGGCATTGTGGCAATCATCTTTGGCTGGACCAAAAAATATCAGCCCCAGTGGAAGGTGACAGACTATCAGGAGCAGGCCGCGGGCCTCTCCGGCGCCACGGCCCGAGTGATGGATGAGGGGCTGACCGTCAACCTGGAGGAGCGCTCGGTCACCAGCTTTTTCAAGAAAAAATATCTGCTGCGGGACATCCACATGTACATCAAGCCGGGCAGCATGGTGCTTTTGCTGGGCGGCTCCGGCGCGGGCAAGACCACCTTTCTCAACGCCGTAAACGGCTATGAGCGGGCAAACGCCAAGGTGGTGCTCAACAGCGGCGACGTGTATGCCGACTACAAAAAGATGCAGTATGAGATCGGCTTCGTGCCCCAGCAGGACCTGATGCGGGGCAGCGATACGGTGCTTCGCACCCTCTCCGACGCGGCGCTGCTGCGTCTGCCCATCGACCTGCCGCAGGCCCAGCGCAAGAAGCGTATCATGGAGGTCATGGAGATTTTCGGTCTGGAGCCGGTGGCGGGCAGCCTGGTGGACAAGCTGTCCGGCGGACAGCGGAAACGGCTCTCCATCGCCATGGAGTTTATCTCCAACCCTTCCCTGTTTATTCTGGACGAGCCGGACTCCGGCCTCGACGGCGTGATGGCAAGAGAGCTGTTTGAGCGGCTGCGAGCCATTGCCGACCAGGGCAAGATCATCATTGTGATCACCCACACTCCGGATCGGGTGATCGACCTCTTTGACAACGTGATTGTGTTGGCCAAGGACGCCAACCGCACCGGACGCCTGGCCTATTACGGCAGCATTGACGACGCCCGCGGCTTTTTCGGAAAGCAGCGGATGGAGGAGATCGTGATGTGCATCAACCGCCAGGAGGAGGGCGGCGAGGGCCGCGCGGACGAGTTCATCGGAAAATTTGCGGAGGTGCAGCATGCCTGAACAGGGGATTACAATTCAGGGAATCGGACGCCATCGGGGCCGCTTTTCCCAGGTGCGGATATATCTTGGCAAGTTCTTTCGGATGTTCATCTACCAGAACGACTGGAAGGTGCTGCCCATGGCGGCGGTCATTGGCGCGCTGGTGGGCATGGTGGTGCAGCCCAACATGTTTGTGACCATGGAGGGTACGCTGTTCGGCGGCTTTGCCCTGAGCTGTGTGTGCATCTGGAACGGCTGTTTTAACTCCATCCAGGTGGTCTGCCGGGAGCGGGGCATCGTGAAGCGGGAGCACCGTTCGGGCATGCACATCTCCTCCTATGTGGTTGCCCATATGATCTACCAGGCGTTTTTGTGCCTGACCCAGACCGCGCTGCTGACGCTGGTGTGCCAGCGCATCGGCGTCCACTTTCCGCGGGAGGGCTTTCTCACCGGCTTTTTCATCGTGGACTTCGCCCTGTCCATCTTTCTCGTGACCTATGCCTCGGATATGCTGGGGCTGTTTATCTCCAGCTTTGTCCGCAGCACCACCACAGCCATGACCATCATGCCCTTTCTGCTGATCTTCCAGCTGATCTTCTCGGGCGGTTTTTTCTCGCTGCCAGAGTGGAGCCAGCCTCTGACGGATGTGACAATTTCCCGCTACGGGCTGCGGAGTATTGCCGCCCTGGGGGACTATAACAGCCTGCCCTCGGTTACGGCCTGGAACACTCTGACCAAGATGAAGGACACCGAGGTCACCAAGACCCTCACGGTGGACGACGTGAAGCATCTGCTGCAAAATGACGTTATCCGCGCAAGGCTCAGAGGGGTAGCGAGCCCCCAGGGCCTGACCATGGAGGACGTGGCGGACGTGCTGCTGAGCAGCGGAATGCTGGAGCAGTTTTCCGGGGAAAGCTATGATCTGCATGTGCAGCTGGGGGAGGTTATGGAGGCCATCGGCGAGGAAAAGGTGCAGGAGTATGTCTCCGAAGCCACCCGCCTTGCCAGCAACTCCGAGGCCTATGCCCACACGGAGAGAAATATTCTCTACTGCTGGGTGATGCTGGCAGTTTTCTCCCTTGCCTTCGCCGCCATGGCAACGGTGTCGCTGGAATTCATCGACAAGGACAAGAGATAGATCACAGGGGAGCGCTTTCTGCTGGGGATCCTGCAAAAAATCCCCCTCAGAGGGGAGTGTACGCAAGCCGGAAGGAGAAGGACAGCATATGAAGATTTCCGCACTCAAAAAGGCCTGCCGCAGCGCGGCGGAGGGAGTGCCCCTTTCCAGGCTCCCGGGGCTGGCCGTCACCGCGGCTGCGGTGGTGTCTGCCGGGGCGCTGCCGCTGCTGCTTCTGCGGCCGGGCGTGGCCTCTGTGCGAAAGCGCGCCCCCTTTCAAAACCGAAACTACGCCCACCGGGGCCTCCACAGCGTGGACCGGCAGGTGCCGGAAAACTCCCTCGCGGCCTTTCGCGCCGCGGCTGCTGCGGGCTACGGCATGGAGCTGGACGTGCAGCTGAGCCGGGATGGCCGGGTGGTTGTATTTCACGACGACACTCTGGAGCGGGTCTGCGGCGTGGAGGGCCGGGTGGAGGACCAGAGCTGGGATGCGCTGCGCCGGCTGCGGCTGTGCGGAACGGAGGAGCGCATTCCGCTGTTCTCCGAGGTGCTTGCCGCGGTGGACGGCGCGGTCCCGCTGATCGTGGAGCTCAAGAGCGGGAGCCGCAACCGGGAGCTGTGTGAAAAGACCCGGGCAATGCTGGACGGCTACCGGGGGGACGCCTGTGTAGAGAGCTTCCATCCCGGCATCGTGGCATGGTTCCGTTTCCACGCGCCGGAGTATCTGCGCGGCCAGCTGGCCATGCCCGCAGGGCGGTATGTCAATGCCGGCCACTCCCGGGCCTCGGCCTTTGTGCTGGGCAACACCTTCTGCAATTTTCTGGCAAAGCCGGAGTTTATCGCCTACGCCCTGGGCCCCCGTCCGCTGGCCGTGCGGACCGCGGAGCGCATGGGCGCCATGCGCTTTGGCTGGACCTCCCACAACCCCGCAGCGGAAAAGGGCAGGGATGCGGTAATCTTTGAATATTATCGCCCTGCCGCGCGCTACCGCCGCTGAGCGTGTCCGCTGTCTCCAACGCAGGTCAAATCAGTTTGCAGAACCATCCGGAGGTCCTTCTTCGCCGTCGTCCTCCCAGCTGTCCGCTTCAGCGGCCGCTGCGAGTGAAAGTGCAATGTCCGACGGGTCAATCCGCCCGTTTCCGTTCCAATCCAGCCATGGGAGCTGGTTCATATCCGTCCCGCCTTTCTGATGGGTGATTCTGCCCCGTCCCCCTTTTCGGGGACGGGGTTTGGTTTCAGTGCCCGGGGCCGCCGGCAAAAGCGCCCGAGGGTGCGCCGCCCTGTCCCGGAGCGCCGCCGGGGCTGCCGGTTCCCTGCCCGGCAGTGCCGCCTGAAAATCCGCCGTCGCCGGGCGCGGGGGTGTCCGTCCGGGCCTCGGTCCCGCCGCCCGGCAGCACCGGGGACCCGGTCTGCGGGGATGTCTGGACAGGGCTGGAGGCAGTCTCGCGGCCTTCCGCGGCGGGCGGCGCGCTGCCGG
>CAJOPB010000165.1 GCA_905236305.1 uncultured Oscillospiraceae bacterium | reverse complement strand
CGCAAATGCCGTCTCATACAATCTTCAACGCGCCTGGCGGCGCTATAAAAAGCAGATTTCTGCTTTTTATTGAAGATTAGTATAAAATGCTTCATTTTATTGAAAGCCCGGCCTCCCCTGCGGGGGAACCGGCATACAAAAACGAGAGGCCCACCCCCTCCTGGGGGGTGGGCCTCTCGGTCCTCAATACTGCTTGAGGCAGATATTCATGTCCACATTTCCCTTGATGCCGTCCACCGAGCCGGTGGAGCTGTATTGCCACATCTGGAAATCGTAGAGGAAGTCCATGTTGGTGTTATACCAGGCGAGCCAGCCGTCGTAGGCCTGCACCCGCTCCATATCCAGCCGCAGGTAGGACATGGCCTTGTTAAAATAGGCCATGGGGGTATAGCCGGCGGCGGAGATCTCCGCACAGAAGGCGTCGATGCAGTCACAGACCATTTTCCAGTTGGGGCTTGCGGTGCGGGACCCGGCGCTGTTCACCTGCTCCCAGTCAAACACCACGGGGTATTGCAGCTCAAAGCCCCGCAGCAGCTCCAGCGCCATGGCGGCCTCCTCCTTCGCCTCCGCCACGGTGACGGCCTGGGAGAAGAAGTAGACGCCCACATCCAGACCGGCGGCTCTGGCGCCCCGCATGTTGTCATAGAAGTTTTCGTCCACGTGCATCCGGCCCTCTGTGCCGTAGCCGCGGAAGCCGCAGCGGATGATGGCAAAGTCTATGCCGTCCGCCGCCACCCTTTCCCAGTCGATGTCGCCCTGGTAATAGCTGACGTCGATGCCGCGCCGCACCAGCTGGCTGTCGTCCAGATAGTTGAGCCTGCCGGCAGCGTCCGCCTGGAACAGCGTGCTGTCATAGGGATTTCTGCGGAGATTGGGGTCGATACTGGCCCGCTGCCCGGAGACAAAGACGAAGTGCTCGTCCACATAGTCCCCCATGCGCGCCAGTACGGCGGAAATCTCCGCCCGGGTGATATTGTCGCTGCCCTTGAACAGCCGTTTTCCGTCCTCCAGGCTGCCCTCCAGGATGCCGGCCTCATACAGCGCCACGGTGTCCGGCGCCTCTGTGTCGTCAAAGGGGGAGGCGCCGGTCTCGCTGCCCCGCAGCTCCAGCGCGGCGGCGCAGAGGGCGGAGATCTCGTCCCGGGTGATGACCGCGTTGAGGTCGTTGACCGAGCCGTAGGCGATATACTGCCGCCCCACGGCAAAGCTGCGGTAGCCGGAGGCCCAGTGGCCCCCCTCCGGGGCGCTGCGTTCCGGGAAGCCCGCTGCCCGGAGAATCAGCTTGAGGGCCTCGCCCCAGGTGACGCTGGACCGGGGCCGGAAGGTGCCGTCCTCATAGCCGTTGAGAATTCCCCGGTCAGTCAGGTCGTTGACATAGGCCGCATACCAGGACTGGGGGGACACATCGGGAAACTTGCGGGGGAGCACCAGCGGCTCCTCCCGCTGGGCCAGCAGCCCCGCGTCCGCGGTCTCCTCCTCCGGGTCGGCGGGCTGGAAGACCCGCTCCTCTCCGGCAGGGGCGTCGCCGCTTTCCGTCCGGTCCGCCTCTGGCAGGACGCTCCACAGCGCCCCCACGCTCAGGTTGCCGGTAACCGTGTCTCCGTCATAGAGCATCTGTCCGTCGGACCGCTGCCAGCCGGAGAACTGGTAGCCTGCCCGGGTGGCCCGGGGCAGGGTGAGATAGTGCTCGCCGGTGCGGTAGAGATAGATGTCGCTCTCCTGCTCTCCGCCGTTGGCGTTGGTGAGCAACCAGCTCCAGCCGCTGTAGCTGAAGCTGTAGTCTCCATAGAGAAACAGGTTGGCCTCTGCGATCCTGCGCCGCAGCAGCCCGCCGTGGATCTCGCCGTTGAAGTGGCTCCAGGTGGCAAAGGCGCTGGCGATCTCCTGCTCGGTAAAGTTCTCCAGACCCTGAATCAGGTAGGAGGGCAGGCGGTTTTTCTGATTCATCCAGTTGGGCCCGAAGTTGTAGGTCATGGCGCACATGGCGTCGAACTGGGCCTGATTGACCGAAATGCCGTTGCGCCGGAGAAAGGCGTTGACATCCTCATTGAAGATGTCCAGCAGGTCCTTCAGCTGCTGCTCCGCCTCCTCCCGGGTGATGCCGTCGGGCCAGTCCTCCGGGACGCAGGCGCAGCCGTAGCCGATATACCAGCCGGTGCCGTCGTTATAGGGCTGGGCGCTGAAGTCCTCCTCCCGTTCCAGATAGGTGACCAGCGCGTCAGACCAGTGCATGTCCCCGGACGCGGCGAAGCCGGCAGTGCCAAAGCTCAGCAAAATCACCGCGGCCAGAAGTAGAGACAGCAGTCTTTTCATGCTTCCGTACGCTCCTTACTGTCGTCAGGCCGTCTCCGGCCTGAAGGAAATGCGCGCCCGCTCCCGGAAGGGGGATGGGTGCGCGCCGCCCCCGACGTCCCCCTCACGCAAGGTGGGGGGACAGCATAGCGGCTCCATTTTCCAATTCGACAGTATGCGACAAAATTGTATCAAAGTTGTCTCAATTTTGCTGCAAGAGGAAAAAGGCATCTCCCGTGACAAAAAATGTTCGGATTCCCGGCAGGTGGCTTACGGACGCATACGGGTTTCTATTTCATCCCCCGGCGTACCATTTCCTTCACGCAGAAGGTGGCCACGTCGTTGGCGAATTTTCCCGCGCCGAAGCCGGCGTCAAAGCCCAGCTCCTTGGCCAGCTCGTGGGTGATGCGCGCCCCGCCGCAGCACATGACATACTTTCCGCGCACGCCCTCCGCCTCCGCCAGCTCGATGAGCTCCGTCAGGTTCTTGATATGGATGTCCTTCTGGGTGACGGTCTGGCTCACCAGAAGCACGTCGGCGTTGAGCGCCTTCGCCTTTTCGAGAAATTCCTCATTGGGCACCTGGCTCCCTAAGTTGTAGCCCTCGATCATCTCGTAGCGCTCCAGACCGTAGTGGCCGGCAAAGCCCTTGCGGTTCATGATGGCGTCGATGCCCACGGTGTGGGCGTCGGTGCCGGTGGAGGCCCCTACCACCACGATTTTGCGGCCGATGTTCTCCTTGATATAGGCGTCCACCTCCTCCATCTCCATGGTCTCGTCCTGTACGGTCTGGACCTGGATTTTGGTGTAGTCCACGGTGTGGATGCAGGAGCCGTAGACCACATAGAAGGTGAATTCCCTGTCCAGAGAGCGGGCGTAGGCCACGTTGGGCTCCTGAATGCCCATCTGTCTGGCGTAGAGCCGGGCGGCCTCCATGCCCTTCTCATCGTTGGGGATGGGCAGAGTGAAGCTGAGCTGCGTCTTGCCGTCGTTCATGGTGTCGCCGTAGGGCTTGATCCGGGTCAGGTCCAGGGTCTGGTCAAAGTCCTTGGACGACATATCGTAAAGTCCGCTGCTCATGCCCGCTTCGCCTCCTCTCCGCGCATCGCCTCAATGAAGGGGTTGAAATATCCCTCGTTCTTCTGTACCACGCCGCTCAGGCCCTTGCCGCCGTCCTGGGGACGCTTGATGTCCGCGAAGGTGCCCTTCTCCAATGTGGCGAACAGGCCCGTGCGCTCGATTTCCGCCAGCAGGTCCGCCGCCTTTTTCAGCACCTCGGCGGCGCGGGACTGGATGATGCCGCCGGGCTTGAACTCGATCTCGTTTCCGAAGTCCGCCATGGTGCGGAAGATATACTGGGCGTTCTCGATGGCCAGCGCCCGGTCGGACATAAACGGGGTGTGGATGGCCTCGGTCATCATGCCCAGCAGGTGGATCTTCTGGTTGGTGAGGATGGTCACCATGTTGAACAGCGCGTCCTGCACGTGCCCGCGGAAAATATTGCCGGTCATAAATTTG
>CAJOPB010000164.1 GCA_905236305.1 uncultured Oscillospiraceae bacterium | reverse complement strand
GGTAGAGTGGTTCGGCGACGAGGGCGTCTGTCCCTATTGCCATACCAACTCCGTCATGCTCAACGCCCTCCCGGACATCTACTGCACTACCTGCGGCGCCAGAGGCACCATGGGGGTGGAGGACGGCAAAATTGCGCTGCACTGGCTGCCGGCCTCCGATCCGCGCCAGGAGTCCCGCACGCTGATGCAGGGGCTGGACGCCCACTGCCGCGAGATTGCCCACATGATGGAGGTCTGCATCCCCAAGCTGACCGAGTATAAGGACGTCATCGCCGAGCGGGAAAAGAAATACCGCGAATTTGACAAGTACATTCAGGAAATGGACGAGGCGTGAAGGAGTGATAGAATGTTTGACCAGTTTCTGATTCGGCAGGACAGTCTGGAGAACACCACGGAGAACGGCGCGGTCACGGGTTTCCGCTTTGCGGTGCGGATCGCGGACTACCGCGGCTGCTTTCTCTCGCTGCACAACGGCTATTATATCGACTGCGACGGCGTGGTCTACCCCCGGGAGAAGCAGCGCTTTGCGATCAACGGCAAGCCGCCCCGGCGCTTTGAGGAGCTGAAGGAATGCGTCTGGGAGCACTGGGACTATGACGATGAGGGGCTTGTGTATGTGGACTGCCCCGGCGGCCTGGCTCCGGGAAAGCACGTCATCGGCCTGCAGCAGTCCATCCTGGCCCAATACGGCTACATGCCCTGGGACGAGGAGTGGGTGAAAAATCCCCCGGTTCCCGGCAGCGGGGCCGGCGCGGGAAAGACGGAGACCGTCAGCAGCTATACACTGGAGCTTCAGGAAGGAGGCGGCAGATAATGGCCATACGCAGAGGTGTTTCCCTGTACAGCTATCAGCAGGCGCAGTTTTTCCGCCAGCTGGACTGGAAGGCGCAGGTGCGGGAGGTCCGGGAGGGCCTGGGCACCGACGGAATTGAGATCATCAACGAGCAGCTCATCCGGCACTATCCTTTCCCCTCTGAGGAATTTCTCTACGACTGGCGCAGCTATCTGGCCCGCTACGACATGACGGCCGTGACCATGGACGTATATCTGGATGTCCACCAGTTCCGGGACCACGTCATGACCCACCGGGAGGCGGCGGAGCACCTGAAAAACGACATCCGCCTGGCGGCAAAGATGGGCTTTCAGAATGTCCGCACGCTGGTGCTGGTGCCCATCGACGTCATTGAGATGGCCCTGCCCACGGCGGAGAAATACAACGTGCGCATCGGCAAGGAGATCCACGCCCCCTGGCCCATCAAGCCCGGCGGACACCGGGAGAAGGCCACCAAGGGCATGGCCGCGGGCATCAACTTCAACGCGGTGGAGGAGATTCTGGAGCTGCGGGAGCGGACAAAGAGCCCCTTCGTGGGGCTGGTGCCGGACTTCGGCATCTTCCAGCACAGCCCCAGCCAGGTGTCCGTTGACTATATCCGGCGGCACGCCGCCCGGTCCGATGCGGTGGACTTCATTCTGGAAAACGCTGCCGCCTACGGCCACGACGAGCTCATCGACGTGGTGGACGAAAAATTCCCCGGACACGGCATCCCCATCAACAGCATCGACCGTCTCGCCCTCCACGAGCCCTGCTGCCGTCCGGAGGACATCCGGGACATCATTCCGTATATCGTCAGCATCCACGGCAAGTTTTACAACATGACGGAGATCGAGGGCCGGCCCGGCTGCTATGAGGACCGGTGCATCGACTACGCCACCCCGATGAAATATCTGCTGGAGGGCGGCTTTGACGGATATATCGACTCGGAGTTTGAGGGTCAGCGGGACCAGCAGGACATGGGCGTCGAGGGCCTGGTGGACGAGGTGGAGCAGGTGCGCCGCCACCACGAGATGCTGCGGCGGCTCGGCTGCGTATGAGCGCGGGATAACGGCCTTTGCGCCCGCCCGGGCCCCGGGCAGGGCAAACGATAAAAAAGGGGATGAACAGAGAGTATGGAAACGAACGGCAAAAAGCTGATCCTCGGCCTCTCCTTCGGCAGAAAGATGAGCAACACGGAGGTCATGGTCAAGCACGCGCTCTCGGCCTGTGTGGACGCGGGGCACGCGGTGCGCTTCATCCGGGTCAACGATCTGAAGATCGACGACTGCACCGGCTGCATCGCCTGCGTCGTCAGCATGATCCGCGGCGGAAACGGCGCGTGTCATTTGAAGGACGAGTTTCATGTGCTGGACGAGGCGCTGATGGAGTGCGACGGGCTGGTGATCGGCTGCCCCACCTTTGAGATGGGCCCCACCGGGACCTACCGCACCGTCTGCGACCGGG
>CAJOPB010000163.1 GCA_905236305.1 uncultured Oscillospiraceae bacterium | reverse complement strand
GGGTCCGGGCCCTGGCCGGGTCCACCCGTTTCACCAAAAGAGCGGAGAGCAGACCGATGCAGATACCCGCAGCCGTACCGGAGACCAGCAGGGCGGGAAGATACCAGACCAGCCGCGCCGTTTCCAGCACCGCAGCCGCCACGGCGATCTGTCCGATGTTGTGGGCCACTGCCCCGGACACAGAGACGGCTGTAATGCCAAATTTACCCGAGGCCCGCAGGGCGCCCATCACGGCCAGACTGAGGACGGCGCCGGCGGCGGAATAGGCCAGGGCGAGGACGTTGCCGAACAGCAGCGAAACCAGCAGCACCCGCAGCACTGACAGCAGCGCCGCATTCCGCCAGCCCAGGCGGTAGAGTGCAAAGACCACTGCCACGTTGGGCAGCCCCAGCTTGATGCCCGGCACCGCAAAGGACAGAGGGACCAAAGCCTCCAGCCAGCTCAGCACCAGGGCCATGGCCAGGAGCAGGCCGTAGAGCGCCACATTTTTCTCTTTCAACGCCATGCCTCCTCCGCTTCACCGCGACACCGCATCCGGCGCCTCCGCCTCCGCCTCCGCCGTTACCGTGGCCACAAGGCGATGGGGCAGGCAGACAATGCTCTCACCGGACCGCCGGATTGCGCCCTGCCGGACGCAGAGGTGATCCGGACAGTCGGCGGAGGCCATGTATGCCGCGCCGTTTTCGATCAGCAGCAGGTTGCCGCCCTGTTCTCCCTCCCAGTAGAAGCTGTCGTCCCGGTTCAAAGGCAGACGGGCCACCGTCACACCGTCCACACGGACGGTAACGACAGCGCCGGCAGCGCTATGGAGGCGCAGAAAGACCCAGAGCGCAGCCGCCAGCAGCAGCGGCAGAAGAATCAGAAGCAGGTCGCCTCTGTGGTGTATAAGCAGCTGTTTTGCTCTCATTCCGCCTCTCCCTCGCCGCGCCGGCCAGCTTCCGCCCGGCGCAGCACGATCGTGACAATCTCAGGGTTGTTGAACAGGCGCAGCAGGCCGCCGGTGTTCCCCAGACCCCGGGAAACCACCATGCGCCAGCGGCCGCAGGCGTAGACGCCGGCCTCATAGCGGGGCAGCAGCCCGCCGTGGTGGTCCAGCAGCCCGCCCACTCCCGGCAGTCTGATCACACCGCCGTGGGCGTGGCCGCAGAGAATCAGGTCCACCGGCAGCGCGGGATATTCCTCTGCCCAGTAATTCCGGTGCCCCAGCAGGACCCGGAAGCTCCCTGCCGGCAGCGCTGCGGCCACCTGGTCCGGCTTGGGCTGGTCCGCCCAGCCGTTGGGGTCCTCCACACCGGCCAGTACGATGCTGTCCCCGTTTCGCACCAGCGTCACGGCTTCGTTGCGCAGATAGACCACACCCCGCCGGGCAAAAAGCTCCCGCAGGGGGGTGAGGGTTTTGCTCTGCCATTCGTGGTTGCCGCTGACATAGTATACCGGCGCGGTTTTTACCAGCTCCGCCAGCAGCAGATCCACCTGATGGAGGTCGGAATACCGCTCGGTCAAATCGCCGGTCAGGGCGATCAGATCCGGGCGCGCGGAGCGCACGGCCCCGATCAGCCGGCGGTTGTTCTTCCCGAAAACCGCCCCATGGAGGTCGCTGAGCTGTACGATACGCAGTCCGTCAAAGCCCGGCGGCAGGGCAGGGAAGGAGAGCGTATATTCCGTGGAAACCAGCCGCAGGTTGCTGTCCGCGAGCGCCCCACCGCAGAGCAGCGTCAAAAGCAGCAGCGCGCGCAGCGTCCTGGATTTTCTGTTGTGGGATCTGTTCTTCCTCATGAGCCTCCTGTTCCCGCGTCTGTTGCCCTGTCCCGCACACAGAGGACAAAGTCTCCGTATTCTCCCAGAATCTGATCCTTTTCCGCCTCATACGGATAGAGAATCAAAATATCGCACCTGCCGGGCTCGGCAAACTCAAAGCCGGAGAAGCGCTCCGCGCGCCGAAAGGCTGCGTTGAAGTCGGTGTATTCCACGGTGCTGACAAATTCCTCCGGCGGCGTCCGGGTGTAAAACAGCGCGAAGATATAGGGCTGATTGACCCGTTCGGTGATGTACACCGGACCACGCTGCAGCGCCTGGGCGCTGACCACAGCCTCCCCCAGTCCCGGAAAGAAATTGACGTTGCCCGCTCCGCCGAAGGCGGCTGCATAGCCCTGGGCAAAGAGCCCGAAGCAGGCCAGCACAGCCGCGGCGGGCAATACCGCCCAGCCCTCCAGAGGCCGGAGAATCAGGTGGCAGCCCACAGCGGAAAAGTAGATCAGGGGGAGCCAGAGCATATTGATGCGGTTGATATTGCAGCGGATCAGACAGGCGCAGACCAGGGAACAGAGCAGGGCAAGCCGCAGCGGAAATTCCTCTGTCCGGTCCTTGCGCCCAAACAGCGAGGCAAGAAATCCCACTGCCGCCGCGGGCAGCCCGAAGATATAGAGAATGCCGCCCTGCCGCAGGGGCAGCGCGTTCCAGGGCAGGCCGTCGTTCTGGAGCCGGAGAATACGCAAAAAGTCCCGAAGGTTCTCCGGCACTGAGGCACCACCCAGCACGCTGGTTGCAGCCTGACGTCCCGCGGTCAGCCGCGGCAGCGTCACGCCCAAAATACGCTGCTCCTCCCAGCCCAGGGTATTGATGACCTGACAGAGTGTGATGGGGGCGGCCAGTAGGATAAACAGCAGCGCCGCAGTCAGATAAGGCGCCGGCCGCCGCAGCAAATCCCGCCGCAGCCACAGCAGCATCACCAGCAAAAACAGCGGCAGGAAGAAAAATGCCGCGCCATATGCGTAGAGAGAAAGCCCGAAGGCAGCCGCCGCGCCGCACAGCGCCCAGGGGCGCAGCTTGCCCACGGAGCAAAGCCACAGTCCCAGCAGCAGGAAAAAGGGAAACAGATTGCTCTCCAGTGCCCAGCGGCTCGCCATAATGTGCCAGGGGTTTATGACCAGAAGCAGCAGCGCGGTGATGCCGAAATATTTTCCCCGGCACTGCCGCGCCAGGAGCCAGAATACCGGCAGCGTCAGACAGCCGGCCAGAGCGTTCGGAAGCCGCAGAGACAGCTCGCTGAGTCCCAGCACGGCCACAAAGGGGATGTCCAGATAGCTCATCAGGACATTCTGGCCGCTGCCCCAGGCGGTAAACAGTACCGGCCAGGTGTTCCCGCAGCGGTCCATGCCGCTGTGCAGCAGTGCCCAGGCTTCATATCCGGCGGAGGCCTCATCCTGATTCAGCCCCCGGGGAAGCGCGCCCAGAGCGGCAAGACGCAGTCCGCAGCCCAGCAGAAGCAGCAGCGCAACCAGCAGTCCCTCCCGGTTTTCCACCAATCTGCAATAGCTCCGTTTCAGCATATCTCTCTGCCTCCCGTGCAGCGATCCTGCTGATGTTATCACAGTCCCGCCGCGAAACCAAAGGGATCGGGGCGGAAAGAATTCCCTTGCACTTCGCGCCGCCGCCCATTATAATCTGTTTGTCCCATTATAAGCGCCCCCCTGGCTTTTTGCAAGAGTGCGCGGAGCTCTGTAACGCCGACGCATTGCGGGGACCTTCCCATCCCGGGAGGGGAGGGGGGGAAAACGCATATCATTATTACTGGGAGGTATATCGACTATGGCTATGGATACCGACCCCCGGCTTCAGCACCTGATCCTCTACTCCGTTTATGTTCGCAGCCACACGCCGGAGGGCAGCTTTCGGGCAGTCATTCCCGATCTCCCCCGCATCCGGTCGCTGGGGGTGGACGCCATATGGCTGATGCCCATTCATCCCATCGGACGGAAAAACCGAAAGGGCAGCCTCGGCAGTCCCTATGCCAACCGGGACTACCGCAGCGTCAACCCGGAATATGGCACATTGGAGGACTTTGAGGCTCTGGTGGATGCCATCCATGCCCAGGGCATGAAGTGCCTCATCGACGTGGTATATAACCACACCTCCCCCGACGCACTGCTCTGGGAGCAGCACCCGGACTATTTCTACCGCCGCCCAGACGGCAGTCCGGGAAACCACGTGGGGGACTGGACCGACATTATTGATCTGGACTACGGCGTCCCTGCCCTCTGGGACTATCAGATCGAGACCCTGAAATACTGGGCCGGACGGGTAGACGGTTTTCGCTGCGACGTGGCCTCCTTTGTGCCGGTGGAATTCTGGAGCCGGGCGAGGGAGGAGGTGTCCCGGATCAAGCCGGATTTTATCTGGCTTGCAGAGAGTGTTCACCGCTCCTTCGGCGCCGCCTGCCGGCGGCAGGGGATGTACTGCGCCCGGGATGTCGATCTCTATGCGGCCTTCGACCTGGAATATGAATATGACGTGCGGGAGGCGCTGGACCGGTATCTCCGCGGCGAGGACTCCCTTGGTCATTGGCTGGACCTGCTGTGCTTTCAGGATACCGTGTATCCCTCCAATTACAACAAGCTCCGCTTCCTGGAAAATCACGATCAGCCGCGCATAGCCTCTCTGGTGACCGGGGCGTCGGACCTGGTGAACCTGACGGCGCTGCTGTATTTTCTCAAGGGCGCTACGCTGCTGTATGCCGGACAGGAGGCAGGGTGTACCCACTTGCCCAGTCTCTTTGACCGCGACCCGATCGACTGGAATACGGGGCGGGATCTCAGCCCGCTTCTGCGGCGGCTGGGGGAGCTGAAAAAGACGCTGCTGTCTCCCGCCGACGACTTTTATGCTGCGGCGGACGAGGAAAACCACATCGCGGCAGCGAGCAGGGACGACGGACGCGTGCGCAAGCTGGGGGTCTTCTCCCTTCGCTCCCGTGCCGCCTCGGTTGCGGTGGAGGCCCCCGACGGGGTGTATGACAATCTCCTGGATGGCCGGCCCGTCACGGTAAGGGAAGGGCGCCTTTTCTGCGATGGCGCTCCCATCATCTTCGCGCTCCCGCGCCGGGAAAAGGATGTGTGACTGCGGCCGGCGCGGTTCGCCTGATCATCCGGGGCACGCCCTCCGGATGTCCGGAGGGGGGGCAGGAGCGCTGCTTTTATTCCTGCTCTCCCTCCGCTCCGGCCAGACGGTGGGAATGCTTTTTTACAATCTGGTAATATTGTCTGCCCTCCGTGGAGCCGAAGGCCTTGCGCAGGCGGTTGTAGATTGCGCGGAGATTGTGGCTCTCGCTGCAGATGGCTGCGATCTGCTGGGCGGTTTCCTCCGCAATGCCGGCCGCGGTGAAGATTCCGGCGGAGATGCCCTGGTTTTGCTTGTCTGCAGAGGGACGGGGGAGTGCCGTTTCCGGCCGCGGAGCTGCCGCCTCCGAGCGGGGAGGAGCAGCCTCGGGCCGGGGGAGAGCCGGCTCGGTGCTTTGCCTCCGAATGCCCCGTGCCCCCTCGGGGGCTGCGCTGAGAATCCACAGCGTTCCATCTCCCCGCTTCTCCACCCGGAGGACATCGCTGTAATGCTGGGTGAGATAGTCCAGAGGATTGCGCTTTGAGCCCCGCTGGTCAAAGCGGTAGTCCGGGTCCTCGTTCAGCAGCCGGAAAAAGGGCGTGGTCTGCATTGCGCCGCCGCTGGACGCCAAAAGCGCGGAAATATAGGTGCGGATATTTTCGGCCCGTGCGCTGTGGGTGGAGGCCTCCCGCCGCTGCCGCCGGGGCTGTTCCGGACCGTGGGCGTTTCCCTGGGACAGCTCGGAGGCTGCTTTGGACGGACTCCGCTCCTCCCCTGCGCGGGCGGCCTGCTCCGGTTCGGCCAGCTGGACCTCTGTCAGTGAGACGAATTTTGTACAGGCAATCCGCCAGGCGGAGTTGGTTTTTTCCACATTGCCGATGCCCACCACCTCCATTCCCGCGCTGCGCAGCCGGACGGCCAGCGCGGAAAAATCCGAGTCGGATGAGGCGATGATGATGATGTCTGCCAGCGGCTCCGGGAGCTCCTTTCCCGGCATGTCCCGCAGCCGGGCGGCCAGGGTTCGCCGGGCCAGCAGGTCCATGGCGCCGATCACAAGAGCGATGTCCGAGCTGTTTTTGTATCGGTTGGGCCGCAGCGTCACGTTGGTATGTATTGCGTGCTGCAAAATGGGGGCGGCCCACTCATTCAGGGCGATCCCCGCCCCGTAGATCTCCTTAACTGTCACAGTGCCTGCGGCGCTGGCATATGCAAAAATCTGGTCCGCATAGATCGGTTCAATATTCTCTGCGTCAATGAATACTGCGATACTGGGCATAATATGAATCCTTTCTGTTTTTCCGCGGAGCGCACCGCTCCGCTGCGTTCTATCGGAAACGACAAAATATTTGTCGTTTCCGATAGCTGCCATGTCATTTTATCGGCGCTCCGCGGCGGAAAATGACAGCTGAAATGAAATTATCGTCACAACATTTATGTCGTCAGCTATATTATAAGCCATATTGCCCGCCGGTGCAAGCTATAACAAAAATGACCTTTTTTACAGTGACAGTTCAGACGCCGGGGGCGTCTGAACTGTCACAAGGGTAATCACTGCGCTCCGCGCACTCCCTTCGGTCGCACACTCCGCTCCGCGAGAAGTTTTTTCCGAAAATGCGATTTCCGGAAAAAATGGATTTCATTTTATTCCGCGCTGCGGCGCGGAACTCTGCGAGGCCAACGTATTGAGAGAGTTTTCCTCCACCAGTGAACTGCAACTTTCTACAGTTCATGCTATTTTCCGTAAAGCACGATGTTTTACGGAAAAGGCATCACGCCAAGGCGCGCTGCCCGTTTTGCGCCAAAAGGCGCAGGACACGTCAAATTAAGTTGCTTACTATACTATTTCAGATATGGACATTTTGAAAAAAAATCAGATATACACTGCGGATATTGTGGGCTGGGCACACGACGGCGCGGGGGTAGCCCGGCCGGGAGACGGAGGGCGGGCAGTATTTGTGCCCGGGGCGATTCCGGGAGAGCGCTGGGAGATACGAATCGTCAAGGTCACCTCCGGCGCCGTGTACGGCAGAGGCGAGCGCTGCCTGCTTCCCTCGCCGGATCGGATTGAGCCGGATTGTCCGGCCTATCCCCGGTGCGGCGGCTGTGCGCTTCGGCACCTGAATTACGAGGCGGAACAGCGCTTTAAGCTGCAGCGGGTCAACGACGCCTTTCACCGTATTGGCGGATTGGCGCTGGAGGTGACGGAGCTCGCGGGAGCGGACAGCCCGCTTTGTTACCGCAACAAGGCCATCTATGCAGTGACGCCGGATCTGCGCCCGGGCTTTTACCGGCCGCGAAGCCACGATGTAATTCCCATCGACCGCTGTCTTTTGCAGTGTGCGGCCTCCGACCGCGCCGCCTGGACGGTCTGCGATTTTTTGCGGGCGCACAGTCTGCCTGCGTATGACGAGGCCACAGGCAAGGGCCTGCTGCGCCACATTTTTACGCGCACGGCGGCCTCCACCGGAGAGGTACAGCTTACGCTTGTGGCGGCAGGGGGCTTTGGAGCGCATACCGCCGCACTGGTTGAAGCGGTGCGGGCGGCGTGCCCGGAGGTGGGCGGCATCCTGCTGAACGTCAACCGCAGCCGTGGTAACACGGTGCTGACCGGGGATTTTCACACGCTCTGGGGCAGTCCGACGCTGACAGATACACTGTGCGGAAATCGGTTTGTGCTGTCCCCGGACAGCTTTTATCAGGTGAACCCCATTCAGGCGGAAAAGCTCTATCAGCGGGCTGTGGAGCTGGCTGCCCCTGCGGGGACGGAGCTGGTACTGGATCTCTATTGCGGCGCCGGTACCATCACCCTGTGTCTGGCCCGCAGCGCAAAACGGGTGATCGGTGCGGAAATCGTTTCGGCAGCTGTAAAAAACGCCCGGGACAATGCCGAACGCAATGGTGTGGACAATGTTGAATTTCTCTGTGCTGACGCCGCCGAGGCTGCGGAGACACTGCGCCTGCGCGGTGAGCAGCCGGAGGCCATCGTGGTAGATCCCCCGCGCAAGGGCCTGACGGAAGCACTCATCCGTACCATCAGCTCCATGCGTCCCCGGCGCGTGGTCTATGTCTCCTGTGACTGCGCCACCCAGGCCAGGGATCTGCGGCTGTTCGCCGCCCTGGGCTATCATGCGGAGCGGGCAGCGGCAGTGGATATGTTTCCGAGAACGGGGCATGTGGAGACAGTGATTTCTCTTTCAAGCCCTGATTTTCCATAAAACACTCTGCTTTGCGGAAACCCGGCATAAACCTCCCGGGCCAGATGCTGTGCTTTGATACTATTCTCCCATAAAAAGTAGAAACTTTTTATGGGAGAGGCGCCGCTTGACACGTCGCCCATTTGCGCCAAAAGGCGCAAATGCCGTCTCATACAATCTTCAACGCGCCTGGCGGCGCTATAAAAAGCAGATTTCTGC
>CAJOPB010000162.1 GCA_905236305.1 uncultured Oscillospiraceae bacterium | reverse complement strand
GTCGTTATACAGCTCGCCCCGGGCCCAGCTGCCGGGCCATTTCCCGGTGAACCAGTCGTTGAGATAGCGCTTGTGGGCCACCTCGTCAATGCCGAACCGGCTGAGCCAGGCGTAGTCCAGCCCCCAGCCGATGTCGTCGTGGCAGCGGAGATAGTTCTGGAACAGATAGTCCCGGGGCAGGGCGCAGACCTGCTCCATCTGGTGGGTCAGCAGCCGCACGTCCCGCGTGGCGACGGTGTGCCAGGTGGTGCACATGGTGGTGACATTATAGAGCATCTGGCACTCGGGCTTCTCCGGCGTGCCGAAATAGGGGGCCACCTTTGCCGGCTCCATGACCACCTCGCCCAGCAGCAGCACGCTGGGGCAGACGATGTAGCAGGCCAGGTTCAGCATCCGGGCCAGGGTATGCACCTGGGGCTGGTTGCGGCAGTCGGTGCCCAGAGCCTTCCAGATATAGGGGATGGCGTCCAGACGGATCACGTCCATGCCCCGGTTGGTGAGGTAGAGCAGGTTTTCCGTCATATCGTTGAAAACCATGGGGTTTGCGTAGTTGAGGTCCCACTGATAAGGATAGAAGCTGGTCATGACGATCTTTTTGCAGTCGTCCAGCCAGGTGAAGTTGCCGGGCGCGGTGGTGGGAAACACCTGCGGCACCGTCTGCTCATACCAGTTGGGAATATCCCAGTTGTCGTAGAAGAAGTAGCGGGCCTGATCGGTGGCGCTGCCCGCTCTGGCGGCGACGGCCCAGGGGTGTTCCTCACTGGTGTGGTTCATGACAAAGTCCAGGCAGAGGCTGATGCCCCGTCCGTGGCAGGCGTCTGCCAGGGCCTCTAAGTCCTCCATGCTGCCCAGCTGGGGCTGGACGGCCCGGAAGTCCGCCACGGCATAGCCGCCGTCGCTGCGGTCCCGGGTGGCGGAGGTTTTTAAAAGGGGCATCAGGTGCAGATAGTTCACGCCGCACTCCTGAATGTAGTCCAGCTTCTCCTGAACCCCCCGCAGGGTGCCGGCAAAGCAGTCCACATACATCATCATGCCCAGCAGCTTGTTGGAGCGGAACCAGCCCGGCTCCTCCAGGCGCTTTTCGTCCAGCATACGCAGGGACAGCTTGCGGCTTTCCCAGCTGCGGCGCAGCATGGAGAGAAAATAATCAAAGGCCTGCGTGTCATTGTGATAGAGCTGACAGTAGAGCTGGCGCAATTCCTCATAACAGGCGTTGAGTCTTTCTTCCATCTTGTATTATCCCCCTCATTCTTTTATTTTTCAGGCCGTATCTGGCCGGGAATTCTCACAAAAAACCCGCAGCGCGGGGACAGTGCCGGAAAATGGGGACGCTGCCTTCTCACCCCCCACAGAGGCCCGGTGAATTAGCCCAGGAGGCAGTCGAGGCCGCGGCGGACATAGTCGTTCCAGAAGGTCCAGTCGTGGCCGCCGGGGCCCTCGTCATACCGGAGTCCGGGCGCCAGCGGGCGCAGACGGTCTCTGTAGCGCCGGTTGATCCAGATCAGGGTGTCCTCGGTGCCGCAGGCGAGGTAGAGCTTGGGAAGGTCCTTTCCCGCCCGGACGGCGGCCTCGGCCCGCTTCTCCGGATTTTTCAGGCTCTCCCCGAGCTCCGCCGGGTCGCCGAACAGACTCCGGTAAAAATCCGCCTCATAGCGGTCGATGGGGTTGTCCCTGCCGTCGGGGGCGGCGGACTGGGTGGGGTTGGCGGCGGAGAGGGCGATGGCGCCGCAGAAGGTCTCCGGATAGGTGAAGGCTGTTTGCAGCGTGCCGTAGCCGCCCATGGAAAAGCCGCCCACCAGGGTGTCCTCCCGCCGGGGGGAGAGGGAGAAAAGGGACCGGGTGTAGTCCACAATTTCCCGGCCAACAAAGCGCCCGTATGCATTGCCCCGGCCGGGACGGTCTATGTAATAGTTGTTGCCGCAGGTGGGCATGATGACGTTCAGGTTGTATTCCCGCGCCAGCTCCCGGGCGCAGCCGCCGCCCCAGAGCCAGTCGGTGTCGATGCCCGTGAGACCGTGGAGCAGATAGAGGGTTTTGGCGGGACGGTCAAAGCAGGGCCTGCCCTCCCGGTCCCGTTCGTTGAGGTCGTTGGGCAAGACGAAGGAAAATTCGGTGATCTGATTGAGCGCGGCGGAAAAAAACTGGATTCTTCCGGTGGCCATGGGTGCCTCCTTATTGTGTCTCCCGGCCCGGTGGGGGGGAGCAACGGGTTATTGTTTTTGAAAGTACAGCTGTGCGGAGGGCGCGTCGCCGAACAGCGGTGGCAGGGTATAGCCCCCGTACATCAGCGCCGCGCCGGAAAACCGCGCGTGCAGCGCGGGAGCGTCCTCCCCTTGTCCGGCCACGGGGTCGCCCCGGACAACGTTTCCGTAGACGTCTGTCTCCTCCAGCGCATACGCCGCCTCCGGGTCCAGCCCCCGGAGGAACAGGTGCAATGGCGCGGGGTTGGCCCGGGGGTGAAAGCGCACCACGCTGAGCAGGGCCTCGCTCCGGTCGGGGGAGACCAAAAGCCAGGCGGACCAATCCCCCTGCTCCGGGGCGCCGGTGAGGCGGTAATAGTCCCCGTCGCACAGCAGTCCGGCAAAGCGCCTGCAGCGCCGAATCTGGCTGCGGATCTCCTCCTTCTCCGCCTCTGTCAGGGCGCCGGGGTCCAGCTCATAGCCGAAAGCGCCGCTCATGGCAGTGACAAAGCGGGTGCCCAGCGGGCTGCTGCGGCCGGTCTGGTGGTTGGGCGCGGCGGAGACATGGGCCCCCATGGCGGAGAGAGGGTAGCCGAAGGAGGTGCCGTACTGGATGCTCAGCCGTTCCACCGGATCGGTGTCGTCGCTGCACCAGATCTGGGGGCAGTAGGCCAGCATACCGGCGTCAAAGCGCCCGCCTCCGCCGGCGCAGCCCTCAAAGAGCACCTGGGGAAAGGCCCGGGTCAGCCGGTCCAGCAGACGGTAGAGCCCCAGCATATAGCGGCAGGAGACCTCTCCCTGGCGCTCCGGGGGGAGGAAGGGGCTGTAGAGGTCGGCAAGGCAGCGGTTGCAGTCCCATTTGATATAGGAGATGCTGCAGCGGGAGAGCAGACCGGCGAGGGTGCCGTAAAGCCAGTCCACCACCTCCGGACGGCAGAGGTCCAGCACCAGCTGGTTGCGGCCCATCACCGGCTCCCGGCCGGGGGCGGCCAGAACCCAGTCCGGATGGGCGCGGTAGAGCGCCGAGTCCTCGCTGACCATCTCCGGCTCCACCCAGAGGCCAAATTTGAGCCCCAGGGCGTTGATTTTTTCAATCAGCGGCTCCAGGCCGCCGGGCAGCTTGGTGGGACTGGGGAACCAGTCCCCCAGGGCGCGGTTGTCGTCGTCCCGCGCGCCGAACCAGCCGTCGTCCAGCACAAACAGCTCCACACCCAGGTCCCTGGCCCCCCGGGCGATCGTCAGCAGCCGGTCCGCGTCAAAGTCCATATAGGCGGCCTCCCAGCTGTTGAGCAGCACGGGCCGCGGGGCGCGGGCAAAGGGGCCCCGGCAGATGTTGTTGCGGATAAAGCGGTGCAGCACCCGGCTGAGCTGTCCCAGCCCCCGGTCGGAGAAGGCCAGGAGGGTCTCCGGCGCGGCAAAGCACTCCCCCGGCTCCAGACGCCAGCGAAACTGCGCCGGGTGGATGCCGGAGACCAGGCGTAAGCCGCCGGACTGGTCCACCTCCACTGCCGTCCGGTGGCTGCCGGACCACAGGGGCATGACGCCGATGCACGTCCCCTCCTCCTCACCGGCGCCGGGGGCGCAGAGCACCGCAAAGGGGTTTTGCTGGTGGCCGGACATGCCCCGCAGGGAGGAGACCTCCGTGATGCCCCGGGGCAGCGGCAGCCGCTCCGGCTGGCGCTCCATGCAATGCCGGCCGTGAAAACGCAGCAGCTCCCACGTTCCGAAGGGCAGGTCCAGGCAGAGGGAGGCCGCCTGCTCCAGATATACGGGGCTGCTGCCCCGATTATGTATGACGGCGCTGCGGGCGATCACGTCCTGTTGGGGAAAGACGGCGTAGCACAGCTCCACCTCCACCCCGGAGGCGGCGTCGGCCAGGGTGACGGTCAGGCTCTCGGCCTCGCCGTCGGGGTCCAGCGCACAGGGGAGGCCGGGCAGGGTGTATTTTCCCGGGCTGCACCGGTGGCGCACATACCGCAGGTCCGCCCCTCTGACGCCCCTGTCCGTCACCACCTCCAGGGCGCTGAGGCGGTAGTCCCCGCAGCACGCGCCGCTGTATTCCTGGGGCAGGGTGTCCAGGGACCAGCCCCGCGTGTCCCGCAGGGCGTGGGGGTTGGGGGAGAAGCCGCAGTCCCGGGGGAGATAGAGATAGTCAAAGCTGCCCTCCGCCCGTTTTCCGTAGTACAGGTGCAGCAGATACCCCAGCGGCCCGCACTGCATCTGATAGCTGCTGCTGCGGGTGTGGAGGGTAAGCGTTTTGTTCTTTTCGTCGAAGCAGATGCTCATAGCCCGTCGTTGTCCTTTTCCATCCTGTCAAAAATCTCGTTATATAAAAGTGCGCATACATAGCATGGCAGCGAAAATCCAAACATCAGCAGCACCGGCAGCGCGTAGTTGAAGAAGTGCAGCGCGATCAGCCACAGCGCCAGGGTGCAAATCACCATCCCCGCGGTGCGGGGGAAACAGGCGACGGTGAGAAAGAGCGCGTTTTTCAGTGTGGTGCGCAGCGGGTTCTCATACCGGGCCTGAAGGGGGAAGGCATAGAGGGCGGCTGCCAGCACCAGCACGCCCAGGGCCGCCGCGGTGAAGCGCAGCGGCGGGACAAGGGCGGCGGCCAGACGGTAGTCCAGCCAGATCAGCCCCCCCGCCAGCAGAAAAAGCAGCCCCAGCAGCCCTCCGCGGAGCAGATTTTCCCGAAAAGCGCGGAAGAAACCGCGAAAGAGATAGCCGTCCTCCCCCCGCACAATCTGCTGCACGCAGCGGCACAGGGCGGAGAGGGAGGCCCCGGCGGTGAGCACCGGAAGGCAGCAGACAAGGGTGAACAGGTTCAGAATCAGCAGGTCCGCCGCAATGGCCAGGGCCCGCATCAGCGGATTTTCCGCGTCAAAAAACCGTTTGAACATGTGTTCCCTCCTGTCATAAAAAATCCCCGCCCCGGAGGGCGGGGAATGCAGAAGAAACTGTCGTTATCAACCCTTGACAGCGCCGGCGGTAACGCCCTGAACGATGTAGCGCTGCAGGAAGACATACAGGATCAGGATTGGCAGCATGGCCAGCAGCAGCGCGGCCATAACCAGACCGATGTCGGTGGAGTAGGTGCCGTAGAAGGCCTGGGTTGCGATGGGGATGGTGTAGAGGTCCTTCTTGGTCAGCACCAGGCTGGGGAGCAGATAGTCATTCCAGTAGGCCATTGCGTTGATGATGGCCACGGTGGCGATGGTGGGCTTGAGCAGGGGGAAGACGATCTTCCAGTAGGTCTGCCAGCGGTTGCAGCCGTCG
>CAJOPB010000161.1 GCA_905236305.1 uncultured Oscillospiraceae bacterium | reverse complement strand
CATGGCGTTTTCAGCGCAAAGCGCTGAAAACCCGTCTCATACGATCCCAAACGCGCTTCGCGCTATAAAAAGCTTTTCAAGCTTTTTCATTGGGATCAGTATCAGTCTGCTGCTTTTCCAGCCAGCCTTCGAAAAGAAAACCATATTGTGACTTGCAACCTACAATCTATTCCAACCGGGTCGCTGTCCCGGTCAGCTTACGATTCGTTTTGCGCCGACGTACATCCGATTGTAATAATTTGAGCTGCTGACATCCGTGAGGATGACGCCGGTGGAGCTTGTGCTGGCATGGACCATCTGTCCCTCGCCCACATAGATGCCCACATGGGTCACAGACCCCGGGCCGTAGCCAAAGAACAGCAGGTCGCCGGGCTGCTTGTCATTCCAGCTGACAGCCACACCGTCGTTGTTGTACATGTCCTGGGCTACCCGGTGGAGCGAATAACCATAGAGGCTGTAGACATAGTTCGCCAGACCGGAGCAGTCAAAGCCCTTGTCCGGGCTCATGCCGCCCCAGATATAGCGGCAGCCGATATACTGACGCGCAGACTCGGCCAGCTGTTCGCCGGTGGAAAGTGCAGCCTGTGACGTTTCCACAACCGCTTCCGCCGCGGCAGCCTCGGCCCTGTACTGTACAAGATCGCTCCGGACATAGCCCACGTTGCCCTGGTCATCCTGCACCTGAAGCCATGCCCCGGAAACACCCCGGACGGTCAGAGCGCTGCCGCTTTCGGCCAGGCGCCGCAGTACATCAAATTCCGTGCCCGCGCCGGCGCGGAGATTGATGTCGGTCCCCAGCGTCTTCGCAGCAAAGCTGTATTCGCCCTCCAGCGTCTCGGCAAAGTCCGCATAGTCGGCCGAGACATAGCCCGACTGTCCGTCATACGACACCTGATACCATCCGTCCAGGCAATCCTCCACCAGCAGGAAGGTCCCGTTGGGAATGGTGGTCAGCGCGGTGGAGAGGGTCGTGGCCTCGGCCCGCAGGTTCAGTCCGGAATCACTGGTATGTACTGCGGCGCCGCCCACGCTGTCTGCCAGGGCGGGACCGCTCAGCGTCATGACTGCCAGCGCGAACGTCAGCAGACGGCAAAGCTGCTTTTGTTTTTTCATAATAGTACCCCGATTTCTTTTGCGTGAAAACCCGCTTTTACCGCTGGGACAGCGCCCGCTCCAGCCACACGCTGGCCACATCCATTGCGGCGTAAAGACTGTCCTTTTCCGTTTTTTTCAGCACGCGGTCGCGGCTTTTTACATTTGTGTCTGTCAGCTGCAGCTGGACGGATACCTTGCTGGCCATGTCCAGATCCTTCAGCTTCCTGGTATCCATTACCTGGAGCATGATGATGTATTTGTCCGCCATGCTGCCGTAATAGATCAGGTTATCCTTCCGGCGGAGGGGATGTCCCTTATATTCCAATGTGCCTGTTTTTCCTGCCAAGTTCCCTCGACCTCCTATGTTATAGACTGGAATTGTAACTAAATTGTAACATGTTTATGTGATTATGTCAATTCGATGTTACTATTGTTTACAAATATGATACACTTTTAGCACATTTTGTTTCGCAGCTCGGGGTGGACCGCAAAATCTTGTGCATGGAAAATATTTTCAATCAGCGTATTTTGCCGCTGCGCGGCAAAAATCAAAGCGCTCCGGCGGCATGCATTCGGATATTTCATTGCCGCATGAACGATACATATGTGACCGGCGGGAGCTGATATGACTTTTTTGCCCGTCCCTCGGACGCGGGACGGGCAAAAAGCTGCAGGCGTCCTGGTCTGTTAAGCCAGGGCTGCCGTGATGATGGCCATGGAATAGACCTCAAAGGCATTGCAGCCGCGGCTGAGGTCATTGATGGGGGCATTCAGGCCGTTGAGAATGGGGCCGTATGCCTCAAAATTGCCCAGGCGCTGGGCGATTTTATAGCCGATGTTGCCGGCGTTGATGTCGGGGAAGATAAAGGTGTTGGCATTGCCGCCCACAGGACCGGTCAGGTGCTTGGTACGTGCTACCACGGGGCTGGAGGCAGCGTCGAACTGCATCTCGCCGTCGATGGGCACATCGGGCAGCAGGGCCTTGGTCTTGGCGCAGGCATTGCGCATTTTGTCCACGTCCTCACCCTTGCCGGAGCCGTGGGTGGAATAGCTGAGGAAGGCGACCTTGGGGTCCACGCCAAAGACGCGGGCACACTCGATGGTATCCCGTGCGATGTCCACCAGCTCATCCTCGGTGGGCTTGATATTGATGGCGCAGTCGGCCATAGCCAGTACCTCATTTTCGCCGGAGGCGGCGGGACGCACCATAATGAAGCAGCTGGTGACGATCTTGTGGCCGGGCTTGGTTTTCACCAGCTGCAGGGCCGGGCGCACGGTGTCTGCGGTGGAATAGGTAGCGCCGCCCAGCAGACAGTCCGCCTGCCCCATGTGGACCAGCATGGTGCCGAAGTAGTTGGCGTGTCTCAGGTTGTCCCGGCACTGCTCCTCGCTCATCTTGCCCTTCCGCAGTGCCACCATCTCCTGAACCATCTCCTCCATGCCCTCATAGGTTTCGGGGTCGATGATCCTCGCGCCGCGAATATTGAAGCCGGACTCCTCCGCCGCGTCCTTTACCGCCTTTTCATTCCCGATCAGGATGGGCTCCAGGAAGGTAGCGGACAGCAGGCGGGCACTGGCTTCGAGGATACGCGGGTCAGTGCCCTCGGTAAACACAATGGTTTTCGGATTTTCCTTTAACTTCTGAATCAGCTTTTTAAACATGGCTTATCTCCCTTTGCATTTGTTCTGGATATAATTATGATAATATCATTTTATCGCTTTTCCCCAAAATGTCAATGAAAAACATCCCGTCCCAAAGGATTTCCGGAATTTTTCCCACGGGAGCGCGCGCGAAGCGGGAAAAAGCGTCCTTTTCCGGTTGAAAAGAAGAAGAAAATCATGATATACTGGCCCCGAAGCCCCGTTCAGCGCTCCTGTCCGGGCCGGACGGGAGCGCGCGGGCTTTCGTCCGCCGGGCACGGACAGGAACGGACCGGCCGCGCTGCGGCCGGTCCGTCGGGAAAACCATGGTCTATTTCAAATTTCAATCTTTGCACCCATGAGCCTGGCAAACTCGCGCACGATGGCGGTGTCGCCGGGCCAGGCGGGTGCGGTAACCAGATTGCGGTCCACCACCGCCTCGGATGCATCCACACTGACATATTCGCCGCCGGCCAGTGTCACGTCGGGACCTACGGCAGGATAGGCCGTGGCCTTATAGCCCTTGAGGACACCGGCAGCCGCCAGCACCTGGGGACCATGGCAAATCGCCGCCACCGGCTTGCCCGCAGCAAAGAACTCCCGCACGATCTCCAGTACCCGGGCGTTGAGACGGATATATTCCGGAGCACGGCCGCCGGTGATGAACAGGCCGCTGTAATCCTCTGTCTTCACCGCGTCGAAATCCGCGGTCAGGGCAAAGTTGTGGCCGCGAAGCTCGGTGTAGGTCTGTTCGCCCAAAAAGTCATGCACTGCCGTCGCGACGGTCTCGCCCGCCTTTTTGTCCGGGCAGACCGCGTCAACCTGATAGCCCAGGACGCCCAGCGCCTGGAAGGGAACCATGGTCTCGTAATCCTCCGTGAAATCGCCGCAGAGAAGCAATACCTTTTTTGCCATAACCGTTCCTCCTGTACCTGTATTTTAATTTGTATCCGGCCGGGCGCGCTGTCCCGCAGCGCTGCGGAGGCGGCCGGATGGCAGTCCCGGAAAACTTCCGGAATCCATTATAGCAAGCTTTGCCCGCGGTTACAAGACAGAATTTCCAAAATCTCCGGCACGCCGGTGAAATATGAAAGGAGCTCAGAGAGACATGAAAGCAGAAACCTTTTCCTTTGGCAGCCTCAGCGACGGCACCGCAGTGACCGCCGCCCGGCTGGAAAACAGCCGGGGCGCTTCCCTCACGGTGCTGAACTATGGCGCAGCCATCCAATCGCTGCGGATGCCGGACAAAAACGGCAGACTGGTTGATGTGGTGCTGGGTTATGACACAGCCGGAGAGTATGCCGGTAATGACGCCTACCTGGGGGCTACCATCGGCAGGGTGGGCAACCGCATCGGCGGCGCGGCCTTTTCCCTGAACGGAAAAACCTGGACGCTGGCAAAAAATGACGGTGAGAACCATCTCCACGGCGGCCTGAAGGGCTTTGACAAGCAGCTGTGGGATATGACCGCGGAACCGGAGGCCGGCAGAGTGGTCTGCCGGCGGCTCTCCCCCGACGGGGAGGAGGGGTATCCCGGCAGCCTCAGCGTGACCGTTGCCTTTACCCTGACGGAGGACAACGCCCTTCGGATCACCTATGACGCGGACACGGATCAGGACACGCCGGTCAATCTGACCAACCACAGCTATTTCAACCTCGACGGAGGCGGCAGCGTATTGGGACACCGTCTGCAGGTCTGGGCCGAGCGCTTTTGCGAGGGTGACGAAGGCTGCCTGCCTACGGGCCGGCTGCTGAAGGTGGAGGGCACGCCCTTTGATTTTCGCACCGGCAAGACCATCGGCGCCGACATCGGCGCAGACCACATCCAGCTTCGCCGCGCCGGGGGATACGATCACAACTACTGCCTCTCCGGCGAGCGGGCAGCGGTGCTTTTCAGCGAGACAAGCGGTATTGAGATGACGGTGGACACCGATCTGCCGGGAATGCAGGTCTATTCCGGGAACTTTCTGACCCGCCGCCGCGGCAAGGGCGGAAAGGAGATCGACTATCGGGGGGCGCTGTGCCTGGAGACCCAGCTCTACCCCAACGCGCTTGTCCGCTACGGCTTCCCCAATCCGATTCTCCGGGCCGGACAGCATCTCCGCAGCGAAACGGTCTACTCCTTCCGTGTCCGTGCCTGAGCCGGGCAGGCGGGTTTCGTGTTGTCATTATGAGGAACTTATGATACAATTCGCCTGTAAAATTATATTGCATATGCCCCCCAAAAGCCATGGGGCAAATGCGTATTGGATTGGGGAGTGATTCCGATGGCTTTGGAGAAAAGCGCATATCGGCGCGTGCTGCTGAAAATCAGCGGTGAGGCGCTGGCCGGTGAAAAGAAAACCGGGCTCGATTTTGAGATGATCCGTTCCGTGTGCGCGGCGGTGAAGCGCTGCGTGGAAATGGGCACGGAGGTGGGCATTGTTGTGGGCGGCGGAAACTTTTGGCGCGGTCTGAAGGACGGCGCGGAAAAAATGGAACGCAGCCGCGCCGATCACATGGGAATGCTGGCTACTGCAATGAACTGCCTGGCAGTCTGCGATGTTTTTGAGCAGCTGGGGATGAAGGCAAAGGTGCAGACGGCCGTCTCCATGCCTGCCTTTGCCGAGCCCTATACCCGGCGGGACGCCGACCGGTATCTCCGGGAGGGAAATGTGGTGATCTTCGGATGCGGCACAGGCTGTCCCTACTTCTCCACAGACACCGGCGCGGTGTTGCGGGCGGCTGAGATCGGGGCCGATGCGATTTTGCTGGCGAAAAATATTGACGGCGTTTACAGCGCCGATCCCCGCACCGATCCCACAGCCGTGAAATATGACCACATCCGCTATGCCGAGGTGCTCTCCAACCGCCTGGGGGTCATGGACCTGACGGCCACCAGCCTGGCCATGGACAGCGGCATCCCGGTGGTGGTGTTTGCTCTGGCCGACCCGGAGAATATCGTCCGGGCGGTACGGGGAGAGTCCATCGGGACAAGGGTGGACTGAACATTATTTTTCTTCCTCCGGACAGGGAGGAAGGGATTAAGAATAAAGGAGGCATAAAACCATGTCCGACTATCAGGAATTTACCGACAGAATGGAAAAAACCTGCTCCTACCTGGTGGAGAATTTCAACGCGGTGAGAGCGGGACGGGCCAACGCCGTGGTGCTGGACAAGATCACGGTGGACTACTACGGAACGGAGACGCCCATTCGTCAGATGGCCACGGTGTCCACGCCCGACCCCCGCACGCTTGCAATCCAGCCCTATGACAGCTCCTCCCTCAAGGCCATAGAAAAGGCGATTCAGGCCAGCGATCTGGGAATCAATCCCCAAAACGACGGCCGCGTGATCCGCCTGGTATTTCCGCAGCTCACGGAGGAGCGCCGCAAGGACCTCATCAAGCAGGTAAAAAAATACGGCGAGGAGGCCAAGGTGGCTGTCCGAAACATCCGCCGGGATGCCATGGACAAATTCAAAAAGCAGCAGAAGGCCAGCGAGATCACGGAGGACGACTATAAAAACGCCGAGAAGGATATGCAGAAGGAGACCGACAGCTATATCAAGAAGGTCGATGAGCTCTGCGCAAAGAAGGAAAAGGAACTGTCCGAGATCTGATGGCACTGTTTAAAAAGGACGGAAAGGCGGGGGAGACCGGTGGGCAAAGCCTCCCCCGCCATATCGCCATCATTATGGACGGCAATGGCCGCTGGGCGAAAAAGCGGGGCCTTCCCCGCACGGCCGGCCATGCCGCCGGTGCGGAGACCTTTCGCACGATAGCCACCTATTGCAAGGACATCGGTCTCGACTATCTGACCGTCTACGCCTTCTCCACGGAAAACTGGAAACGTCCCCAGGAGGAGGTGGACGCCATTATGAGGCTGTTGGAGCGCTATCTCGGCGAGGCCATTGAGAAGATGGAGCGGGATGGCATCCGGCTGAAATTTTTCGGCGACACCACTGTGCTGAGCCCAAAGCTGCGGGAGCTGATTCACGAGACCGACGAGATCACCACCCATGTCCGGGGCTTTCAGGCCAACGTCTGCGTCAACTACGGCGGCAGGGATGAGCTTGTCCGTGCTGCGCAGCGCTGGGCGGAACGGGTGAAGGCGGGAGAGACGGCGCCCCTCACGGAGGAGCGGTTTTCCTCACTGCTCTATTCCGCCGCAATCCCGGACCCCGAGCTGTTGATCCGCCCCGGCGGAGAGCAGAGGCTCAGCAATTTTCTGTTGTGGCAGAGCGCCTATACAGAGCTGTATTTTACCGACACCCTGTGGCCGGACTTCGACGGCGAGGAGATCGACCGGGCTATCGCTGCCTATCAGAGGCGGGAGCGGCGGTTCGGCGGACTATGAAAAAGGAAGTGCATCGACTATGCTGACGCGCATTATTGTGGCGGTCATCGCCATCCCTGTCCTGGTTGTGCTGATATTTTTTGCGCCTGTTTGGGCATTGGGGATTGTGGTAGGCGGCATCGCGGCTGTGAGTGCCTGGGAGTTTCTGCGCTGCACGTCCAGGGACGCCGGCCCCCGGATCTCCGCATATGCTGCGGTGGCGGGGTTCAGCTATCCCTTCCTGAGCGTCTTCTACAACTCCGCCCGGGTATTTGAGATCGCGGTTTTCTGCCTGTTTGTTGCGGTCATGGTGGAGTTGATGCTCTCGTTCCGGCGGGAAAAGACCATGCAGCTGGATACCGTTGCTCTGACGCTGGTGGCCGGCGGGGTGTTTCCGCTGCTGCTGACCGGCATTATCCACTTAGCTGTACGGCGCAACGGGGCAGTCTACGCGCTTCTCCCCTTCGTAGCCTGTTTTTCCAGCGACTCCGGCGCTTACTTCGCCGGTGTCTTTCTGGGCAGGCACAAGCTGGCCCCCCGCATCAGCCCCAACAAAACCATCGAGGGCAGCGCAGGCGGCTTTTTGCTGGCGATCGGACTGATGCTGGTGTACGGGCTGATTCTCCAGGCCGCAGGCTTCCAGGTAAATTATACCGTGATGGGTGTCTATGGCTTTCTGGGAGCGCTGGCGGGCCAGGCAGGGGATCTGGGCTTCTCCGCAATCAAGCGCCTGTGCGGGGTAAAGGACTACGGCAAGCTGATCCCCGGTCACGGCGGAATGCTGGACCGGTTTGACAGCATGATCTGGACCGCGCCCCTGCTGGACCTGGTCGTCCGTTGGGTACCGGCTATTACCAGGTAATTGTTCACACATTATTCAGAATATATCGAAGCTTTTTCAACAAAGAGCGAATGCAATATGGTAAAATGTATCAGTATTCTCGGCTCCACCGGCAGTATTGGCCGGCAGAGCCTGACAGCGGCGGCACATCTGGGTATCCCGGTGGCCGCCCTTGCCGCGAACAGAAGCATTTCACTCCTGGAGACGCAGGCACGGCGCTTCTCACCCCGGCTGGCGGCCGTCTATGACGAGAGGGCGGCGGGGGAATTGCGTATTGCGCTCGCGGACACCGGCGTGAAGGTGGTCTCCGGTCCGGGGGGCCTTCTCGAAGCAGCAGCGGCGGCAGAGGCGGACTGTGTGGTCACGGCGCTGTCCGGCTCCGTGGGGCTGCTGCCCACACTGGCCGCCATTGACGCGGGCAAACGCATCGCATTGGCCAACAAGGAGACGCTGGTCTGCGCCGGAGAGCTGGTAATGGCCCGGGCAGCGGACAGCGGCGCGGAAATCGTCCCTGTGGATTCAGAGCACTCCGCCATCTTTCAGTCTCTGGGAGGAAAGCTGGGCTCTGCGGAAATCCGCCGCATCCTGCTGACCGCCTCGGGCGGCCCCTTCCGGGGTATGACACGGACCGAGACCTGGCACAAAACCCCGCAGGAGGCGGTGCATCACCCCAACTGGAGTATGGGCGCCAAGATCAGTGTGGACAGCGCCACAATGATGAACAAGGGGCTGGAGTTTATCGAAGCCATGCGGCTGTTCTCCGTCACGCCGGACCAGATCACGGTGCTGATCCATCCGCAGAGCGTGGTGCACTCCGCCGTGGAGTTTGTTGACGGCAGCGTGGTGGCCCAGCTGGCGGCGCCGGACATGGTCCTGCCCATCCAGTATGCCCTGACCTGGCCCTGCCGGGCGCCGGCGATGGAAACCGTAAAGCAGCTGGACCTGTTCTCTGTCGGGGCGCTGACCTTCCTCCCGCCGGATCTGGAGCAGATGCCCTGCCTGGCCCTTGCCATGGCTGCCGCGCGCCGGGGCGGCACTGCTCCGACAGTGCTTTCCGCTGCCAATGAGGCAGCTGTTTCCCGCTTTCTCAGGGAGGAAATTCCCTTTGGGGAAATCTTTGAATGTGTTGCTGCGGCTTTGGACAGCATACATATTGTTGACAGACCCTCTCTGGAGGACATTCTCTCCGCGGATGGCCTGGCGCGAAATTTTGTGACGGGCTCAGGCCGGCGCTGAAAGGGGCGTCACAGTCGGCACGGCCCGGAGGGAGCTTTGGTCTATGTATATCATTCTGGCAATTATTGCGTTCGGTGTGCTGATTGTGACCCACGAGCTGGGACATTTTCTGGCTGCAAAGGCCTGCGGTGTCAAGGTCAATGAGTTCTCCATGGGCATGGGGCCCAAGCTGCTGCAAAAGCAGGGGAAGGAAACGCTCTATTCTCTGAGAGCCCTGCCCATCGGCGGCTACTGCGCCATGGAGGGAGAGGACGAGGAGACGGGTGACCCCCGTTCCTTTACCTCCAAGCCCCCCTGGCAGAAGGTGCTGATTCTCTGCGCCGGTGCTGCCATGAATTTTTTTCTCGGCTTTCTGCTGATCCTGTGCATCGTCCCGAACATGTATTTTCAGGAGCCGGTCATCTCCGGATTTCTGGAGAACTGCCCCTACGAGGGGGAGGAGGCCCTGATGGTGGGAGACCGGATCTACAGTGTCGACGGCCACCGCACCTGGTTCCGGAGCGATCTGGTTGAGTATCTTTCCCGGCGGGAGGGCAGCCACGATCTGGTGCTGATTCGGGACGGACGCCGGATAGCGCTGACGGACTTTGATATGCACATGGTCGAATACCCCACGGAGGACGGCGAAACCATTCTGAAATACGGCCTGCTGTTCGCTCCCCGGGATACGGGCTTTTTTGCGGATCTGCGCTATAGCTGGTATGAAGCCCTGAGCTTTGTCAGGCTGATCTGGCGCTCCCTGGGAGACCTGGTGACAGGGGCCGTGGGTGTGAAGGAGCTCAGCGGCGTGGTGGGAGTGGTGGACTATACCAACACCGTGACCGCCACCGCAAAGAGCACCCAGGAGGCACTGTTCTATTTTGCCTATATCTTTGCCCTGATCGCGGTCAACCTGGCCGTGATGAACATGCTGCCCCTTCCGGCACTGGACGGAGGCCGCGTGTTCTTTGTCGCCGTCACCGGACTGATCGAGAGGATCAGCCACAGACATCTCAACCCCAAGTACGAGGGGTATGTCCACACTGCCGGCTTCGTACTGCTGATGGGTCTGATGGTGCTGGTGCTGTTCAACGATGTGATGCGGATCATAAACCGCTGACGCTCATCCTTGATTCGTTCAAATCGGAGCGTGCCAGTGTCCTTTTCTCTGTTAAGATTTTCCACAGCCCTTGCGGAGCGGGAAAAATTTTGCTATAGTAGCATGGAGAGTGCATTTCAAAGCCAAAACGCCGTTTGCAACGCCGTAATTTGACAAAGGGAAGGACGTAACACCGTGTATCGAAGCCGATTGACGGAAAAGCTGAGGGAATCTCTCAGCGCGGTCGTACCGATCATTGTGATTGTACTGCTGCTCAGTGTGACCATTGCCCCGATTCCAAACAGTATTCTGCTCTCCTTTCTCTTTGGCGGGGTATTGCTGATCATAGGGATGATGTTCTTTTCTCTGGGGGCGGAGCTGGCCATGGAGCCGATGGGACAGCATGTGGGCGGCCGTCTGACAAAAACGCGGAAGCTCTGGCTGATCCTTCTGGCGGGCTTTTTGCTGGGGGTGCTGATCACCGTCTCCGAGCCGGATCTGCAGGTGCTGGCAAACCAGGTGCAGTCCATTCCAAACAGCGTCCTGATTCTCTCCGTGGCAGGAGGTGTGGGACTGTTTCTGGTCCTTGCCCTGCTGCGGATGCTGCTGTCCGTCCGGCTGCGTACCATGCTGCTGATCTTTTATATCATGGTATTCGCCCTGGCGTATTTTGCCCCGCCTGATTTCCTTGCGGTGGCCTTCGACTCCGGCGGAGTCACCACCGGACCCATGACAGTCCCCTTCATTATGGCCTTCGGCATTGGTATCTCCGCCATCCGTAGCGACGGTAAGGCCGCAGATGACAGCTTCGGTCTGATCTCTCTGTGCTCTGTCGGTCCCATTATTGCGGTGATGATCCTGAGTCTGATCTTCCGCCCCGACGGGGCAGGGTATGAGGCGGCGGTGATGCCCGACGCGGCCAACTCCGTGGAGATGGCAAGAGATTTCCTGGGCGTATTCCCCACCTATTTTCGGGAAATCGCCGTGGCACTGCTGCCCATTACCGGCTTCTTCCTGATCTTTCAGATTTTTCTGCTCCGCCTTGGCCGCCAGACCCTGATGCGCATCGGCGTGGGGCTTCTGTATACCTATGTGGGGCTGGTGCTGTTTCTCACCGGGGTCAACGCGGGCTTTATGCCCGCAGGTACTTATCTGGGCCAGACTCTGGCGGGCCTGAAATTTCGCTGGATCATCGTACCGCTGGGGATGCTCATCGGGTTTTTCATCGTCAAGGCAGAGCCCGCAGTGTATGTGCTGATGCGCCAGGTGGAGGAGCTGACCAGCGGCGCCGTATCCGGCAAAACCCTGCAGCGCAGCCTCTCCATCGGTGTGGCAATCTCCGTAGGACTGGCCATGACACGGGTGCTGACGGGCATCTCCATTCTCTGGCTGGTGATCCCCGGCTATGCCATCGCACTCGGCCTGACCTTCGTGGTGCCGGACATGTTTACCGGTATTGCTTTTGACTCCGGCGGCGTGGCCTCCGGTCCCATGACGGCCACCTTTTTGCTTCCCTTCGCCACAGGCGCCTGCCTGGCGGTGGGCGGCAATGTGGTCACGGATGCCTTTGGGGTTGTGGCCATGGTGGCCATGACGCCGCTCATCACCATCCAGCTGCTGGGCGTAATGTACCGTCTGCGCAGCCGCACTGCCGCACCGGTCTATGAAACGATTGAGGAAAAGCTGGACTGGCTGGACGATTATGAGATAATTAATCTTTAAGGAAACGCTGAATAAATCCCCGCACGCGCCTGCCGGCAAATGATTCGCCGGAGCCGGGTTGGACAGCGCCGGCGGCGTCAGGTTATGCAACAGACTCTCTGAGAGGCACTGAATATGTCTGAACTATACTTATTGACCACCATTACAGACCGCAAGCGGCTGCCGCGGTTTGTCTCCATCTATCAGCTTCAGGGGATTTTCACCAGCTTTATCGCCCTGGGCCACGGCACAGCCACCAGCGGCACAGACAGCATCTTTCTGGATCGCTCGGAAAAAGCCGTCTGCTTTTCCGTTGTGACTGAGACAATCTGGGGGAAGGCAAAACGGGTGCTGCGCAGCACCCTGCAGATCGACGTGCCCGGCGTGGGCGTTGCCTTTGTCATTGCCATGAGCAGCATCGGCGGCCGCAGGGAACTGGCATTTTTTACGGAGGGACAGAGCTTCATTCGCGGAGAGGAGAGCGTTATGCGGGGAACAGAGCGGGAGCTTTTGGTGATTATCAGCGAACAGGGCTATAACGAGCTGGTCATGGACGCAGCCAGAGCGGCAGGCGCCCACGGCGGCACCGTGATCCACGCCCGGGGCACGGGCATGGAGCGGGCGGAAAAATTTTTGGGCATCTCTCTGGCCTCGGAAAAGGACATGACCTTTATTGTCTCCCGCACCTCGGAGAAGGACCGGATCATGCAGTCTGTGATGCTGAAGGCCGGTCTGACCACCCCCGCAAAAAGCATCGTCTTCTCCCTGCCGGTGGCCGACACTGCGGGGCTGCGATTGCTGGACGAGGAGGAGCCGCACGCGGAGGCGGCCTCCGGCGGCGAGACCGAGGCCCCGGCGGAGAAGCCCAAAATGTAAATTTTTTGTGAACATACCCCAGAGCTTTGACGGAGCTGTCCGGTTTGTGATAAACTATTATATTATGAGAGCTTTGTTTCCATAATTTGATGCAGTGTCTGGCCCGCACAGCGGACCTTATGCGAAAAAACTCCCTGCGCCCGATCGGCACACTCGGTTCCGGCGGATGCTCCTGTGTGCGCGGGGAGATCAATCCATTGATAGGAAGGGCGGTGGTCACTCCATGTCTGATGAGGAAAAGGAAAAAGCCGCGCCGTCTCCTGTAGAGGCGGAAGACGGCGGAAGCGGGGAGATCGACCTTTCGGCCTTTGGCGGCGCGCTGGTCCACGGCGACAGGAATTATGAGAGCCGCTTTATGAAGGACGCCATGCAGCGGGCCCATGACCGCGAGTTGGCGGCTCTGGCCAACCTGGCGCTGATCCGCAGCAATACGGACGAGCGCAATATGCTCCTGATGACCCTGGAGCGGGAACAGGCTATGAGCCCCCGTGAGGTAAACCGCCGCCTGCGTACCGCTGAGACCGAAGGGAAAAACGAGGGCAGCGAAAAAAACAGTTCGAAATAGCTCGAAATCAATACCCGGTTTCCCCCGCCCTTGTCGGCGGGGGAAACCGGGTTGTAGGAAATATTGACGCGATATTTATGGATGAATTGAAGGCGATATTTGCCAGCAACCTGATCAAGCTGCGCACAGAGGCCGGCCTGACCCAGGCGGAGCTGGGGGAAAAAATACATTATTCGGACAAGTCTGTCTCAAAGTGGGAGCGGGCAGAGGCAATACCGGACGCCTATGTACTGACGCTGCTGGCCGCGGAATTTGGGGTAACCGTGAATGATCTGCTGACCGACGACGGAAAATGGGAGCCGGAGGTGGAGGAGCTGCGCAAGAGCGTCACCTATAGCCGGCTGTTCATCGTACTGTGCGCCATTGCGGGCATTTGGTGCTTTGCCATTGTCAGCTTTGTGGTACTGTGGATTGTCAGCGGACTGAATTGGACCGTGCTGCTCACCGCGATCCCGCTGACGCTGATTACAGTGCTGGTATTCAACTCCATCTGGAACCACGGCCACAGAAACATGTACATCATCGGCCTGATTGTGCTTTGCCTGATTCTGCTGCTCTTTCTCGTGCTGCATCAGTGGCAGATCTTCCTGGTGCTGATCCCGGCGGAGATTGTGGTGTATCTGGCCTGCAATATCCGAAAACAAAAGGTATGATGAACGCATTTAATCAAAAATAGTATCAGGCCATGCGGCGGACTTCAGAAAACGAAGTCCGCCGCCGGTTTTTCCCAGCCATAATCTCCGCATTCCGGCACACAATATTTTCAAAAAAGAAAAAGGGGATGTGTGTATGTCCATGGAATACAAGCGGAGAAAATCTGTGATTGTGGTGATCAGTTATCTTGCAGCCGCGGCACTGACGCTGGGCGTGCTGGCGGGAGTTTATTATGAACGGGCCCAGCGCTATGAGCGAACGGTAAACAACAGCTATCAGCACGCCTTTGACGAGCTGGTGACCGCCGTGGAGGAGGTGGATGCGGCGCTGCAAAAGAGCGTGTACGTCATGTCGCCCGCGATGGCCGGAAGTCTGTGTACGGAAATCTTCGGCAAGGCCATGACCGCACAGATGTCCCTTGGCGCGCTGCCCTTCTCCTCCCAGGAGCTGGAGCAGACCGCAGGCTTCGTCAGCCGGGTGGGAGATTATGCCTACGCCCTGTCCCGCTCCGCAGCAGGAGGCAGAGTGATTTCGGCGGAGGAGCTGGAAAATCTGCGGGGGCTCAGCAATGCCGCCAGTGTGCTGGCTCTGAACCTCAAGGGAATGCAGACGGAGCTTCAGGAGGGGCAGCTCACCCTTGCGGAGCTGCGCAGGAGCCAGACCACCCTGGATGCCCAGGAGGAGAACAGCCCGGCTGCCGCATATGCCGGCGACAGTCTGCGGCTGATCGAACAGGAATTTCCCGAGGTCCCCGCTCTGATCTATGACGGCCCCTTTTCCGAGCATCTCACAGGTGTCCCCCCAAAAACACTGGAGGGCCTTGAGGAGGTGGACGAGAACCGGTGCAGGCAGATCGCGGCGGAATTTCTGGGGGTGAGCCGGGGCAGGGTCCACCTGGAGGGAGACCTGGGCGGAGAGATCCCCTGCCTGCTGTATGCAGCCGACGATGAGGGCGGCGCCACGGTATGGGTGGCAGTGACAAAGAAGGGCGGAAAGGTGCTGAGTATGCTGTCCTCCCGCCCTGTGGGCACCGCAGTTTTCACCCCCGAGGCAGCCGCGGAGGAGGCAAAGCGCTTTTTGCTGGAGGCGGGCTACACGGACATGCAGGAAACCTATCATATCAGTCAGGGTGGTGTGCTCACCGTCAACTTTGCCTGGAAGCAGGGAGATGTGCTGTGCTATTCCGACCTCATCAAGGTCTCCGTTGCCCAGGACACCGGGAAGGTCTGCGGCTTTGAGGCCCGCGGGTATCTCACTGCCCACTGCTGGAGAGAGCTGCCGGAAATCACCGTGGACTATACGCAGGCGCTGAGCAAGGTGCCGGAGGGCGTGACCATGCAGGCCAGCCAGTTTGCCCTGGTCCCCTCAGACGGAAAGTATGAGACCCTGTGCTACGAATTCAAATGTACCGCCGCCGAAGACCGGCACTGCATCATCTATGTCAACGCGCAGACCGGAGAACAGGAAAAAATCCTGATCCTGCTGGAGGATGAATCCGGTACGCTGACCCTGTGATACTCTGTTTCAATGAAATGCTTCATTTTATTGAAACAGCACCGCGCAAGGCGCGGTGCCGAAAACGGCGGCAGCAGCAACATTCTTTTTTCCCCCCGGCGGAAGCGGCGCACCCGCCTCCCCCTCCCGCAGCGAACGCCTGCCTTTTGGGGGAACAGTTGAAAATGGTATTGTAATCATAACGCATGTGCAGTATAATGATAATTGCTCAGTAAATCGCATTAGGAATTGTGTAAAACAGCAAAACCCGGCTATGTGGCGGACAAGCTCAGGGGGACTTCTGACAAAATACGGGAAAGCGCGCGTTGGGCATCGCAGCGCCGGAGGGGAAAACATGCTGACAGTGATTCTGGCGGGCGGAAGGTCGTCCCGCATGGGACAGGACAAGGCGCAGCTGCGCTTTCAGGACGACACCATGCTCCAGGGTCTGATACAGAAATACAGCGCTGCACTCGGGCCCGTGGCGGTATCCGTGGACCGCGCAGGGCGTTTCCCCTTCTCAAACGCGATGGAGCTGGTTGACCGTTACCCCGGTATGGGACCGCTGAACGGAATCGTTTCGGCGTTTACGGATACGGACGAGCAGGAAATATTTCTTACGGCCACCGACCTGCCGCTGGGAGACCCGCTTCTGGCAAAACGGCTCGCGGCGATGCGGAGCGCTGCGGACGCCTGCCTGATCAGGCTGAACGACCGCATGATAGAGCCGCTGTTCGCCGTGTACGGAGCCGGCTGTCTCCTGCCGGCCATTTCCGCCCTGGAGAGCGGGCACAGGTCTTTTTATCAGCTGCTGGAACGGCTTTGTGTTCGTTACGCCGCACCGGAAGAACTGTCCGGATTTGATCTTGAGACGATTTTATGGAATGTCAATACACCGGCTGAATATGCGCAGCTGCGGACAAAGCCCGGCTCCGGCCTTCAAACGCAGCGGGAAACGGATACTGCTTTTCAATAAAATGGAAACAGGCTCTTACACCGTTCCTCCCTGCTCTCCCAGCTGCGCAGCCTGGGAGCGAGTCACCAGCGCGTCGATCAAGCTGTCAAGCCTGCCGCTCAGAATCTCACCCAGGGGAAAGCTGCGGCTGTCCCCGCTCAGGCGCTGGTCCACCACCTGACCCCGCAGGAAGAAATAGGTGCGGATTTTTTCGCTGCGTTCCCCGGTGCCCACCTGATTGCGCCGCTGCTGCGCCACCGCACCGGTCTGCCTGGCCAGCTCCGCCTCCCGCAGCTTGGAGCGGAGCACCCGCAGTGCCCGATCCTTGTTTTTATACTGGCTGCGCTCGTCCTGACACTCCACCACCGTGCCGGTGGGGAGATGGGTGACCCGGATGGCGCTGTCGGTTTTGTTGACCTTCTGCCCTCCCGCGCCGGAGGAGCGGAAGGTGTCAATCCGCACCTCAGACAGGTCCAGGGCAAAGTCCGGCTCCTCCGCCTCCGGCAGCACAGCCACGGTAGCAGTGGAGGTCTGGATGCGCCCGCTGGACTCCGTCTCCGGCACCCGCTTGACGCAGTGGCTTCCCGCCTCAAATTTCAGCCGCGACCAGGCTCCCTCCCCCGCAATGACGCAGCTGATCTCCTTGTATCCCCCCAGATCGGTCTGATTGGAATAGACAGGCTCCACCGTCCAGCCCCGGGACTCCGCATAGAGCGCGTACATCCGGTAGAGATCCGCGGCAAAAAGCGCAGCCTCCTCTCCGCCGGTGCCGGCGCGAATCTCCAGAATCACATTGCGCTGGTCGTTGGGGTCCCGGGGCAGCAGCAGCTCCCGCAGCTCCCGCTCCGTTTTTTCCAGTCCGGTCTTTGCCTGCGCCAGCTCCGACTGGGCCAGCTCCCGCAGCTCAGGGTCCGCCAAAAGCGCCCTGGCCTCGGAGATGTCCCGCTCCAGCCGCCGGTAACGGCGATAGGCCTCCACCAGCGGCCCCAGCTCCTTTTGCTCTCTGGCCAGCGCGGCATAGAGGGTGGGGTCGGAATAGCTCTCCGGCGCATTCATACGCGCCGCGTTCTGTTCATATTTTTCTTCTATGGCCTTTAATTGCTCCAGCATTGCCCTTGCTTCTCCGTCTTCATCATTCCCCGCATGAGGCGGGTTTTGCCCGTTCACTATAGCACACTCCGCCGGAATTGTAAACGCCGGGGGCGTCTGATACTATTCTCCCATAAAAAATAGAAGCTTTTTATGGGAGAGGCGCCGCTTGACGCGTCGCCCATTTGCGCCAAAAGGCGCAAATGCCGTCTCATACAATCTTCAACGCGCCT
>CAJOPB010000160.1 GCA_905236305.1 uncultured Oscillospiraceae bacterium | reverse complement strand
TAGCCAGACCCCGCCTTTAGGCGGAACCACAAAATGCCCCGGAGGGGCTCCTACAAACCACCGGCAGAGCCGGTGGTCATGACTTTCTCAGAAGGTCACCGAGGTGTTGGATGAGAAGGTGCTGGCAAAGCAGTACGACATGGTCTGCTATATCGTAGACGAGAATTACGGTGTGACCATCGGGGACGCCTCCAACATCACAAAGGGCAGCATCTTCCCCAAAAATCGGGACGGCATCTACATGGATTATCTCCGGGAGCAGGTCCTGCCTGCGGTTTCTGACAATGAACGGAACTCCATCGAAGCTGCGCTTTCTCAGAGAACTGTCGCGGAAAATCTGGAACGCGAGGAGTCCTATACCGTGGACGTGGCCTGTCGGATCGACGGAGAGGTCTTTCACAAGCGCTTTACCTACTACGTTGTGGATAAGGAAGCCAAATTTTATATCCTGCTGCAATCCGATATTACCGATGTGATCCAGGAGCAGGGCGAACGGGAACAGACTCAGGCAGTCTACAACAGCATGCTGGACCAGTTCAATGCCATGGCAGACGAAAGCCTTGCCGTCCAGCGCACCAACCTGACCACCGGTCTCATCGAGGAATCCCGCGGGCGCGACCTCTATGACACGGACTTCGCGGGAGGCTCCATCCTTGAAAGTGCCCGCGTGCGCTCAGAGAGCTTTTTGGTGGAGGGCGACAGAGAGAAATATGAGGAGACCTTTGCTCTGGACAAGCTGCTGGAGCGCACCTCCTCCGGGCAGGGGCCGGCCACCTTTATCGGCTACTGCCGCAGGCAGTCCGGACGCCAGTGTTTTGTGAAATTCTCCGGCTCCGCCATCCGCAACCCGGTCACCGGGGATGTGATCGCGGTGGGTGTGGAGACGGAATACAATACCGAAATGGTGAATCAGGTGCTGGATGAGAAGGTGCTTACCCAGCAATATGACATGATCACTTATATCGTCAGCGGCTACTACGGCGTAGCCATCGGGGATGCCGCCAACATCACGAAGGGCAGCATTTTCCCCAAACAGCGTCACGGTATCTATATGGACTACATCCGCGAGCAGGTTTTGCCTGTGATCGACGGCTCTGAAATGGACAGGCAGCTCATCGAAACTGCCCTCTCTCTGGAAACCATCGAGGCCAGCCTTGCCCAGGCCGAGCCCTACACCGTGGATGTGGCCTGCGAGATCGGCGGCGAAGTGTACAACAAGCGCTTTCTGTTCTATGCGGTGGACCGTGAAAAGCGTTTTTACATTCTTCTCAAAACTGATATTACGGACGTGGTGCGGGAACAGCGGGAACGGGAGCGGACACAGACCATCCACAACAGCATGCAGGAGCAGTTCAACGCCATTGCAGATGAAAGCCTGACCGTTGTCCGCTCCAACATCACCACCGGCCTGATTGAGGATATTCGCGGAACGGATCTCTATCCCGACGACCGGCCGGGTGAAACCGTGGCGTCCTACGCTGCGGCACGTATGTCCGGTCTTTTGATTGAAGGCGACAGGGAGAAATACGCGACAGTGTTTGATCCGGATAAGCTGCTGGAGCGTACCGACAGGGGTGAGGGAGCCGCTTCCATCGTCTGCTACTGCCGGCGTCCCTCCGGGCGCCAGTGCTTCGTCCGGTTTTCCGGCTCCGCAAGCCGCAACCCGGTGACGGGAGATGTGGACGCCTTCGGCATTGAAACGGAATACAACTCCGAGATGGTCAGCGAGGTAATGAACGGAAAGATACTGGCGCAGCAGTACGACATGGTTACCTACCTTGTCAGCGGCTACTATGGCGTGACCATCGGCGACGCTGCAAACGTCACCAAGGGAAGTATCTTCCCGAAAAAGCGGGAAGGCGTATATATGGAATACATTCGGGAGCAGGTGCTGCCTGTGGTGCCCGAGGAGGAACGGGAGGCAACCCGGAATGCCCTCTCCCTGGAAACTGTCGCGGATGTGCTGGCCAGAGAGGACAGCTATTCCGTGGATGTTACAATCGAAATCAGCGGCGAAATCTTCAACAAGCGGTTCACATTCTATACGGTAAAGAAGGAAACAAATTTTTATATTCTGCTGAAATCCGACGTCACAGATCTGCTGCGGGAGCAGCGGCAGCGCAATGAGCTGCTGGCCAACGCCCTGCAGGAGGCAGAGCAGGCCAACGCAGCCAAGACCTCCTTCCTGAGCAGCATGAGCCATGAGATCAGGACCCCCATGAATGCCATCATCGGCCTGGACAGCATTGCCCTGAGCGATCCCGACCTGCCCCCCAAGACAAGAGAGCAGCTGGAAAAGATCGGCGGCAGCGCAAAGCATCTGCTCTCGCTCATCAACGATATTTTGGATATGAGCCGCATTGAAAGCGGTCGTATGACCCTGAGGAATGAGGAATTCTCCTTCCGGGAGATGCTGGAGCAGATCAACACGATGATCCACGGCCAGTGCCAGGACAAGGGACTGACCTACGAGTGCCGCATTCACGGCCATGTAGAGGATTACTATATCGGCGATGACATGAAGCTCAAGCAGGTTATCATCAATATCCTCGGAAATGCCGTAAAATTTACGCCGGAGGGCGGCACTGTGACCTTCCTGGTGGAGCCGGTTTCCCAGTTTGAAGACAAGGCAACCATGCGCTTTATGATGAAGGATACCGGTATCGGCATGGATAAGGCCTATCTGCCCAAAATTTTTGAAGCTTTTTCCCAGGAGGACGCGGGAAAGGCAAACAAGTATGGCAGTACCGGCCTCGGCATGGCCATAACCAAGAACATCGTGGAGATGATGAACGGCAATATCTCCGTGGAGAGCGAAAAGGGTGTTGGCTCCACCTTTACGGTAACAGTCACATTGAAACAATCAGACAAAAAGGCACGGGATACAGAGAATCTCCGTCCCCAGGATATGCACGTTCTGGTAATCGACGATGATCCTGTGGCGTGTGAGCACGCCAAGCTGGTGCTGGAGGAAGTGGGCATTGTTTCCGACTCCTGCTTCAGCGGCAGAGAAGCGCTTGAAATGCTGCGTCTCGCACATGCCCGGCGGGAAGCATACAACCTGATCCTGGTAGATCTGAAAATGCCGGAGCAAAACGGCGTGGAGGTGACGCGGAAAATCCGGGAGCTTTATAACGGGGAGTCCACCATTATCATCCTGACCGCATATAATTGTGAGGACATTATGGAGGATGCACTGGATGCCGGTGTAGACAGCTTTATGTCCAAGCCGCTGTTTGCCTCCGGGGTGCTGAAGGAATTTAACCAGGCAATCCAGAGGAAAAATGCAGCCAATGAGGAGGTTCACAAGGCGGATCTGACAGGAAAGCGCATCCTGCTGGCAGAGGATATGCTCATCAACGCAGAGATCATGAAAGAGCTGCTGAGTATGCGGGATATGGAGGTCGATCATGCCGAGAACGGTCAGCTCGTCGTAGATATGTTTTCGCAAAGCGCACCGGATACCTATGATGCAATTTTAATGGATGTAAGAATGCCCGTTATGACCGGCTTGGAGGCAACCGCGGCAATCCGCGCCCTGGACCGTCCGGATGCAAAAACCATCCCCATCATCGCAATGACGGCCAATGCCTTCGACGAGGACGTACAGCGGTCCCTGCAGGTGGGTATGAATGCGCACCTGAGTAAGCCAGTTGAACCGGAGCATCTGTATGAAACATTGGAGATACTGATTCAGGATTAATACTATTTTCAAGAAAAGAATGCTTCACTTTATATGAAAAAGCAGCTGAACAATCAAGCAGGAGGGGCTTACTCGGCTCCTCCTGCTCCATTGTTTGGCTGCTTGATTGCTTATTCCGCCCGTATCCTCACGGCTTGACCGGTCATTTGTCCTCGTCCTCCGTCGGGAAAGGAAGGGGAATGTTCTCCTCCGCGGGGAGCTGTTCCGGGCTTTCTTCGCCGTCGTTCACCATACTGATCTTGCGGGCCGGAGGCTCAATGGTATTGTCCACGGGTGCAGAAGCGGTTTTGGGCGGCGGGAGAATGCCATGGTCACAGAATTCGTTGAACTCCTCCCCGTCCATGGTCTCGTTTTCCAGCAGGTACTCCGCAACGGAGATCAGTGTATCACGATGCTCTGTCAAAATCCGCTCGCAGGTCGCCGCGGCTTCGTCAAAGATGCGCTTGACCTCCTCATCGATCAGCCCCGCCGTCTCCTCGCTGTAGCTTTTCATCTGCCCGAAATCACGCCCGATAAAGATGCTGTTGCCGGCACTGTCATAAAGAATGGGGCCCAGCTTTTCGCTCATGCCGTACTGGGTGACCATGGCGCGGGCAAGCTGTGTGGCCTGCTGAATGTCTCCCGAGGCGCCGGTGGAGATGTCGTCCAGGAATATCTGCTCCGCAATGCGCCCGCCAAGACCCATCACGATCTGCTCAAACAGCTCGCTGCGGCTCTTGAAATTCTCCAGGTCCTCCTTGGGCCGGAACATGGTAAAGCCGCCAGCCTGACCCCGGGGAATGATGGTGATATAGTGGACCGGGTCGGTGTGTTCCAGATATTTGCCGGCAATGGCGTGGCCCGACTCGTGATAGGCCGTCAGGCGCCGCGCCCGGTCGGACATCTTTTTGCTCTTTTTCTCCGGACCCATGCTGACCTTGAGAATGGCCTCCTCAATGTCCGCCCGGGTGATAAAGCGCTTGCCCCGGCGCACGGCCAGCAGCGCCGACTCGTTCATCAGGTTTTCCAGGTCAGCCCCCGCAAAGCCGGGAGTGCCCTTGGCAATGCTGTTGAGGTCCACGTCCTCCGCCAGGGGCTTGCCCTTGGCATGGATTTTCAAAATTGCCTCTCTGCCGCGTATATCCGGCAGACCCACATAGACCTGACGGTCAAAACGACCCGGACGGAGCAGGGCGTTATCCAGAATATCCGCCCGGTTGGTGGCCGCCATGACGATCACGCCGTCGTTGTTGCCAAAGCCGTCCATCTCCACCAGCAGCTGGTTGAGAGTCTGCTCCCGCTCATCGTGGCCGCCGCCGAGACCGCTGCCGCGCTGGCGTCCCACCGCGTCGATCTCGTCGATGAAAATGATTGCCGGCGCCTGCTTCTTGGCCTGTTCAAACAAATCACGGACGCGCCCGGCGCCCACGCCCACGTAGAGCTCGACAAAGTCGGAGCCGGAGATCGAGAGAAACTGTACCCCTGCCTCCCCTGCCACGGCCTTGGCGAGCAGGGTCTTGCCGGTGCCCGGAGGGCCCACCAGCAGCACGCCCTTGGGGATGCGTGCGCCGATCTCGGAATACTGCTTTGGATTTTTGAGGAAGTGAACGATCTCCTGCAGCTCCTCCTTCTCCTCCTCGCAGCCGGCCACGTCGGCAAATGTGGTCTTTTTCTTCTCATCGCTGCCGAGACGGGTGCGCGCACGGCTGAAGCGTGCCACACCGCCGGCTCCGCCCCCCTGCATCCGGTTCATGGCCACAAACCAGATCACGGCAAACAGGATCATGACGATCAGATAGGGGAGAAAACTGGCCCACCAGGGTGCCTGCCACTCGGGCGGATAATCGTACTCCGTCAGAATTCCCGCGTCCTTCTGCCGCTGAACCTCCTCGTTCAGATCGTTGTAAAACACGCTGATGGTGCTCAGCGCGCATGTTACAACAGTGTCGTCCTTCAGATACAGCGTCAGGTTATTCCCCTCCGCCACAAAGGACTGGACCTTCTCCTGCAAAAAGAGGTCCCGCACCTCGGAATAGCTCGCGTCCGTCGTGGTACGGTTGCCGGAGTTCATCGTAAAGATCGTCGCCAGCAGAATCACGATCAGCAGGGCGTAAAAGCCGATGTCCCGTGCCCGGTTGCGTCTGGATTTGTTGTTCAAATGAACTTCACTTCCTGTCTGTTTGGAAATTGTAACATGCTCGGAGGCGCGCTCCGCTTTGCGCATGCCGGCAAACCGAAGCTCCGCAGGTTTGGAACAGGTCACGGCTCCGCGGCACGCAAAGTGAGAGCGGGGGTGCGCTCAGGAGGAATAGACCTCCGGCTTGAGGATGCCGATGTAGGGCAGGTTGCGGTAGCGCTCTGCATAATCCAGTCCATAGCCCACCACGAACTCATCCGGCACGGTAAAGCCGAAATAGTCCGGATGGATGTCCGCCCGGCGCCGGTCCGGTTTGTCCAGCAGCGTGACGATCCGAATAGAGCTGGGCAGACGGGTGGAGAGATACCCCCGCAGATAATTCAGTGTGATACCTGAGTCCAGAATATCCTCCACGATGATAATGTCCTGGCCCTCGATGTCCCGGCTCAGGTCCTTGGTAATACGCACCGCGCCGGTGGAGGAGGTCCCGTTTCCGTAGGAGGAGACGGCCATAAAGTCCATGTTACACTGAATGGATACTGCCCGCATCAGGTCGGCCATGAACACAAAGCAACCCTTCAATACCCCCAGAAACAACGGCGTCCGCCCCTGATAGACCCCTGAAATCTGTGCACCCAGAGCATTCACCCGGTTCTGAATCTCCTCCTGTGTGAACAGTACCCGGAGAATATCCTCCTGCATCTCATTTTTCATGCTGTGATCCCTCATTTTCTCTCAATAATTCTCTATACTCTCTCTGCTTCAAAGCCGGAGGACACCTCCGGAGGGGAAGACAGCACCTTTGCCGGGCGCGGGAGGGGCAAATCCAGCACCTCCACACAGATCGCAGCTCTGCCTGGGACCGCTGCGCAGCGCTCCGCTGCGCCAAATCCCGCTACCGCGATCACGCCCTCCCCGTCTGAGAGCACCGGAATCCTCCCCCGGTCCTCCGGCGGCACGCCCGCCTCGCGAAACAGGCTGCGCAGGCTTTTGGTACACCCGCGGCCGGCCAGACGGATTGCATCACCCGGCGCTCGGGATGCAACGCATATCTTACCACATATCTTCTCACTTTGGAAGTAGAAAGTGTTGAATGAACTGTAAATTTCTTTGTCCGGGGGCGATATTTCTCTGCACCGCACTGCCTTTTCCACCTCCGGCAGCAGCACTGTCTCCCCCGGGCGAACCCGGCGCCGGGCGATCTGCACCTCCGCCGGCTGCCCCATCGAAAAGGAAAGAAAGCCGCCTGCGCGCCTTGCCCGCAGACCGGGGAGGCAAAGCTCTGTTCCCTCCCTGCCCAGGGCACAGAAAGCATAGAGCCGTTCCAGATGCTCCCGTCCCGGGCAGCCGGCCACGCGGCGCAGCACCCGCATGGCCACAGGCCGCGGCAGCTGCAGCAGAGCCGGGATGGACAGCCGCTCCCCCTGCGGGCTGTTCTCCAGAAAGGCCGACGCCAGCCCCTCCAGATATTCCTCATCCTCCCGCAGAAGTGCCGCAGCGGAGCCGATATGCTCCACTGCCCTGGGATTGAGCTCCCGCAGCAGCGGCAGCACCCGGTGGCGCAGCCGGTTGCGGGTATATTCATCTCCGGCGTTGCTGCTGTCCTCCCGGTGCTCCATACCGTTTTCCTCCAGATAATCCAAAAGCGCCTGCCGCGGTACCGTCAGAAGCGGGCGCAGCAGTGTCACCCCCTCCTTCGTCTTCCGCAGGGGCGGGATCCCCCCAAGCCCCCGGGCGCCGGTGCCCCGCAGCAGGTTGAGCAGCACCGTCTCGGCATTGTCCTCCGCATTATGGGCAGTGGCAAGAAAACCGCACTGCGCTTCCCGGGCTGTACGCAGCAAAAAGCTGTAGCGCAGCACTCGGGCAGCCTCCTCCGTGCCCAGCCTTTCTCTGCCGGCAAAGGCCGCCACATCCCCCCTGCCCGCAAAAAAGGGAATACCCCGGTCCGCGCAGAGCCGGCGCACAAAGTCCTCGTCCCCGTCGGACTCCGCTCCTCGGAGACAGTGGTTGAAATGGGCGCAGAAGACCGTAACCTTGTCCGTTTTCCACAGAAGCTGCAGCAGAGCCACGCTGTCGGCGCCGCCGGAGCACCCCACCAGAATTCGCAGCGGCTGCCCCACCGGCGCCTCCGGCAGCCACATCTGATGCCTCAGGTCCATGGCCCCGGCCTCACTCGTGACGGTGGTCCACCGACACATAGGTGGTGTAATCTGCCAGCCACATCAGCTCCACGGTTCCCACCTGACCCTTGCGGTTTTTCAGGATAATAGCCTCGGCACTGTTGGGATTTTCACAATCCTTGTTATAATAGCCCTCACGATACAGCCCGATCACCACGTCCGCATCCTGCTCAATGGCGCCGGATTCCCGCAGGTCAGAGAGCATGGGACGCTTGTCCTGCCGGCCCTCGGCGGCACGGCTCAACTGGCTGAGGCACAGCACCGGCACCTCCAGCTCCTTTGCCATGATTTTCAGCATCCGGGACATATCCGCCACCACCTGCTGCCGGTTTTCCCCGGCGTTGGACCGTCCTCCGGCAGACTGCATCAGCTGCAGATAGTCCACCACCACAAGCCCCAGGTCCTGCACCCGGCGGCACTGGGCATTCATATCCGCTACCGACAGCGTGGGATTGTCGTCAATCAGAATGCGTGTAGCGCTGATATTGCCAGCCGCAGTGACGATCCTCCGCCACTCGTCGGCGTTGAGATTTCCCCGCAGCAGCTTTTGGGAGTCTACCAGCGACTCTCCGGACAGCAGCCGGGTCACCAGCTGCTCCCGGCTCATTTCCAGAGAAAACACCGCAACGGCCTTACCGCTTTGCTTCGCGGCATTGAGGGTAATATTCAGCGCAATGGAGGTCTTGCCCATGCCGGGACGGGAGGCGATCAGCACCAGCTCCCCCGGATTGAGGCCGAGAATGCGGTTGTCCAGGTCCGCCAGTCCCGTGGGCAGGCCGGGCAGCTGTCCCCCCTCCTCGGCCATACGGGTAAGGTCTCCATACACGGTCTGCACAACCTCGGCCACGGGCTTGAGTCCCCCGGCGCTCCGGTCCCGGCGGAGGGCGTAGATCTCCCGCTCAGCCTTCTCCAGCATTTCGTCCGCGCTGCCCAGGCCCTCCTCCACCATTTTGGAGATGCTGGCGCCTACCTCAGCCAGTTCCCGTATCAGCGCCTTGTCACGGAGTATCGTGATATACTCCCCCACGTTTGCGGAGGTGGGCGTAGTGCGCCGCAGCTCTATCAGATAGCTGTTGGTGTTCTCCTCGTGGTAGACGCCCCGTTCGATCATCTGCTCGGCCACGGTGACCACATCAATGGTTCTGCCGTAGTTGAACATGGTCAGGATGGTCTCAAAAATCTCCCGGTTGGTCCGGTTGTAAAAATGCTCCGCCCGAACCTCCCGCAGCACCTCCGGAACACAGGAAGGGTCAGCCAGCATGGAGCCGATCACCGCCTGCTCGGCCTGGGGACTCTGGGGTACATGCAATCCAATCAACTCATCCATAGGGCTCCCCACCTCCGTTTCCGCTCCGCCGCGATTCGCCCTTCGCCGGCCGTCAGCTCTGTATCCCCTTGGCGCCCGGCCACATTACAGCCGGGGCCGTTTATTTGTCCTCCACCACCAGGAGATGGATGGTCCCGCTGACCTCATAGCCGAATTTGCATTTGACATCATAGCTGCCGTAGCCCTTGATGGGCTCCGACTGCACAATCTTTTTGCTGTCCACCTCAATGCCGTGCTGGGCGGCCAGGGCCTCGCTGATCTCCTTGCTGGTAACCGCGCCGAACAGCTTTCCCCCCGCGCCGGCTCTGGCGCGGAGCTTGACCACCACGCTCTCCAGCTGTTTGGCGCTGGCCTCCGCCTGGGCCTTCTCCGCGGCCGCGCGGGCAGCGTTGGCCTTTTCCTTCAGCTTCAGAGCGTTGAGATTGTCCGTTGTGGCCTCCATGGCCAGCTTCCGGGGCAGCAGATAGTTCCGCCCATATCCGTCGGAAACCTCTTTGAGCTCCCCTTTTTTGCCCTGTCCCTTGACATCCGCAGTAAAAATGACCTTCATTTCCGTATTTCTCCTTCCTGGCCGTATACCGTATTATTTTCAATATATTCTCAGCCGTTGTCCAGATAGTTGTCGATGGCGGCACAGAGGGTGTTCACTGCCTGGCGCAGCTCCATGTCCCGAATCTGGGCGCCCGCAGCGGATTTGTTTCCGCCGCCGCCCAGCTTCTCTACGATCAGCTGGACGTTGACCTCCCC
>CAJOPB010000159.1 GCA_905236305.1 uncultured Oscillospiraceae bacterium | reverse complement strand
GCGGGGGACGCCCGACGCGCCTCCAAGGGGGAACCAGTTCCCCCTTGGGGACCCCCTCCGGTCTCCGACGGGAGTGGGCAGAAACGCCCCAGCTGAGGCCATTGCGCCCAACGCAAAAAAAGCAAAAACACATATTCCCCCCGGATATTGACTTAGCCCCCAAATGCGTGTATAAATATATAAATAAAATTAATAGAATTTACCCCGGGGCGGAAATGATCGAAGTGGGGAGAGACCAAAATGAAAAACCGCAGCCTGCTTTTGAAGTTTGCCCTCATCTTCCTGGGCTTTACCGTTACGACGCTTTTGATCTCGGGCGTCGCTACATATGTGAACCAGACCAGAATCTATCAGGCGCAGCAGGAGCAGAAGCTGCGGAATATCGCGGACTACCTCTCCGCCGTGATTCAGGCGGACGGGGAGAGCTTTACCGCCTATCAGGGGTATTTTCTGACGCATTACGGGGAAATGGACATCCCGACGGATTTTCAGGACTTCTCCGGCGCCCGCGCGCGCTACGAAACCCTTTTTGCCGCGCGCTATCCTGGGAAGACCCTCGGGGTGAATCTGGACTTCGCCGCGCTGGCGCCGGAGGTGCAGCTGGCCTTCGGGGTGTATCAGCACGAAAAATATCTCTTTCTGTTTGAGCAGGCCGCCCGGTCCTTCGGGCTGACCTACGCCTACTACATCGTCCCCACCGGCGAGGCGCTGCATATGTACTGGATGCTGGACGCGGTGCGGGAGGACCGGGGCGACGGGAATATCCTTTTGGCCATCGACGTGGAGGAACCGCTGGAGGACCACAAACGGATGTGGGAGGCCTGGGAGACCGGCGCCGTGCCCGACGGGTATGATACCTATGGCAACGAGCTCGGCAGGACCTACGCCTGGTACGCCCCGCTGTTTGTGGACGGGGAAAAGCTGGGGCTGATCGGCACGGAGGTGGGGATTGACGACTATAACCGGGCCATCCTCCACAACACCCTGCGGCAGCTTTTCTCCATCGCGCTGATTCTTGTGGCCGCGGCAGCGCTGACGCTGCTGTTCATCGACCGGGCCTATATTGCGAAAATCCGCAGGATGTCCGGGGCGGTTGCCGCCTATTCCTCCAACAAAGACGCCGGCGTCGCCCGGGGGCTGGAGTACCCGGTCCGGGACGAGCTGTGCCTGCTGGGCAACCAGCTGTCGGCCATGATTCTGGAGCTGAACAACTATATGCGGAGCCTGGTGAAGGCCACGGAGGAGCTGTCCCACACCCGGGAGCAGGTGAACATCGAGTCCCAGTTTGCCCGGCTCGACGCCTTGACCGGCATCCGCAACCGCAACGCCTATGAGGAGGAGCAGCGCCGCCTGGACCGGCTGATTCAGAGCGGCAAGGCCGCCTTCGGCATTGCCGTGGTGGATGTGAACTTCCTCAAGCGCATCAACGACACCTACGGCCATATCTGCGGCAACACGACAATTCAGGAGTGCTGCCGGCTGGTGTGCCGGGTGTTTGTCCACTCCAAGGTGTTTCGCATCGGGGGCGACGAGTTTGCCGTGGTGTTTGAGAACGAGGACTATGCCCGCGCGGCGGAGCTGACGGAGCAGTTCAACACTGCCCTGAAAACCCGGCCCGCGTCCGGCGACCCCGGCAAGCAGCTCTCCGCCGCCATCGGCTACGCGCTCTATGACCCCAAACGGGATACCAGCGCCGACGACGTCTTCACCCGGGCCGACAAGGCCATGTACCGCAGAAAAAAAGAGATGAAGGCGGAGCGCACCTGAACAAGACGGCTTCCGCGCATCCTTTTCACGACAGTAACACGCAGGGCTTTACCGGTGGGAAAGCCCTGCATTTTTCTTGCTTTTTCGCGGGGCAGACAGTATAATGATTTTAACGCAAATACGAAAGGTGGGTGAGCCTATGGAGAATGCTTCCGAGTATGTGATTGAGATGCTGCACATCACCAAGGAGTTTCCGGGGATCAAGGCCAACGACGATATCACCCTCCAGCTGAAAAAGGGCGAGATTCACGCCCTGCTGGGGGAGAACGGCGCGGGAAAATCCACACTGATGAGCGTCCTGTTTGGCCTGTATCAGCCGGAGCAGGGGGAGATCCGCAAAAACGGACAGGTGGTCAGGATCAACGACCCCAACGACGCCACGGCCCTGGGCATCGGCATGGTGCACCAGCATTTTCAGCTGATCGACGTGTTTACGGTGCTGGACAACATTGTGCTGGGAGCGGAGACCACCCGGATGGGCTTTTTGCAGAAGAAGGAAGCCCGGCGGAAGGTGGAGGAGCTCTCCCGGCGCTACGGCCTTGCGGTGGATCTGGACGCTAGAGTGGAGGACATCACCGTGGGGATGCAGCAGCGGGTGGAGATTTTGAAAATGCTCTACCGGGATAACGAGATCCTGATCTTCGACGAGCCCACCGCGGTCCTGACCCCCCAGGAGATCAACGAGCTGATGAACACCATGCGGGAGTTTGCCGGGGAGGGCAAGAGCATTTTGTTCATCACCCACAAGCTCAACGAGATTATGGCCGTGGCCGACCGGGTCAGCGTGCTGCGCAAGGGGCGCTACATCGGCACGGTGAACACCGCGGACACCGACAAGCGGCAGCTCAGCAACATGATGGTGGGCCGCGACGTGCAGCTGGAGGTGGTCAAGACCCCGGCCAGCCCGGGGGAGGAGGTGCTCCGGCTGGAGCATTTCTCGGTCCCCAGCCACCTCCACAAACGCAACGCCGTCAACGACGTGTCCTTCTCGGTGCGCGCCGGGGAGATCGTCTGCATCTCCGGCATCGACGGCAACGGCCAGACCGAGCTGGTGCACGGCATCACCGGGCTGGACCGTCCCAACGGCGGCACGGTGACCCTGTGCGGCGAGAACATCACCCACGACTCCATCCGCCGCAGGGGAAAAAACATGAGCCACATCCCCGAGGACCGGCACAAGCACGGGCTGGTGCTGGACTTTACCCTGGAGCAGAACATGGTGCTCCAGCGCTATCTGGACCCGGAATTTCAGCGGGCCGGCTTTATCCGGCAGGACGCGGTGCGCAGCTATGCCGAGCGGCTTATCGAGCAGTATGACGTCCGCTCCGGCCAGGGACCCGTGACCGTCGCCCGGAGCATGTCCGGCGGCAACCAGCAGAAGGCCATCATCGCCCGGGAGGTGGACCGGGACAAGCCGCTGATCATTGCGGTGCAGCCCACCCGGGGACTGGACGTGGGCGCCATCGAGTATATCCACGCCCAGCTGGTCTCCGAGCGGGACCGGGGCAAGGCCGTGCTTCTGGTGTCGCTGGAGCTGGAGGAGGTCATGAGCCTCAGCGACCGCATTCTGGTGATGTATGAGGGCGAGCTCGTGGGCGAGCTGGATCCCAGGCAGACCAACGTGCAGGAGCTGGGCCTCTACATGGCCGGCGCAAAACGCAACATCGGAGAGGGGGGCAGCGCCACATGAAGGGATTTTTTCAAAAGGAGGGCACGGTCAAGCTTCTCTCCTCCCTGCTCAGCATCCTGACCGGTCTGGTGGTGGGCGGCATCCTGGTGCTGATTGTGGGGATTTTTTCCAAAAACATCTCCCTTTCCGGCGCCTGGGAGGGGGTGCGGCTGATCTTCGCCGGCATCCTCAGCACCGGAAGGGACGCCGCAGGCGCTTTAACCTGGGGTTTCAACCCGGCCAACGTGGGCAACATGCTGTTCCGCGCCACGCCCCTGATTATGACGGGCCTGAGCGTGGCCGTGGCCTTCAAGACGGGTCTTTTCAACATCGGCGCGCCGGGGCAGTATCTGATGGGCACCCTGGGCTCGCTGATGGTGGCCCTGTCCATCCCGGCCGGAACGCTCCCCCGGGGGCTGATCTGGCTTTTGGCCTTTCTCTGCGGCTGCCTGGCCGGCGCGCTGTGGGGGGCGATTCCCGGCCTGGTAAAGGCGCTTCTGAACATCAACGAGGTGCTGGCCTGCATCATGACCAACTGGATCGCCGCCAACCTGGTGACCTGGGCCTTTGACGTCAGCAATCTCAAGAACGTGGTGGAGAACACCAAGACCGGCTATATCTACAAAAGCTCCTACGGCCTTGTGAACGGACAGTACGTGGCCGATCAGGGCGTGTCCACCGCAAAGCTGGGGCTGGACCGGCTCTTTCCGGGCTCCCAGGTCAACGCGGGCATTCTGATCGCCGTGCTGGCCGCCGTTGCGGTGTATATCCTGATGAACAAGACCACTCTGGGCTATGAGCTCAAGGCCTGCGGCGCCAACCGCCACGCCGCCCGCTATGCCGGCATCCGCGACAAGCGCAACATCGTGCTGAGCATGGCCATCGCCGGCGTTCTGTCCGCGGCCGGGGCCAGCCTCTACTACCTCTCCGGCAACACGGAGTTTTTCTGGACCACCTATCAGTCCCTGCCCGGGGAGGGCTTCAACGGCATCCCCGTGGCCCTGCTGGCCATGAATAACCCCATCGGCGTGGTCTTTGCCGGCATCTTCATGGCCATGCTGAACATTGTGGGCCTGCAGCTGACCAAGCTGACGGCCTATAACGAGTTTATTACGGACGTGATTATCGCAGTCATCGTCTATCTCAGCGCCTTCTCTCTGGTGATTCGGATGCTCCTGACCCGCAGAAGGCACAGAGAGGCGCCGCCGGCGCAGGCGCAGGCAAAGCCGCCGGAGGGGGCGGAAAACGCGAAGGGAGGCGACGAGACGTGACATTCCTGATTCAACAGCTTCTGCTCTATGCAGTTCCCCTGATGATCGTGGCGCTGGCCGGCGTGTTTGCCGAGCGCAGCGGCATCATCAACCTGGCCCTGGAGGGCATTATGATCTTCGGCGCCTTTGTGGGGGTGCTGTTTGTGCGCGCCATGGCGGAGACGGAGGTGTTTTCGGCCGCCAAGAGCGCGGGCAACTACCTCACGCTCCAGGGGCTGGAGGTGCTGGCCATGCTGCTCTCCGCCGCGATGGGGGCGCTGTTCTCCCTGCTGCTGTCCTTCGCCTCCATCAATCTGCGGGCCGACCAGACCATCGGCGGCACGGCCCTGAACCTGATGGCTCCGGCGCTGGTGCTGTTTCTGGTGCGCATTCTCGCCAACCAGAACACCCTGTTCTCCGTGGACGCGGCCAGCTGGTTTATGATTAAAAAGACCACCCTGGGCTATGACCGCAAGGCCGATCTGGGCTTTTTGGGGAACACCTTTGTGGACAAGAGCTATATCGCCACGTATATCTGTATTGTGCTGTTCATCGTGCTGTCGGTCATCCTCTACAAGACCCGCTTCGGCCTGCGGCTGCGCTCCTGCGGCGAAAATCCCCAGGCCGCGGACTCTCTGGGCATCAACGTCTATCGTATGCGTTATGCGGGCACCACCATCTCCGGGGCGCTGGCGGGCATGGGGGGCTTTGTCTATGCCCTAACCACCGCAAACTGCACCGCAAACGGCGATGTGGCCGGCTTCGGCTTTCTGGCCCTGGCCGTGATGATCTTCGGCAACTGGAAGCCGCTGAACATCGCGCTGGCCTCGCTGCTGTTCGGCCTTTTCAAGTGCATCGCCGCCACCTACACCAGCATCGACATCAACGGCGACGGCCATTTCTGGCTCGTGGACATCGGCGTCAGCCCCCACCTCTACCGGATGCTGCCCTATCTCATCACGCTGCTGGTGCTGGCCTTTACCTCCAAAAAATCCCGCGCCCCCAAGGCTGAGGGGATTCCCTATGACAAGGGCAGCCGGTAAGTTCCTTTGTTTTTTGCGTTGGGCGCAATGCTTTACTTGTGTTTCTTTTGAAGCAATTATATGGGCAGTGGAGAGCGAAAAGCCCCTGCTGCTCATCGGCACCGGGGAGGAGCCGGACATCCCCTCCCGCGCGATTCTGGAATCCGTCATCACAGCCCGCTTTGAAAAGCCGCTGAATATCAAGACCTTTCTCGCCTATGTGGACAGCCTCAGCGCGGGGGCGCCCGAGGTGCTGCAGAAGCAGCTGCTGCTGGTGGACGACGACCCGGACTATCTCAAGCTGGTCACCCTCAATGAGCTGATCGCCCGCCCGGAGGAGTTTTTCGCCGGCGCAAGCCCGCCCCCCTCCTCCGCCTTGTCCAGAGCAATTTATCCTGCGTCATAATTACGCATTTTATTGATTGACAGTTCCTTTCGTAACGCCGGCGCGGGAATCGCTGCGGCACGAAGCAATGCCTTTCTCCGGTCTGAGATCAGGCCGAAAAATGAATTTATATTTAATATTTATACAAAGGAGGCAACAGAAGCTTGAAAAAGAAAACGTTCACCATGAGGGCGCTGGCGCTGGCGCTGAGTCTGCTGTTTTTGTTGAGCGCGGGGCCGGTGCTGGCCGAGGAGACCGCAGCCGATGCCGCTGTCGGGACCGGCGCGGCAGCTTCCGAGACCGGGGAGACCCGCACTCCCATCGAGCCCGCAGAAACCGGCGAGGATGCAGCCTTCCGCTACACCCATGACCCCCGGCTCAACCCCCGGGCCATGGCCGACATTGTGGTGGACCCCGCGGCCGTCTACGGCTTTTCCCCCAGCCCGGAGGGAAGCCTCAAGCAGTATATCAGCTTTGACTGGACAGACAGCGCGGTGGTCAACGGCGAGAACGGCAGGCTGGCCCGGATTGCCTACCACGAGAGCATTCAGGAGCTCTATACGCTTTTGGACGAGATGACCCTGGCCGGGAACAGCATCGAGGAAATCGCCCGGACCATCAGCGCCCGGCGCAACGCCCTTCGGCTGGAGTCCTATGACAACGACCCCGAGGGGCTGGCCGCCGCCAAGGCGCGAAATTTGGAGCGCTACGGCCACGAGGAGGGCCCGCTGGCCGACGAGCTGTATGCGCAGTACGGCTCCTGGGAGACCGTGCTGGAAAAGGCTTTCAACGTCAACGCCGGCATGGACGCCCTGCTGGGGCTCTATGACGACTACTATCCTCTGTATGTGATGGCGGGCTATATCCAGGAGGAGAGCATTGCACCGTCCTCCCGGGAGTATGCCGTCGCGGCCTTCGTGGACGCCGTCGGAACGGCCGGCGTCGCTCCCGACAGCGCGGCCCTGTCCGGATTCTCCGACGCCGGAGAGGTCAGCGCGTGGTTTGCCCCCGAGTTGGAGCAGGCCGCTGCCTCCGGCGTGCTCAAGGGCTATGAGGACGGCACGATGCGGCCGCAGGAGACCGTCTCGCGGATTGAGGCGCTGGTACTGCTCTCCCGCTGCCTGCCGGAGCTGGACCGGGTGCAGGAGCCCATCGAATTTGCCGACGTCCCCGACTGGGCCAGAGAGGACATCGACCGGCTCAGTGCCGCCGGGCTGGTGGAAGGCTACGGGGAGGGAAGTCTCGGGGCCTATGACAGCCTGACCGTGGAACAGGTGGGCATTCTGACATCCCGCCTCTCAGATAAGCTGGTTCCTGCACCGGAGGCGTTGGAACCAGCCGCATAATAATGCTTTCTTTTGCTGATTTTTCTTTCGAGGCAGTTTTTTGCTGCCATGCCTTTTTGCTGGGTCCCTTCGGGGGCCCAGTTCTTTTTGCGTTGGTCGCAATGCCCTTGCCTGGGCTTTCTTCTTTCGAGGCAATTTTTTTGGCAACAGCGCCCTCTGCCGGGTCCCTCCGGAGGCCATATTCTTTTTGCCGGCAAAAAAACCGGGTCCCCGGAGGGACCCAGCTGAAAGCTCAGCGACCAACGCAGTGCTTCAAAGAAAGCTCAGCAAGGCGTTGCTGCCAGTGCAAAAAATAAAGGAACTCCCCTGGCGGGCATGGTGCAGGAACAGACACCTTTCATGAATTAACAATCGTAAACCGGCGGCGCGCGGTCTCGTCGAACATGCGGTTCATGATGGTCGCCACCTCCGCCCGGGAGATGGGATTTTCGGGACAGAAGGCATAGTCGGCGATTCCCTCGGTGTCCACCAGGCCCGTCAGAATGCCGGCCCGATAAAAGCGGTAAATCTCCGCTCTGTAAGCCACTCCGGCGGGCAGGTCCGGGATGGAGCCGTCCGGAATGGGGTTGATCTGGGTATAAGCACTCTCCGGCATGGCACGGTAAAACAGGTGGACAAATTCCGCACGGGTCATCGGGGCGTCATAATTGTCCAGCTCTGCGCTGAGAATCCCCACATTCCTGGCATAGTCCACATAGCTGCGATACCACAGTGTCCCGATGGAATTGGTCAGCGTCACCGCGCCCGCAGTGGCGCTCTGATGGATGCAGGCCGCCAGCTTGACTCCCTCCGCGCCGGTCAGCGCAGCGTAGGGCAGATAGGTCACCGGGTCCACGCCATTGATCAGGCCGCGGCGGTAGGCCGCCATCAGATCCCCGTAATACCAGGCGCCCCGCTCCACGTCCTGGAAGGGACAGCCCTCTGCCGGCACTGCCCCGGCGGAGGCCAGAATCAGGCAATTCGTCTCCGCATCCAGATAAGCCCCCGCGTTTTCGCACACAATATAGCGGGCATTGGCCTCTGCCACGCCGGCGTAGGACGCCGTGCCCCGGGCAGTGTTTACCAGCTCGCCCGTGGCGGCAAAGCGGGCCGTACCGGAGAGCAGCATAAACTGCTGTCCCTCCCCCAGCCAAAGACTGTCGCCCATGGCCATCACCCGCAGGAGCAGTCCCGAGGACAGCTGCTGCCGGTTTTGGCTCTGCCATTGGGAAACCTGCTGCCGGGCGGCCTCGGAGAGCGCGGAATGTACGCGCGGAAGAAAGACCTCTGAGATATCGCTGACCGAGACCAGGTGTTCTTCTCCGCTCTGGGCGGCATAGGCTCTGCCGCAAAAGAGTCCGAGGCAGAGAAGAAGCATCAGAACCAGAATCCGTTTTTTCAAAAGCCTGTCCCCTCAATCCGTTTGTAATGAAAATCGCTCCGTTTTCCGGGGAAAACCGCGCGTTGTCCGGAGCTTCCCCTCCCGGGGGAAAAGCGGACCGGATTAACTTCGAACCCGGGGGTATTATCTGTCGTTCCTTTGCTGGCTGAGGTAGTAGCTCAGCTCCAGGAGCGAGTCGGAAAAGTGGATGCTCTCGACGATCACGCCGCTCTCACCGGGGTCGATCTCCTCCTCGGTAAAATTCCATATCGCGCGGATTCCGGCTGCGATCAGGCCCTCCGCAATGGAGTGGGCGTAGGTCCGGTTGGTGGAAAGGATTGCAATATCAATCCCGTGTTCCCGGATAAAATTCCGCATACCGGAGGCATTTTGTACCGCAATATCGCCAATGCAGGTGCCGATCAGCTCCGGCCGGATGTCGAAGGCCCCCATCAGGCGGCAGCCCAGACGCTCGAAGCTGATATTCTCAATCAGAGACTGGCCGATACGGCCGGTCCCCACCAAAATCACAGACCGCTGGAGGTCCATTCCCAGAATATGGGCGATCTCCTCCCGGAGGGAGGCCACGTTGTAACCATAGCCCTGCTGCCCAAACTCGCCGAAGCAGGAGAAATCCTGGCGAATCTGAGAAGGGGTCAGTCCGGTGCGCGCGCCCAGCTCCCCGGAGGAAATCCGTTCCACCCCCGCGGCGCGCAGCTCGTCCAGCTTACGGAGGTAACGGGGGAGACGGCGGATCACATTTTTAGAGATATATGCCTTTTTCAAGTCCGAAACCTGCCTTTATATATATCCTCCCGTGCCGGCGTCCCGGAAAAACGCAGCCGCGGCACAGGTGCCGATGCCCTTGATGCAGCACTATTTTCATGCCGGAACGCATCAAGGCACTGAAAACAGTGTGAGTTTAACACAAACAGCTGCATATGTCAAAAAATTTTCCGGTTTTTTCTGAAAAAACAGCCTGACAGGCACCCGCCGCGGCGCAGGCCGGGTTGCTGTTCACAGGAGGGATGAAACTCTCGTTGCCTCGCAGAGTTCCGCGCCGCCCTAAAGGACTAGCTATGCGTCGCAGCGCGGAATCAATTTTCATCATTTTTGGCGG
>CAJOPB010000158.1 GCA_905236305.1 uncultured Oscillospiraceae bacterium | reverse complement strand
TGGCACAACTGGGAGGACGCGGAGTAGGCGGATATTGGTCCAGGAGTCTGTTATATTCCGGTTTATTATCAAAATGTTCTATAAGCCGAAAGAACATGAACCCAGTCATATTCACGCCTTATATATGGTACCTGATCTGTTTCACAGTCCAGGGAGCCTTTTTCCCTTTGCAGGGATCATTTTCCCCTCCGGTTGTAATATGCAGCGGGAGGGGAAACATATATCACCGTTGAAATTGATTCGGAACGGGCAGGAGATGATTGTCACTGTGTGCATATTTTTTGCGTCGTCAGGGTTGCTGAGCTTAATATAGCCCTGCTGGGGGATCATCTCCTCCTGGGCGGATATCACATGATAGCCCTTGGCGCCCAGAGCATCACTCACCTCGGCAATGTTATCCGTGGCGGTATATACGGTGAAAGCGCCCTCCTCCGCCTCAAAGTCGTCCGCGCCGCAGTCCAGGGCATCCATCATCACGGCGTCCTCGTCCAAATCGCCGTCCTCATTGTCGATTACGATGACTCCCTTGCGGTCGAAGGACCAGGAGACGCAGTTGGCAGCACCCAGATTCCCGCCGTATTTGTCGAAATAATGACGCACCTCGCTGGCTGTGCGGTTGCGGTTATCCGTCATGGCCTCCACAATCAGCGCTACGCCGCTGGGACCGTATCCCTCGTAGGTCACGCGCTCGTAGCTGTCCGTATTGCCGGAGCCCAGCGCCTTGTCTATGGTGCGCTTGATGTTGTCATTGGGCATATTGGCGGCCTTTGCTTTTGCGATGACGGTGGCAAGGCGGGAATTGTTGTTGGGGTCGCCGCTTCCGCCCTCCTTCACCGCAACGATCATTTCCCGCGCGATCTTTGTAAATGCCTGCGCACGCTTGGCATCTGCGGCGCCCTTGGTTTTTTGTATGTTATGCCATTTGGAATGTCCGGACATAGTCTTCTCGCCCCTTGTATTTCATTTCTTCGTCCTGTGATCGCAATTAAATCACAGGAAATCTCTTTTATTTTAACACAAAATACTGTGCTTGGCAATAAGGAGTGCGGGAGAGTTTCATAAAATATCGCATTTTGCTGCTTATGGGAATTCGCGTCCCCCCGGAGCCGGCCTCGCGGCGGCGTTTCCGGCAAGGACACACGGTCAGCAGGGTTTTTGCAGCGGGGCTTCTTCCCGGAGTATGCGCTGGATTCTGCCCCACTTTTGCTCCGTATCCGCCACCAGCCGAAACTGGGTTCTTGCCCTGTCCAGATTGTGCTCCGGGCGCGAGACGGAAAAATAACGGTCCCCCAGAAGATAGTCCGTCAAAAACCGGACGCCGCACTCCAGGGTCATCAGCTTAGCGCCCATGGGAAGGGATGCCATCTCCGCCGCGCTGAGCTCTCCGCAGGCGGAGAGAAAGCCTCTGACAAAGCAGCGGTACAGGTTCAGATCCACCTCCACCCTGCTCAGATCCGTCTCGTCCTCCGCTGCAGTGGAGGCTCCGAACCGAATGGAATCGCCAAAATCATAGGCCGTCAGGCCGGGCATCACGGTGTCCAGATCAATCACGCACAGGGCCTCCCGTGTGCGGGCATCCAGCATCACATTGTTGAGCTTGGTATCATTGTGCGTAACCCGCAGCGGAAGCTCCCCGGCCTCCAGCTGCTGCAACAGTGTTCCTGCCTCCTTCTCATGGCTGAGGGCAAACTCTATTTCCTGCGCGGCATTGCGTGCGCGTCCCAGGGGATTTCGCGCCAGCGCCTTCCTGAAAATGCGGTAACGGTCCGGGGTATTGTGAAAATTATGTATCGTCTCATGGAGTGTGGCCGCCGGGAAGTCCCGCAGCTGAGACTGAAACTGTCCAAAGGCGACTGCGCTTTGATAAAAGTCCTCCGGCCTCTCCGCCTTTTGCAGGCAGATGCTGTCCTCCACATAATGATACACCCGCCAGTATTCCCCCATCTGGTCCACATGGTAGTCCCTGCCCTCGACCGTGGGCACCAGATGGAGGCAGCCGCGGGGGTCCTGTACTCTCGCAGCAATATAATGGGTTATGGCAGAAATATTCTCCATCAGGCCGGGTATATCGTGAAATGCCTCACGGCTGATGCGCTGGAGAACATAGCGCCGGCCGATGTCTGTTTCCACGCAGAAGGTGCGGTTGACGTGGCCCTCCCCAAGACCGCGGCAGCGTGTCGGGGCGCCCAGAAGGGAAAAATGTGACAGTATCTGCTCCATAAATCTTCACCTGTTTTCAGAATACAGAGGCCGGCAGGCGCGCCATACCGCATGGCTCCCGCTGTCCCTCCGGGCTGTGCCGCTCCGCCGGGGAGGACACAGCAATCAAAACCGGGCAGTATTATACCAGATGCTCCGCCGCAGCACAAGACTCTTTTCCTGCGACAGCTTTCAGCACTGGTTTTCACTTTGCCGGCATATACTTCTTCCGGGACATACCTCCGCTGCGGTTTCCTGCAGCGGCATTCCGGTCCCGGAACGGAGATCATGCTATGAAAAAAAGGGGTATTTTGCTCTCAACCGCTGTTCTGACCGCTTTGACAGCATTCAAGCTGCTGTTTCCTGATTTAACCGCGGCCGTACAGGAATCCGCTTCCCAGGCTCTGGGAGTGGAAGCAGGCTATATGGAAACGCTCAACGCCATCGGCACCCGCCTCTCCTCCGCCCAGAGTGCGCCGGCTTCCCGGGATGCCGCTGCCGCGCCGCAGCCGTCCCCCACGCCCGTTCCCGCACAGCCGAAGCCGCTGGAATATCGCATGGAGGAGGGCAGCATCCGCGGCGAGCACGCCACGGCCCTTCCCCCTGCGGCCGCGCCGGAGCCCCCGTCGACACCGGAACCGGAGGATAGGCCCTCTCCGACACCCGAGCCGGCCCCCCATGTTCTGGATGCGGTCGCGGCATTTCTGGAAAGTCAGGCGGACTTTCTGGACAGCTGCGCTCTGCCGGAGAATGTGGATTATGACTATACAGAGTTTCCGTTTGACTACGTTGTGCCGGTCAGCGGCTATCAGTCCTCGGGCTTTGGCTATCGGATGCACCCCATCCTCAACGCTGTTCGCTTTCACTACGGCACGGATATTGCCGCCAATTCGGGAGAGGATATTCTGGCCTTTTCCGACGGAACCGTCATCTTTGCGGGACAGTCCTCCGGTTATGGAAACTACATTACCATCGACCACGGAGACGGCTGGACCAGCTCATATGCCCATTGCAGCAAGCTCCTGGTCACCAACGGCCAAAAGGTGCAGGCAGGAGAGCAGATTGCGCTTGTGGGAGCAACGGGGCAGGTCACCGGTCCGCATCTGCACTTTGAGCTGCGGCACAACGGTATTTTTCTCAACCCCGAATACTACATTAACGGCTGATGAAGGCCGTCCGTTGGCAGGTGGCTCCCAGTGCTATTTTGCTGTTCGCCCTGCTCTATTTCTTCGACCGTACAGGTGTGGTCTCCGCACTGCTGCCGGCCGCGCTGGTCCACGAGCTGGGCCATGTCGCGGCGCTGAGCCTGTGCGGTGCTCCCATTCGGCAGGTTCAGTTAAATCTCTCCGGTGTGGAGCTGGCGTATGCCGGTATGCTCAGGCGGGATAAGGCGCTGTGGTGCCTGTCGGCCGGTCCCGCGGCAGGGCTGCTCTTTTCCCTTGCCGCATGCCGTCTGGGAACCCCCTTCTGGCGGCTCAGCGGGGCAGTGAGCTTTTGCCTGAGCATATTTAATCTGCTGCCGGTTCTGCCTCTGGACGGTGGGCGCATTTTGTGCGAGCTGACAGGAGAGCGCTTCACTGCAGGGGTATCTCAGGCAGCCGCGGCAGCAATGCTCCTGGCCGGGGGCGCGCTTTTGGTACTCCGGCGCACGCCGTTTCCCCTGGCCATGGGCTTGTGGCTGTATGCCTGTCAGCTCCCTGCCGCGCCGCAGCGCGGAATCTGAAATTCATTCATTATAGGCGGCGTGTACGCTGCCGCCCGAAAGGACTGGCTGTGCCTCCCGGCGGGTTTCTCTTTGAAGCAATTTTTTGCAGCAGTGCCCTCAGCTGGGTCCCTCCGGGGGCCCAGTTCTTTTTGCCGCCAAAAAGAATATGGCCCCCGGAGGGCATAGGCGCGAGAATCGCTGCGACGCGAAGCCAGTCCTTTCGGGCGGCGATTCAAAGTTGGGTTTGCGGGGGACGCCCGACGCGCCTTGCATCGGGCACGGTGTTGTGATATACTTTTTACCGAAGCTGTATCCGTGTGCAGCCAGGCACGGGGAGCTATCCGGCTTATCAGCCGATTTGAAAGCAATGAGGTAATCGTTATGGAGCTTTTTCATGGCGCGCCGTCGGATATGACTGGCCGGGAGGCGCGGGAAATGCGTGTATACGCCTTTCTGGACCGTCTGGGTGTTCCTTATGACCGCACGGATCACCCGGATCAGCCAGCTACCACCATGGAGGTCTGCGCAGAGGTGGATGCGATTTTGAACGTCCATATCTGCAAGAATCTTTTTCTGTGCAACCGGCAGAAGACAAAGTTTTTTCTGCTGGTCATGCCCGGGGACAAGCCCTTCAAAACCAAAGAGCTGTCCGCCCAAATGGGGATCAGCCGTCTCTCCTTCGCAGACGAGGTTTGGATGGAGAAGCTGCTGGATGTCCATCCCGGCAGCGTTTCCGTCCTTGCCCTGATGAATGACAAAGACCATCTTGTTCAGCTGATCATCGACGAAGACGTGACAAAGGAGACGCTTTTTGGCTGTCACCCCTGCATGAACACTAGTTCGATTCGTTTTCCGGTCCGCTGTCTGATGGAGACGATTCTGCCGGCGCTGGGCGTTACGCCCGTGCTGGTGCACCTCACCGGATCGGAGCAGCCGCTCCCGGCAGAAACACAATAACGCCCCGACGTTGACGGCATAAGGTGCGAACGTGCGCCCGCCCCCCCGCAAGGACATGCGCTGAGCGGAGCGCATCCTTTCACAAGAGCAATGAAATTGCAAATTTCATTGCTCTTGTGAGTATAGACAATATAGACTGCAAAGGAGACGGTTATGGTCAGCATACAATTAAAGCTTGACAGCATTGACTATGAAAAAAGCATCGAAAATCTGCTGCCCAGAGTAGTGGACAGCTGCGTCAGCGCTCCTGCACCCAGTGAATTGGAAAAGCTGATCGGAAAGCTGGGAAATGATTGCGTGCCCGTGGCAAAAAAGCTCCTGCGCTATCTGGACAACGACTTGAAGGATCAGATTATCGTCTGGCTGGTGGACAGCCATGCGGAATCCATCACCAAAGCCGCTAACCAGTATCTTGAGGAAATACTGCCCGGCAAGGTGGTTTACATCGGCAGTCTCCGCGCGGACGACCTGCCGGGCTCCCGGCTGAGCCTGCACGCGCTCCAGGTCCAGATCGACTATGCGGCGCTGCTGAACAGCCAACTGATAACCTCCGGGGTCAGGCGTCTGGGCAGCGACGGCGGCCTGTTGCAGGGCGCTGCCAGGTTCGCGCTGCAAATGGGGTCCCTGATCAGACAGGAAAATCTGGAAAAGCAGGGAATTACGCTTCTCAGCTCTGACCACGTAAAGCCCAGACTGCTGTCCGCGCTCTCCCAGGCCGCTGCAAAGGCCGGGCTGGCCGTCCGGTTTTCGGATATGGTGATCAGTCCGGACACTGCGGGCGTGCCTGCGGTAAAGCGGTCCTCCGGAGATGAGGGCCTGATTCCCGACCGCTTTGAGGACGCGCTGATGGATGCGCTGGTTGCCTGGCTGCGGGAGGCATGATCTCCATTGCGGAGGCCGGTATCCGCAAAATATTTGGACAAATCCACCAAAGTACTGGATTATTTGATCCGTCTATGGTATAATCTCCCCAGTCTCGGGTGAAAGCAAATGACACCTCCCCCGGGATCATCAAAAAAACAGGAGGAATGAACGATGAAAAAGATTCTTGCTTTGCTTCTGGCACTCGTGCTGTCGCTCTCTCTGCTGGCCGGCTGCGGCGGAACTGCCGCACAGGGCAGCAGCAGCACGCCCGGGGAGACACAAGGCCAGAGTGCCCCGGCCGGCGGTTCCGCCGCAGCCGGCAGCACGGACACGGCGGCCGCGGCTCCTGCGGCAGAGACCAAAAATCTCAGCAAAACGCAGCAGATTATCGCCGAGGCCCAGACCATGAGCCTGGAGGAACTGGCAAAAAAAGCCATTGAGGAGTCAAACGGCGCTACCTTCTACGGCGTGGGCAACTCCAGCCGCGGCAAGAGCGCCCTGCCTCTGTTCATCGAGTACCTGCAGACCATCGACCCCGGCTATACCATGGAATATGAGTGGCAGCAGCCGAAGAACAATAAGATTTTCGACCAGCTGACCGCGGACTCCATGAAGGATGTGGGAACCTTCGCCATGACTCTGATTCAGGATGGCAACCAGATCGAGAGCAAGATGGTCCAGACCGGCATTCTGGACACCTTCATTCCAAAGGACTGGGCCGAGGCAAACGGCACCACGCCGGAGGCGGTGAACAGCTATCTCGCCCTGCAGACCCTGAACAAGGTCTTTATGTACAACTGCACCGGCACAAAAACCTATGATAACTGCTGGGACTTCGTCGCCCCCGGCGAGCACGGCCTTTACATGGACATCGACTCGGAGATTGTCGGCAAGAACTTCCTGTATATGCTGACCCGCGACGACTATGCCGCGTGGCTCAAGAGCGCCTTTGACGCCCTGAGTGACGACGAGAAGGCCAATTTCCAGCCCACCATCAGTGCCATGGAGCGGGATGCCAGCGACCTCGGGCTCGGACCCAACGGCGCCTATGCCTTAGCCTGGATCAAGCTCTGGGTGGAGAGCTACAGCGCCCAGACCGACGACGGCCCCATCTGCAACGTGCTGGTGGACCGCTCCGCCACCGACCAGTTCGGCCTGCTGGTGTACTCCAAGCTTCGCAGCGTGGAGGAATCCGCTTCTGTCTCTGTCAATAACATCAAGGTTGCGGCCTACGAGGACGGCTACACCGGCATCGGAGGGTATGGCTACTGCCACTATCTGTTCCTGACGGATAACAGTCCCCTGCCCTGGACTGCCTGCGCCTTCATCGCCTATATGACCTGCACCGTAGACGGCTTCTCCGCCTGGGGCAAGGACATGGGCGGTTACTCCTCCAATCCCGTGGTCGCCCAGGGGACTGAGGACACTTATCACCACTCCGTCGGCGGCGGTGACGAGTTCCCGGCAAAGAACGACCGCGGCTACGCCTGGTGGACCGCAGAGGGACAGGGCGAGCTGGTCCTGGAGGACCCGGCATACTGCGCCTCCGTAGCCTTCACAGTGGGCAGCTGGATTGAGATGCTGGATAAATTCGCCGGCTGACCGGCTTGATCGCTGTCAGCACCAATAACCATTGCGCCCCCCGCCGCGCTTTGAGGACCCACAACACGGATCGGTTCCCCATTCCGCCCCGGGCGGGCGCATTTCTGACGGAAAGGAGCGCCTCCCATGAGTCCCTCGTCAATCGCGCGCAACCGCGTCCGAACCTTCTTTTCCAAGCCCTACAACGTGATTTTGCTGGTGCTGGGCATCGTCCTGACCTTTACCACTGTGGCGCCGATCATCGCCATTGTTCAGGACACCATAAAAATCCATCCGGGCACGGTGGACTCCAACCTGACCGGCCAGTCCTCCGGCTATTCACTTGCCAATTATATCGACCTGTTCACCAACCGGTTTGTTGCACGGCGTTTCCTCTGGACCCCCCTTTGGAACACGCTGCTGCTCTCCGTCGGCACCTGCGTCGTGTCAATTCTGTTCGGCGGGATAGTGGCTTTCCTGGTGACCCGGACCAACCTGGCCTGGCGGCAGTACATCAGCTCCATTTTCATTTTTCCGTACATCATGCCCCAATGGACCCTGGCCGTGGTCTGGCAGAATCTTTTCAACTCCAACACGATCACCGGCACCTCCAACGGTCTCCTGGCCTCGCTGTTTGGCGTCAATATGCCGTTGTGGTGGTGCAAGGGCCTGTTTCCCAGCCTGATGGTGCTGGGCCTGCACTACGCCCCCTTCGCCTACATCCTGATCGGCGGCATTTTCCGGAATATGGACGCCAATCTGGAGGAGGCCGCCACCATTCTGGATACGCCCAAGTGGAAAATCATGTTCCGCATCACCCTGCCCATGATCAAGCCCGCTATTCTCTCCACGGTGCTGCTGGTTTTCGGAAGCGCCATGGGCTCCTACCCGGTGCCGCACTATCTGGGTCTGGACACGCTCTCCACCCAGTATATCGCAATGAATTCCAGCCGCGCGGGTGAGGCAAGCATCCTGGCCATCATTATGATGATCTTCGGCGTAGCCATCATGCTGCTGAACCAGTTCAGTCTGAAAAGCCGGAAGAATTATACCACGGTCACCGGCAAGTCCGGTCAGATTTCCAAGCTGAACCTCGGTGCGGGAAAATATATCATCGCCCTGATTCTGGTCATCCTGACGTTCTTCACCAGCATCTTCCCCATTGTCTCCTTCGCCTTTGAGACATTTCTGCCGAACCCCGGAGACTATTCCTTCCTTTACACCGGGGACCCCTCGAACCTGACCACGAAATGGTGGGCCACCAGTGAAAACGTCACGGAAAACGGCATGTACGGACAGAAGGGCATCCTCTACAACCAGACCATCTGGCGGGCCTTCGGCGGCACGCTTCTGACCAGCGTGGCCTGTGCCCTGCTGGCCGGCACCATCGGGACCCTGATCGGCTATGCAGTCGCCCGACAACGGCGGAGCCGCTGGGCGGCCTATGTCAACTCCGTGGCCTTTCTGCCCTATCTGATGCCGTCCATTGCCGTCGGTGTGGCCTTCTTCATCCTGTTTTCCAACAAGTACCTGAATCTCTACAACAGTTATACCCTCCTGATTATTGCCGGAACGGTCAAATACATCCCCTTTGCCAGCCGGAGTTCCCTGAACTCCATGCTCCAGCTCTCCGGCGAGATTGAGGAGGCCGCCATCATCCAGGACATTCCCTGGATCAAACGGATGCTGCGCATCATCATCCCAATTCAAAAGTCTTCCATTATCAGCGGTTATCTGCTGCCCTTCATGACCTGCCTGCGGGAGTTGAGCCTGTTCATGCTGCTCTGCGTCCAGGGCTTTATCCTTTCCACCACCCTGGATTACTTTGATGAGATGGGCCTGTACGCCTTCTCCAGCGGCATCAATCTGATTCTGATTCTTACAATTCTGATTGCCAACACAATCGTAAACAAGGTGACCGGGGCCAGCCTGGACAAGGGAATAGGAGGCTAAACTTATGCCAAAAATCACATTGGAGCATATCAACAAGCGCTGGGATAAATTCTATGCGGTGGAGGACCTGAACCTGGTCATCGAGGATAATGCCTTTGTGACGCTTTTGGGCCCCTCCGGCTGCGGAAAAACCACGACCCTTCGTATGATCGCGGGCCTGGAGTCCCCCACCTCCGGCCGCATTTCCATCGGCGACAAAGTGGTCTTTGACTCCGAGGCCGGCATCAATGTCCCTCCGAACAAGCGGAAGGTGGGCTTTCTGTTCCAGAACTACGCTCTGTGGCCCAATATGACCGTCTACCAGAACATCTCCTTCGGCCTCAGCAATGTCAGGGAAGCGCTTCCGAAAATCGACCTGGAGGCACGCCGGGCCGCCGCGCTCAGCAAGGCCCTGGAGCACCCGGAGGAGCTGGTGAAAACCATCCGCGATTGTGTGGACAAGACCGGAAAGCTGGACCGGAACCGGGCCCTGATCAAGCTGATTGACCGGTATGAGATCTCCATGACCGGAGCCAGGGAGCTGATGGGCCTCGGACTGCACGAGAGCGCGGACCCGGCAGGGAGCGCAAAGGCACACAAGGCGGAAAAGGACAAGGCCGTCCGGGCCGCCGCAGAACGGGCCCGCGCCGAGGGCTGCGCGCTGAGCCCGGACTTCACCTATCTCAAGGATGGCGAACCGCTGCGGATTGTGCGCAAGCTGAGTGCGGAGGAGATTGACCTGGCCGTCCGGCGTGTCTCCCGCATTGTCAAAATCGGCATGTTCATGGATCGCTATCCGGCGGAGCTCTCCGGCGGGCAGCAGCAGCGGGTGGCGATTGCCCGCACCCTGGCTCCGGAGCCCAGCGTCCTGTTCATGGATGAGCCCCTGTCCAATCTGGATGCGAAGCTGCGGCTGGAAATGCGCAGTGAGCTGCAGCGGCTTCACCTGGAGACCGGCAGCACCTTTGTCTATGTGACCCATGACCAGATGGAGGCCATGACGCTGGCGACAAAGATCTGCCTGATTGACAACGGGGTCCTTCAGCAATACGAAGCGCCTTTGCGCGTCTACGGCAGCCCGGCCAATACCTTTGTGGCAGACTTTGTGGGCAGCCCGTCCATCAATTTTATCGAGGCCCGCGGCACACAGGAGGGCAGTCATATCTCCCTGCAGCTGCTGGGGAATCACACCTGCCGCTTTACCCCGGCTCAGCCGCTGCAGCTCGACGCCTGGTATGCTGCGCAGGACGCCGCAGACCGGAAACGGTCCGAGGCTGAGGCCCTGCGGGCGCAGCAGAAGGGCTATGTGGAGAAGGGCAACAAGGATACGGTGTTTCGTTACCACATCTCCCGGGTGGACGAGCAGGAGGATTACGGTGAAGAAACCGTGCTGACGGATGCCGACCTGGTGCTCGGTGTCCGGCCGGAGTTTCTGGAGATTTCTGACAACGGTCCGCTGGAGGGGGAGGTCTATTCCGCCATGCCCACCGGCATGGAGACCACCGTGCGCGTGCGCATCGGGGACTTTCTGCTGACCGGCGTAGTCTTCGGCGGTATTCTCTACCGCATCGGACAGAAAATTCGCTTTGGCTTCCGCGGCGACGGCATTGTGCTGTTCAGCCGCCGAAACGGCAGACTGATCACCCGCGGCAGCCTCGATTCCTTTGAAAAATAAAAAGCAAAACCGCTACAGAAAAAAGTAGATTCCTGCTTTTTATGGAAGCCTCGTACAAGAGGCAGCAGCCCGTCGGAGTCGCACTGAAGCTCCGACGGGCTGCTGCTTTCTTCGTTTTCCGCTGCCCCCACGATTGTCCGGGCAGCGGACTATTTGCTGTCCCAGGCTTTATACTGGGCTGAAATCTCATATAGCCTCTGATAGCTCTCATGCCGGGAGCGGGCAATTTCGCCCGCATGCAGCGCTTTCAGGACCGCACAGCCCGGCTCCTTCAAATGCGCGCAGTTGTCGAATCTGCAGGAGCCCAGATAGGGACGGAATTCCGGGAAATAAAATTGCAGCTCCTCCTTTTGAATCGGCTGCATCTGTGTAAGATCGAAGGACGAAAAGCCGGGCGTATCCGCAATCCGGGTTCCGTCGGGCAATTCAAAGAGCTCAATATGCCGTGTCGTATGCTTTCCGCGTCCCAGCCGCTCGCTGACCGTCCCGACCGCCAGCTGCAATCCGGGGGCCAGACAGTTCAGAAGGCTGGATTTTCCGACCCCGGAATTACCGGTAAAGGCCACCGTCTTTCCCCGAATCAGCGACAGCAGGTCTTCCACGCCCTCTCCGGTAACCGCGCTTGTTCGCAATACAGGGTACTGCGTGTTGCAGGAAAAGGCAGCGAAAAGCGCATCCCCCGGATCGAGGTCGCATTTGTTAATGCAGATAACCACATCGCTTTTTACGCTCTCGGCAATCACGCTCACGCGATCTATCAAAAAAGGGTCCGTTACCGGATTGACATTGGCAGCCAGGAGCACAAGCGCATCAACATTTGCAACAGACGGGCGTACAAACCAGTTTTTTCTCGGGAGAATGTCCCGTATTACGCCCTTCCCCGGCTCTGTCTCCTCCAATTCCACCGCATCCCCTACCAGAGGGGATTTGCCGTCCATCCGGAACTTTCCACGGGCACGGCACTCCAGGAGTGCAGTGCCCGTGCGAACATAGTAGAAGCCGCTGAGCGCCTTCAAGATGATACCCTGAGACATATGGTTTACCTGCTTCCGGGCGCCGCAGCAGGTGCCGTGAGGTCAAACGGGACGGTAGAATTGTCTTCCTCCTCCACGCTCTGCGAGGCTGCAGGCAATTCCGTATCCAATGCCGGCGCGGCAGTTGACTGCACAACCGGGGGCGCCGCGGTTGGCTCAGCGCTGTCCGCAGGATTTGACGTGACCGGGGCCGCCGGGAACGGCGTTGCCGTGGTGAGCGGATCACTTGGTCCGCGGGAAATCTGCAGATAGATCCGCGTGTGCTCATTGACCGTGGTGTAGGGCTCCACGCTCTGCCAGGTCACCGTGCCGGTCGGAAGATCGCTGTCAACAAAGGTGATACTTCCAAAAGAGAGATTTGCGCTCTCAATACGCTCCTTGGCAACCGATTGGTTGAGGCCCTTCAGATTGGGCATCTGTGTGGTCTTGATCTCCGGGCCGACTGACACGGTAACATAGACTGTAGCACCAATGGGAATCTTATCCTCCGCCTCCGGGTTTGTTGAGATGACATAGTCCATTGTGACATTTTCATCCACAGCAAACTCATATTCCACATGGAAGCCGTTTCGCTGCAGCTCGCTGCCTGCATCCGTGTATTTCAGGTTTATCACATTGGGCACGGGAATCATCTGGGCGCCGGCGCTGACCGTCAGGTTCACATCAATTCCGTCGCTGTCCTGGGTGCGGAGACTGCCGGCCGAGGGATTTTGACCGATGATGGTGCCGGCGTCGGCATCCGAGCTCACATTGGTGGTCACAGTGAAGTTATAAATCTTTTTGAGACTGGCATCATTTTCCAGATCATCATAGTTGCTTCCCACAAAATTGGGCACGCTGATTTTCACGGGTTCGGAAAAAATATCCTTCAGCCAGTAATTCCAGAGGAAGACAAACAGCGCGCCCGCAAATACAAGCAAGAGCAAAAATCCGCTCAGCAGGCTGACCTTGGACGCGCGCCTGCGCCGGCGCTGATACCCCTCCTTGCTCAGCTCACCGGAGCGGCTGATCGGTTCCGGCTCCGGAGGAAGGACCACGTTCTCCGGCAGAGCTTCTCCGCCGGAGGTCAGGGTATTGGTTGCCAGATACGCTTCCAGCGCATCCAGCATCTCCTCCGCGGTCTGGTAACGCTGGTTGATGTCCGTAGCCATGGCCCGGCTCACGATGTTTTCCAGCTCCCAGGGGATGTCCTGGTCCAGGGTCCGCAGCGGCGCGGCCGTCCCGCTGAGATGCTTTTTTGTCACCTCATCCGGGTTGTCGCCGGTAAAGGGAAGCTGACCGCTGAGCATCTCGTAGAGAACAACACCCAGCGAATAGATATCCGAACGGGCATCCGCCGGCAGGCCCCTGGCCTGCTCCGGAGAAATATAGTGTACGCTGCCCAGTCCGGTATCCTTGCTCTCCCCCAGAGCGGATTCCAGATAGGCAATTCCAAAATCAGCCACTTTAATCCTGCCGTCAAGGCCGATCATAATATTCTGCGGCTTAATATCCCGGTGTATGATCCCCTTCTCATGCGCGTGGGACAGCGCTTTCGCAATCTGCGCGGCGAAGTGGGCGCTCTCCTTACAGCTCAAATGCCCCTTTGTTTTCATGTACTGCTTGAGTGTAATACCTTCAATCAGTTCCATGACGATGTAATCCAGCTTGGGGTCCCGGCTGACATCATAGATCGACACGATATTGGCATGAGAGAGCTTTGCGACCGCCTGTGCCTCCTTCTTGAAATGCAGGCGGAATTCTGAATCGGCTGCCATATCATCCCGCAGCATTTTAATGGCGACATTGCGGTTGAGCAGATGGTCACGCGCTTTGAATACCACTGCCATACCGCCGCGGCCAATCACTTCCAGGATCTCATACCGGCCGTCGAACATCCGGCCGATATACCGATCCATGTTGGAGCTATCCATAAGTCACCTCCAATACCTCAATGCTGTGCAATGAGCACAGTTACGTTGTCCGGTGCACCGCGTTCCAAAGCAAGTGACAGCAACGCATCACAAGCAGGTTCGGGTTCCGTGTTTTCCAGCAGCACACCCCTGAGCTCATCCTCTCCAATGATATTGGACAGTCCATCCGAGCAGAGCAAAAACCGCATGTCCGATGAGAATTTCAACTCTGTCAGGTCCGCTTTTACAGAGGCCTCAACGCCCACTGCCCTGGTAATAATATTTTTTTTGGGATGGAAACGGGCCTCCTCCCTGGCCAGCTTTCCGCGTGCCACCATATCCTCAACCAAAGAGTGATCCCGGGTAACCTGGCTTAGCTGGTCCTTAAAAAGCATATATGCACGGCTGTCGCCGACATTTCCGATCAACACCCGCTTCCCCGAAATCAGCAGGGCCACGAGGGTGGTGCCCATTCCCATACAATCAAAGTCGGAGAATGAGCGGTCATAAACCGAAGTATTGGCAAAATCCACTGCCTCCGTCATAATAGAACGCATATCAGATGCATTGGAGCTCTCGTCCAGCGAATTTGCGGCATGGGACATGAAGCTGTCCGCAGCGATTGTACTGGCCAGGCTGCCGGCACGGGCGCCTCCCATCCCATCGCACAATACGGCCGTCAACAGTTCTGCCCCGGTTGTAATTGCAAAGCGGAAGGTATCCTGATTTTCCTTTCGCACCGAGCCGCGGTGCGTAATGCCAAAAGCCTTCATTCCCTTGCGTTCGTTCCTTTCCTCTGCAAAAGCTTACGGGTCCTGAGGTGAAGTATTCTCTCTCCGAAATCCCGCCTGCTCCCTTTCTCTTTTTCTGCGCAGCTGTCCGCAGGAGGCATCAACATCCCCACCCAAGGAGCGGCGTATGGTATAATTCGCGCCGCTGCGCTCCAAAACCCCGCAGAACGTTCTGATCCTCTCCGGCCCGGAGGGGGAAAAGGCGCGCTCCTCCACGTGATTCAGTGGTATCAGATTGATATGTGCCTTTGCTCTCCTGGCCAGACCTGCCAGCTGTCTTGCCTGCTCCGGCGTGTCATTTACGCCGTCAATCATCGCGTATTCCAATGTGATCCGGCGCCCTGTCGCAGCAAAATAGTCCTCGCAGCACCGGACCAGCGCTTCCACGCCCCTGTCGCGGTTCACCGGCATCAGGAGGCTGCGGGTTTTGTCATCCGGCGCGTGCAATGATATTGCCAGGGTCAGCTGCAGGTTTTCATGGATCAGCTCCGGAATGCGCTCTGTCAACCCGCAGGTGGAGAGCGTAATATGCCGCATTCCGATATTCATCCCTGCCGGATGGTTCACCAGGCGGAGAAACCGCATAACATTGTCATAGTTATCCAAAGGCTCGCCGATCCCCATAATTACAATATTCGAGACCGGCTCTCCAAAATCCTGCTGCGAATATATGACCTCGTCCAGCATTTCAGAGGCAGTCAGGTTTCTTACCAGCCCGCCGATGGTGGATGCGCAGAAGGCGCAGCCCATCCGGCAGCCCACCTGGGAGGAGATGCAAACCGTGGCGCCGTGGGCGTAACGCATTACCACGGTCTCCACTGCGCTTCCGTCCCGCAATTCCCACAGATATTTTACCGTGCCGTCCAACTGACTGACCTGCTTTTTCAGACACACCAGACGATTGATATACGCCTCGGCTGCCAGGCGTTCCCGCAGGGTTTTTGGCAGATTGCTCATCTCGGAAAAATCCTGCACGCCCTTGGACAGCCAGGAGAAGATCTGTCTGGAGCGGAAGGCGCTCTCTCCCATAGCGCGCACCAGGGCTTCCAATTCCTCCGGGAGCAGTGATTTGATATCCTTCACAGTTCTTTCCTCAGCTTCGCGATAAAAAAACCATCCGTCCCATGGCGCTGCGGCCAAAGCTGCAGCGTCCCCCGGGTGTAAGCTTTTTCCCAGGGATCATAAAACCGCTCCAGATGAAAAGAATTGCTTTCATTTAGAAAATGCGTGACAACCGCCTCGTTTTCCTCTGTCCGAATTGTACAGGTGGAATACAAAAGCGTGCCTCCCGGCTTCACATATTGAGCGGCATTGCGGAGAATTTGCAGCTGCAGCGCCGGGAGCGCCTGAAAATCCTCCGGATTCTTATATCGAATATCCGGCTTTTTCCGGATTACGCCCAGGCCGGAGCAGGGGACATCCGTGATGACCAGATCATATTGGCCATTCCATTCCGCACGGTTATTTCGGGCATCCACCTGAAATGTGTGAATCTGTCTCCCGAACCCCAGACGCTCTGCACCCTCCTGAATTCGTTTCAGCTTATTCGGGTGAATGTCGCAGGATGTAATGCCGCAGTCTCCGCCCGCGCAGATCACCGCGGCAAAGGTTTTTCCGCCCGGCGCGGCGCAGGTATCCAAAATGCGCTGTCCCTTCTGAATTCCGGCGGCGGATACTGCGAAAAATGCGGCGGCGTCCTGAACATAGAACCACCCCTTTTGAAAAGCGGCACAGCGCTTGAGATCTCCGGAGGCCTGCACGGAAAGGCAGTTCGCCAGCACCGGATGCCGGGCACACACGAGACCGTCAGCCCGCAGGGAATCCATCAATTCCTCTGCCGTGGTTTTTTGTGTATTGACCTGCACTGCAATGCCGGTGGCCTGATTGTCCAGGGCCAAAAAGCAGGAGGCCTCCTCCTCCCCCAGCCGCTGCAAGAGCGCTTCCACCAGCCACTTGGGGTGGCTGTATTGGATGGACAGCCGGCTGGCCAAAGCTTTCGGAAGCTCCGGCGGCGTGTGCTGTCGTGAAAGCCTTCGCAGCACAGCATTAACATATCCGGCAGCCCTCGAAAAACCGAGAGCGCGGCACAGCTTTACGCCCTCATTTACCGCTGCGGAGGCTGGAATTTTCTCCATAAACAGGAGCTGATACGCGGAAATTCGGAGAATATCCAGAACCTTCGGCTCCACCTTGTTCAGCGCTGCCGTCGATGCAGCCTGGAGAATATGGTCCAGCAGCATTCTGTTTTGCAGCGTCCCATAGCAGATCGCCGTTGCCAGGGCCCGGTCCCGTTCCTCCAGCCCTGCGCTGTCCATCACATTGCCCAGAACTGCATCAGACCACGCCCCGGAGCGGCGGCACCGTTCCAGCACGGTCAGCGCGGCTTTCCTGGCGTCGCCCATCTCAGCCGATATGCAGCGGATGACCGCGCAGCCAATCCGCCGCTTTCATACGTTTTTTCCCGGGAGCCTGCAATTCTGTGATACGCACAGTTCTGCCGCCGGCACAGGCAATCTCGATTCCGGCAGCTCCGGCTGCGATCACAGTACCGGCAGGCTGGGCCGCAGCCGTTTCCGTATACTCCGCGCGAAATACCTTCAATACGGCTCCGTCCAGCTCCATGGTTGCAACCGGCCAGGGCTGCAGCCCGCAAATATGCTTTATGATCTCACGGGGAGAGCGTGTCCAGTCGATGGGACAGAGGGACTTGTCCAGCTGCCGGGTATAGGTAGCTTCCCCGTGGTTTTGCGGATGCCGGACTGCGGTGCCGGCGGACACTGCCCGCAGCGTGCTGACCAAAAGCTCTGCGCCCATCTCTTTCAGACGGTCAAACAGCTCCCCGCTGGTCTCAAATTCTCCGATCTCCGTCTCCGCCATTTCTATGACGTCTCCGGCGTCCATCTCCGAAGCAAGATACATGGTCGAGACGCCGGTTTTGGTTTCTCCGTTCAGCACGGCCCACTGAATGGGAGCGCTTCCCCGGTATTTGGGAAGAAGCGAACCGTGGACATTGATACAGCCCAGCGGCGGCACGGCCAGAATATCGTCCGGCAATATGCGCCCATACGCAACCACGACAATGACATCCGGCCGCAGCTCCCGGAGCAGCGCGAGCGCGGTCCCGTCCCGGAGCTTTTCCGGCTGAAACACCGGCAGCGCGTTTTCAACCGCAACCTCCTTGACCGGAGATGCGGAAACGCCTACGCCCCGGCCTCTGTATCTGTCCGGCTGCGTGAAAACACCGGCAATTTCATAGCCATGCTGAATCAGTTTTTTCAGAGAGGCAGCCGCGAATTCCGGTGTTCCCATAAATACAATCCGCATTATGCTTTTCTTTCCCTTATCCTTTCCCTGCCCCGCGGTCTGGAGCGGCGCTCCTGTTCCTCCCGATTTTTCCCATAGAAGGCATCCAATTCTTCATCGCTCATAATATGATCCGCAATATCGTCGAACATAATTCCTTCCAGATGATCCAGCTCGTGGCAGAAGGCGCGCGCCGTAAGGCCATCGCCCTCCACCTCAAACCAGTCTCCATCCCGATCCTGTGCCCGGACGACCACATGCTCCGGCCGTTCGACCCAGCCGTAAACCCCAGGCAGGCTCAGACAGCCCTCCGGCCCCTCCTGCTCTCCACGCTCCGCGATGATCTCGGGATTGATCAGCTCGATAATATATTCTTCCTCATCCTCCGCCACATTGGTCTCCAATACCAGGACAATACGGCGAAGAATTCCAACCTGCGGAGCGGCAAGTCCAACCCCGTCCGACTTTTCCAGTGTCTCCGCCATATCATCCAAAAGGAGATGCAGCTTTTCATTAAACTCCGTCACCGGGCGGCAGTGCTTTTCCAGAACCTTGTCGCCTTTTTCTACAATATTCCGTAATGCCATAGTTTCTCCTTTTATTATTCCGCAGAAATGCGGGGATAATGTTCCGTCCATCTCTATTTTGCAACTGCACCGTGCGCTATTCCGCCGGATCAATGTCCGCAAACACCGAAACCCCGCGAAACGCTTTGTCTGTATTGCAGTGAATCAGCATCTTCCCGATCAGTTCCCGAATCTCCCGATCCGGCACACAACGCAGGGTCAGCTTGTATCGAAAGCGGTTTAAGACCTTGACCACGGGATAAGGCGCGGGGCCGAGCACGTCCGTTCCGGGCTTCCCGTTCAGGCCGTGCAGAAGCAATTTTTTCGCGTCACCGCAGCAGCGCAAAACCTGATATTCATCAATTCCCGTCACCGTGAGGGAGATGAGCTGTAAAAACGGAGGGCAGCGCTGCAGCCGCCGCAACTCGATCTCAGCGTGATAAAAGGAGTCATAATCCTGTCTTGCCGCGAACCGGATCACCTGATTTTCCGGTGTGAAGGTCTGAATCACCGCTCTGCCGGGCCGTTCCGCGCGGCCTCCCCGGCCAATCACCTGGGTCAGCAGGGAAAAGGTCCGCTCGCTGGCCCGATAATCTCCGGCATACAGGCTTTGGTCCGCCAGCAGCACGCCAACCAGCGTAACCCGTTCAAAATTCAGTCCCTTGGTGACCATTTGCGTGCCCACCATGATCGGAATGTTATTTTCCCGAAACCTTCGAAAGAGCGCATCGTGCCCTCCGGCCGCAAGCACCGTGTCTGTGTCCACCCGCAGAACTTCCGTCTCCGGAAAAAGCTCCGCCAACTGGGCCTCTACTTTTTCCGTACCGTCTCCGGAGTAGCGAAGCGCTCCCCCGCAGGAAGGGCACTGCGCTGTGACCTTTTGAAACCAGCCGCAGGCATGGCACATCAGCCTTCTGTTTCCGGAATGCCAGGTGAGATTCATGGAGCAATTGGGGCATCGAAAAGTAAAACCGCAATCTGTACAGCTGATCAGCTTTGCGGTTCCCCGACGATTTAAGAACAGAATACTCTGTTCCCCGGCAGCAATATTTTTACTGAGTTCCTCGCGAAGCAGGGCGCTGATGCTGGTGCCGTTCCCATTCCGGAGCTCTCGCTTCATATCCACGATCTGCACCTCCGGGAGGGCGCGCCGGTTATAACGGGTTTTCAGCTCCAGAAAGGCGCAGCGGCCGAGCTCCGCCTCATAACGGGTACGCACGTCGGGCGTGGCGCTGCCCAACACAAGCAGCGCATTGGCTTGCGCACAGCGATACTTTGCCACATCTCTGGCATGGTACCGCGGGGTGCTTTCTGACTTATATGTAATTTCCTGTTCTTCATCTATGATGATAAGGCTGAGCTTTTCTATCGGAGCAAACACAGCGCTGCGCGTACCGATTACAAGGCGGCATTTCCCCTGGCGAATCCGTTTCCACTCGTCATACCGCTCCGCCACGGAAAGGGATGAGTGGAGCACCGCAATGCTGTCGCCGAAATAGGAAGAAAATGTTTCCAGCATCTGCGGTGTCAGCGCGATCTCAGGAACCAGAAGTAATGCGCCGCCGCCGAGCTGAAGGGCCCGGGCAATCAAACGAATGTAGACTGACGTTTTTCCGCTTCCGGTTACCCCCTGCAAGAGGGCGACGCTGCCTTTTCCTGCGCCAAGCATATCGCGCAGCGCAGAAAAAACGCGCTGCTGTTCCTCCGTGAGCACCGGCAGCTCCCTTTCCTGCCCGTGACGAAAGTCTGGACGGCGAAAGCTCTCCTGATAAAAATACTCCACGGCATTCAGCTTGACCAGCGCATCAATGCTTGCTTTCCCGGCCCCCGTCAATGCCCGGATGTCAGTCAATGCGCCCTCTCCAACTGCTGAGAGAAGGCGCAGTACAGATGCCTGGGTCTTTGCCCGCTGCCCCTTTCGTTCGGCCAGGTCCAGTGCATCCTCCGGCGGCAGGGTCAGCCGCACCCATTGGGTGTATTTGTCCTTTACCCTCCGGGCGCCATTGCTTTGGAACCACAGGCCCGCCGGAAGCATGGCTTTTACGGCATCATAGACCGTGCAGAAAAACCGTTCGCGCATCCAAAGGGCAAGCTGTAATTGCTCTTTGGTCAGAATCGGCGCGCTGTCCAGGAGGGCAATCACACTTTTGGGAGCGGAAAAATCACTGTGGCCGGATACGCTCAGTATCACGCCTTCGGCCTTACGGTTGCCCCGGGAAAAAGGGACATACACCCGCATTCCGGGGGCTGCAAGCTCCGCCATGGGAGAAGGGACAAGGTAGTCATAGGGTCTGTCGATCCAATAGGACACGTCAGAGACAGCAACCTTTGCATATCTCTCCGCCATACCCGCTTCCCTCCTTCCCGCCCGGCTTTGCGTTACGTATTGGCTGCACTTTCTGCCGGAGCGGCGGCTTCCTCCTCCACATGCTTCTGCCTGTTCAGGGTCAGCTTGCCTGCATACACCTCGTTAATGGCAATGGAGACCGGTTTTTCATCCAGCGGCTCGCCCTCTGCCTCGTATTCCGCGGAGATCTTTCTCGCGCGCTGCGCAATCACATTTACCAACTGATACCGGCTGCCAACCTTGTCAGCCAATTCTGCTACAGGGGGATATAAAAGCATAGATCATTACCTCGCAATTTTTGAAATTAAGGAACTGTGCATAATCAGGCGTCCTTATACCTGTCGATAATGCCGGAAATCTCACACACAGCGCGCTCCAGCTCATCATTGACCACCAGGTAATCATAGCTGCCGCGCTGCGCATATTCCCGTTCCGCCTCATTGAGGCGCTGCCGGATCACCTCAGGCCGGTCGAGCCCGCGCGCAACAAGCCTGCGTTCCAGTTCCTCGAAGCTGGGCGGCGCGAGAAAAATCAGCAGAGCGTCCGGACGCTGCTGCCTGACCTGCATTGCGCCCTTCACGTCGATATCAAGATAGACATCATACCCCTGTTCCAGCAGGGCGTCAACCGGTTCCTTTGGTGTCCCGTAACAGTTGCCCACGTATTCTGCATATTCCAGAAACGCATTATCCCGGACCATCTCCTGAAATTTTTCCCGGGAAATAAAGAAATAATCCACGCCGTCTCTCTCCCCGGCCCGGGGCTGGCGCGTTGTGGCGGAAACAGAGAACCGAAGGGTTTTGCGCTGTTCCATCAGCTGATGCAAAACCGTACTTTTTCCTGTTCCCGACGGAGCGGACACCACGATGAGCGCACCCTTATGTTTCATTTGCTTCCTCCTCCGATACTGTCTTATCCGTTCGTCCGCCAACGCGGCCTGCCACAGTCTCCGGCTGAATGGCGGAAAGAATGACATGGCCGCTGTCCATAATGAGAACGGCCCGGGTACGCCGGCCAAAGGTTGCATCAATCAGGAGTCCCCTGTCCCGGGTGTCCTGAATCATTCGCTTTATGGGGGCGGATTCAGGGCTCAGGATCGCAAGCAGCCTGGCGGAGGATACCAGATTTCCGAACCCGATATTGATCAATTTGATATTCTCCATCATCCCTCGCGTCCCCTGTCACTCGATATTCTGTACCTGCTCCCGAATTTTTTCGATTTCGCTCTTTAGTTCTATCACAACCTTGGTAATTTTGCTGTCAGAGCATTTCGAGCCGATGGTATTGGCCTCGCGGTTAAATTCCTGAATCAGAAAATCCATTTTGCGGCCGATCGGAGAGCCTGCCTTCAGCATTTCGCGCATCTGAACAATATGACTGCGCAGGCGCACCGTCTCCTCGTCCACCGCAATCTTGTCCGAAAATACAGCTGCCTCCAACAAAATGCGTTGTTCGTCTACCGCGGACCGCTCCAGCACCTCACACATTTTTTTATACAGCTTCTCCCGATACTCCGATACGGTTTCCGGCGAGCGGCGCTCCACGTCGGCAACAAGCGCTTCTATGCAATCGAGGCGGTTTGAGATGTCGCGGTACAGCTTTTCCCCTTCGGCCAGCCGCATTTCATCAAACTCGGTCAGGGCGCTTTCCATCAGGGCGGCAATCGCCTGTCCGGCCGCATCGTGGTCAACATCTTTTTTCTCAATACTCAGAACGTCCGGCAGGCGGCAGAGCTCAAGCGCTGACACTCTGCCGTCTATATTAAGGGCCTCCGCGGTCGCCCGGATCGCGTTTGCATAGCTTATTGCCAACGCAGTGTTGACCCGGACTGCCACATCTTCTCCGTCAACGCTTTCCACCGTCAGAAAAACATCCGTCTTTCCGCGGGAAATATGCCGCTGCACACAATTCTTCACCAGTTCCTCCGCAAACAGCAGATTTCTGGGCAGACGGACAGAGCAGTCCAGATAACGATTGTTTACGCTTTTGATATCCACGCGCAGCGTAAGACCGGCACAGTCCCCTTTCGCGCTTCCATAGCCTGTCATGCTCGTAATACTCATATCAGCCTGTCTCCTCGCCCGTCCGGGTGATATTCACATAGACCTTATATTCCCCAATCGCGCCGACCTCTGTATTGCCGTCCACGGAGATTTTTACCGGCACGGTAACGTATCCTGTCACGTTGCCGTATTCCGTGAGATCGGCGACGGCGCGGATGTTCAGCCCGGTGACGCGGCTGAGCGCTTCCGCAGGACCGCGAATCACGACATCGTCCAGGCTGTCATTCAGAATTTCCCAGTCATAGCCCTCGCTGATATTAATACAGCTGATATTGCTTTTCTCAACGGAAAATGTCTGTTTCGACAGACCCGCCAGCTCCAGCTTCACAACGGCCTCACGGGCGCCGCTGGTTATCTCGGTATCGTTGGGGATTACAATACGGTAGGTTTCGGAGAAGCTCTCCTCCGTGATCTGTGCAAGCTCGATCCGGGCGACCGTGATATTGTTGACTCCCTCCAGCACCTCAGAGGGTCCTGTCAGGGTGATCGAGGCGGGCTCGACAGACCAGTGTACATTTGCGTCGGTTGCGCCGCCGCCGGGAACCAGATCCACGGCAAGAGAGACCTCCTTGACCGCGCTGATGGGCAGGGTAACACTCACAGTCTCTGTGTCAAAGGTGATTTCTTCACTTTCAAAGGGATTCCCCTCATTGTCCAAAAGAACAAACGTGCTGTCAAAGGTCAAGGTGCGGTCCACATCTGAACGGGTGACATCTACGAATGCACAGCGAACCTGCGACAGGACCTGCTCCGGTCCATAGATGATGATGGTTGAGGGATTGAATTCCAGGGGCTCTGCAACAAAGCCCTCCTCCGCGCTGCCATTGAACGCACCCTCAACCGGAATGGTTTTTTTGTCCAGCATGTCCACATAAAACCGGATCGTCTCGGGAACAATCTCGGCGGAAAGCGCGTTTGAATCGACCCGCGTCGGATAATTGACATCGGGCGCGAAGGAATAATAGCCTGTGCGGGTGATGGTGCTGACGTCAACCGAGACACTGAGATCCTTTGCGTTGAGGGCGGAAATCGTCCTTCGGCTCCCGGTCAGCATGACGCGGGCAGAGGTGGCGCTGATGTCGGTCACAATGAGGCCCCGGCTTTCCCGCATGGTATCCACGCCATCGAGACGCACCGCGACGCCGGGAAACGGTTCCGTTATGGTCTTCCCCTCCGTATCGGTGACATAGACCCAGAGCAGCAGTGAGCAGAGAAGCGAAAAGGCAATGAGCAAAATGGACCGCAATGTTGAGTTGTTGGAACGCTGCGTTTTAATCATGTCGTTTGCCTCTGAAAAAATCCAGCACGTTTTTCTTCCTGGGGGCTGCCGTATCCTCTGTCAGCAGTTCATTTCGAAGCAAAATTTCCATCGTCTCCGGAGAGAGATGCCGTTTGAGCATCCCGTCCTCGGCAACGGAGATCGCTCCCGTCTCCTCCGACACAATTACGACCACGGCGTCGGACTGCTCGGAAATGCCGATGCCCGCCCGATGTCTGGTCCCCAGCTCTTTGCTGAGATTCATGTTTTTGGACACCGGCAGAATACAGCCTGCCGCAGCAATCCGTCCGTCCCGGATGATTACGGCGCCGTCATGTAAGGGTGAATTCTTAAAAAACAGATTCTTCAACAGCTCGGAGGTCACCGAAGCGTCGATCAGCGTGCCTGTACTGACCGGGTCGCCAAGCTGGTTATCCCGGACAAAGACAATCAGCGCGCCGGTTCTGGCGGCACTCATTTCGCTGCAGGCAAGAACCGTCTGCGTGATGGCGCTTTCCAGATGCAGCGACTGAAATTCATTGCCAAAGAGGCCGGCAAGCCTGCGCCGGCTGCCCATTTTCTCCAGCAGCCGCCGCAGCTCAGGCTGAAAGAGAATCACCAGGGCAATCAAGCCCAGCTCCACGGCCTTGCGCAGCAAAAAATTGATCATCGTCAGCCGAAGCACGCCGGAAAGCCACAAAACCATCAGCAGCACAATAATCCCGCGGGCAACGCGAATGATATTTGTCCGCTGCAGCAGCCGCAGCAATTCATAAATCAGAAACGCTACGATCAGAATATCAAGCGCATCCGCAATTCCGATGGTTTTTATGTATTTTACTCCATCTGCAATGGTATCCAGGAAGGTATTCATATTATGCCTTTTCCTCAAAAAACATCCGCACAGCAATCAAATGCATGGCTTTCACAGCGATTGAAGCAAATCCCTGCCCGGGGGAAGGGTAAATCACGTCTGCGGCGGCCGCCCGGCCGCCGCGGGCGCATCTCTGCACCCTATTTTGACAGCGCCGCAGCGCAGGCACGCAAATCGTACCATGGCAGAACATTCTGCCGCTCAGTATATCAGTATAATTCTGTATTATACTACAATTCCCCGGGCAAGGCAAATAAAGTTTAGGGAAAATCAGTTTTTTTTCAAAATTTTTTTGCAGATTGCCGCAGCCTTCTCCACCTGGGCCGCGGTATTGAATGGAGAAAAGCTGAATCGGACCGTTCCCGTCCCGATTGTACCTGCGGTTTGATGCGCCAGAGGCGCACAGTGCAGTCCTGCACGGACGGCGACGTTTTCCGCACCCATCGCTTCGGCAAACGCATTGCAGTCCATATCGCGCGGAAGCAGAGAAAGCACGCCGCACTGCAGCTCTTTTTTGGAGGACAGAAACAGCTGCAGCTCCCCGCAATCCTGTAATTGCTCTGCAAAGCGCTCCATCAGACGCAACTCCCTCTGACGGATTGCCCCGCAGCCCTGCTCCAGGATATATTTTACGCCGGCGGAGAGGCCGGCAATTCCCGTCACATTGTGTGTCCCTGCCTCAAGACGGTCCGGCAAAAAGTCCGGCATGGTCTGAGAACGGCTCTCCGAGCCGCTTCCGCCATATAACAGCGGCGTTGTATCATTTTTACATAACAGCACTCCGGTGCCCTGGGGGCCCATCAGCCCCTTGTGTCCCGGCATCGCAATGAATTCCGCACCCAGCGCTGTAAAATCCACTTCCAGCACACCTGCGGACTGAGATGCATCCAAAATCAGCGGTTTCCGATACCTTCTGCATAGCTCCGCCAGCTGTTCGACTGGCAGAATATAGCCGAACACGTTGGAAGCATGGGTGCTGATCACAGCATCCACGGTGCCGATCAAGCGCTCCGCCTCCCGCAAAAACTGCTCCGGGGCAAACAGCGGCGCAGAGATGATCACCGGCTCCGCGCCATAGGCATGCAGGGGTCTCGTCACCGCGTTGTGCTCATATCCCGAGATCAGCACCCGGCTCCCCCGGTGAATCAGGGAATGTATCGCAATATTCAAACCATGGGTGGCATTCATGGTGAATACGACGTTTTCCGGCCCCGGTACGTGGAACAGCTTTGCCAGCCGTTCCCGGCACTGGTAGCAGCATTCCGCAGCGGCCATTGCACTCTCGTGGGTACCGCGGCCGGGGGAAGTCATCTGCTGCAGCGCCTGCACCATTGCCGCCGGAACGGTTTCCGGCTTATAAAGGCTGGTTGCCGCGCTGTCCAGGTAGATCATTGCTCCACCTCATTTATCCTGCCATGGGCATCCACGGAAAACAGCTTTTCCGCCGCGAGCCCCGCTTCCTGCAGAATTGACTGTGCCCGCTCCAAATTGCGTGCTCCGATCTTCACTCCGTAGGTGCATCCCCCCGGATTTGCACTCTGCGGAGCCTTGGTAACCGATGCGAACACGCCCTCGCGCTGGAGCAGGCGGGCAGTACGCTGAGCGTGCGTAAGAGATTTGCTCAGAATCAGATAATGCATTCGCAAATAAACTCCTTCCGGCGGGCAGCTTAACTCAATTTGATCTCTGATACTGTTTTCTGATTCAATTCTTTAATCAGAAACGCCGCATAACACGCGGCGTTTTCAGCGCAAAGTGTGCTGAAAACCCGTCTCGTACAAGCTTCGACGCGCCTTCGGCGCGATAAACGCTTCACAGCATTTTATGGAAGACTGGTATCAATCATTGAGCCCACCCGCTGTTTCATCCTATGCACGTCACACAAAAAACGTACCCCGCGGATCGAACCGCAGGATACGTCCCGGGCAAATTCTTATAGGGTACCTCTAAAAACTCACGTCTGGGGATTCGCCGAAAGATTTTGCCCCAGATTAAAGGGAAAAAAGTGCAGGAATACTTTGTGTATTTCAAACTTTTTCACAAAAAGCTGGGGTAAAAGCTCCGGTGAAGCGCCGGGCGGGAGTTTTTAGAGGTGCCCTATTTTATGTTTATACGGATTCGAGCAGGCACACAGCGTGTGCGGCAATCCCCTCCCCCCTGCCGGTAAAGCCCAGGTGCTCCTCTGTCGTGGCCTTTACACTGACAAAGCCACTGTCGATTCCCATGGCCTCCGCAAGCCGGCAGCGCATTTGCGCAATAAAGGGGGAAAGCTTCGGAGCCTGCGCAATCACGGTACAATCTACATTCACAATCCGGAAGCCTTCGCCCTTAAGCCTGCTGCAGACAAGCTGCAGCAGCTTCAGGCTGTCGGCCCCGGCATAAGCCGGATCGCTGTCAGGAAACATCCCGCCTATATCGCCCAGCGCAGCGGCGCCCAAAAGCGCGTCCATCAGCGCGTGGCACAGCACATCCGCATCCGAATGTCCCAGCAGCCCCATATCCCAGGGAATCGTCACCCCACCGAGAATCAGCCTGCGGTCCGGCACAAGCCGATGTACATCGTATCCGTGGCCAATGCGGAACATGATACTTTAATCCCCTTCCCTGTGACTTTCCTGAATAAACCGCGCGTGAGACAGGTCCTGCGGCGTTGTGATCTTAATGTTATTCTCATCGCCCTGCGTTAAAAACACAGGGCATCCCATCGCTTCTGCCGCCGCACAGTCATCGGTATATTCCAGCTTGCTTTGCACCGCGCGCGTCAGCGCGGATTTGATAATGCTCGCGTGAAAAGCCTGGGGGGTTTGCACAGCATACAGCTTGCTGCGGTCCGGGGTTCCCGTAACGATACCCTTGTCCGCGGTTTTGACTGTGTCCTTGACCGGAATTGCAGGCGCAGCGGCATCGTGCAGCACAGCACAATGCACCGCCTCCGCAACCAGCCGGTTTGTCACAAACGGGCGGGCTCCGTCATGAATGCAGATGATTTTCGCTCTTTTTGACACGGCCATCGCGCCGGCAAGCGCGGATTCCGTGCGGGTTTTCCCGCCAAAGACCACCTTGGTAATCTTATCCAGCAGCCATTCGCTCCTGAGAGCCCCTACGGCATCCGCCGCCTCCGGACGGGTGACGACAACGATCTCGTCCACTGCCTCGCATTTATTTAAATTGGATAGTGTTACCGCAAGAACCGGTTTTCCGCCCAAATCCAGAAAAAGCTTGTCCTCACCCATTCGAGATGAGGCGCCGGCAGCAACCACCACGACGCTGCAAAAGCTGTGGTGTAATCTGCGAATTTTTTCCGCGACCTTTGACATGCGAATGGCTCCTTTATTGAGAATGAGGCCGCATTTTCACGCCTCATACAATGAATCATAAAGCCGACGCTCCGCTGCCTCGTATTCCAGGCTTTGACTGAGCATCATTTCACTGATTAAAATTTGCTTGGCGCTGTGAAGCATTTTACGCTCTCCGTTGGAGAGTCCAAAGCGCACTTCTCTCCATACCAATGATTTCACGACACCTGCCACCTCCAACAGCTTTCCGCTTTTCAGACGAAGCATATTTTCACGATAGCGCTTATTCCAATTACTGTCGTCCAAAACAGGAAGCTTTGGTATCTCTGCCAGAATCCTCGCAAACTCATTTCCGTCTATGATTGGCCGAATCCCGATCTGCTCACAGGAATCCACCGGAATCATGACGCGCATATCCCCCTTTGGAATCATGAGGACATAATAACTTCTGGTTTTTCCGTCTACACGCTTATGTTCAATTTCACATATAGAACCCGCACCGTGCAGTGGGTGCGCAATCTTGTCGCCAATCTGGTATGTCATGCGTCCCTCCCCTCCTTCCGGACGCTGTTTTCCGTCAACCACTTCCTTACATACTTACATATACTTACCTATTATGATTATATCTGAAAAAATATCCATTCGCAAGGAATTTTTCGACAATACTTTCACAAATTTACAAAATGTTAAAAATCGCACGATGGTGGGGGCCATTCCGGGAGGGGAAGGGAACGGCTCTCGTTGAAAAAACAGGGGACGCCCCGTCGGAGGCGTCCCCCTGTTCAGTTCCTTATTCTTCCACTTCAGGCGCAATACCCTTGGTTTCGCCGGTCTCGGAGACCTCATAAACCAGCGCGTCGCTTTCCGCGACAACCGGGCGCTCCTCGGGCTCATCCTCCTCGTCGCGGGCAAAGGACCGGGCAGGCGCGGGAGCGGGCTCGCTCAGCGCACGAATACTCAGAGACACCTTGCGCTTTTCCTCGTCGATGGCAGTGATCTTCACATCCACTACATCATCCACAGCGAGGACCTCGTCAGGCTTGCCGATCCGGCGATTGGCAATCTGGGAAATATGGATCAAGCCGTCAACACCCGGTACGATCTCTGCAAACGCGCCGAAGGTCATCAGCTTGACGACGCGCACGGAGGCGACATCGCCCACCTTGTACTGGGACATAAACTGCTCCCAGGGATTGGCATTGGGGTCCTTGTAGCCCAAGGAGATCTTGCGCGTCTCCTTGTCGAAGTTGATCACATAAACCTCGATCTCGTCTCCAACCGAGACCACATCCGCAGGCTTCGTAATCCGCTTCCAGCTCAGCTCGGAGACATGCACCATGCCGTCCACACCGCCGATGTCCACAAATGCGCCGTAGCTGGTGAGGGACTTGACGGTACCATGATACCGCTTGCCGATCTCGATCTCGTCCCAAATGCGGGCGATGTTCTCCCGACGGGCCTTGGCCGCCACCAGGCGAATGGAGCCCACGATTCTCTTGCGCGCCTTGTTGACCTCGGTGATATACAGCTGAACCTTCTGCTTGAGCAGCTGGCTCATCTCTGCATCGCGGGGCAGGCCGGACTGAGAAGCAGGTACAAACACCCGCAGGCCCTTTACCTTTACTACGATACCGCCCTTGTTCTCCTCAGTGACAACGCCCTCGACGATCGTCTCATTTTCACAGGCAGCCTCAATGTCGTCCCAGTTCTTTACTGCGTCAAGACGTCTCTTGGAGAGCATCACGGTGCCCTCGACATCATTCACGCGAACAACGCTGGCCTCTACCGTGTCTCCAACATGGATCAGATCCTCAATCCTGGTGCCGTTGTCGTCCTCAAATTCCTCAACGGGAATATAGCCCGAATGCTTGGTCCCCAGGTCAACTGTCACTTCTGTCGGGGTAATGGCTGCAACGATACCTTTGACAACATCTCCGTTATATATGGTTTTTATGGAATCCTCCAACAACTCCGCAAAACTCTTTTCCGCCTCGTCTGCAGGCGCGGTCTCTGCCGCCGGAGTGCCGGCATCCACTTTTTCTTTCAATTCGTCGCTCATCTTTTGTATTACCTCCTTCATGATCCGCGGCGGCACGGAAGCACCTGCGGTGATACCAATGGTATCATAAGCCACCAAAACGGAAGTGTCCAGTGACATCGCATTTTCGATGAAAAAGACTGCTCCGCATTTTTCCGCGCAAATGTCAGCCAGATGCCTGCTGTTGGCACTGTGCCGTCCGCCGATCACCACAACGGCGTCGCACGTTTCGGCAAGGTCACTCGCCTCCGCCTGTCTGATTTGGGTAGCAAGACATATTGTATCAAATAATTCCCCGTTTGTACACCATTTTTTTGCGATTTTTTCAGAAAATTTAAAATTATTTTGCGTCTGGGTGCTCTGAAAGACAATTGAAACGCCGTTTTCTGAGATTTTTTGGGGGTCTGACAGATATTTTTCCAGCTCCGCAGGACTTTTTACCACCGCGGCAGGACCGCTCCAGCCCAGGATTCCCCGCACCTCGGGGTGCTCCGGATCACCGAAAATGATCACGCTGCGCCCCTTCTCCCGCTCCTCTGCGGCAATTTTATGAATCCGCTCCACTTTTTTGCAGGTGGTGTCAACAATTACCGCCTGTCTGGCGCGCAGGTGCTCATATACCTCCCTGCCCTCTCCGTGGGCGCGCAGCAAAACCGCGGCCCCCGGGGGAATCTCCTCCGCCCGGTCAACCTGTATCATTCCCAGCGCCGCCAGCCTTGCAACCTCATCCCGGTTGTGCACCAGCTCTCCCAGGCAGTAAACCCGGCCATATCTCTGCAATGCCCGTTCGGCCATCGCGACCGACCGGGCGACGCCGGCGCAGAAGCCGGCGCTTTTGGCAATGCGAAACGCCTTCATAGTCCGGTCTTTTCCCGGATAATTGCGCTTACCGCGGCAACGCTCTCGTCGAAGCTCAATTCGCTGGTATCCACCTGCACGGCGTCCTCCGCCGCCTTCAAGGGTGCAGCGGAACGGGTCATATCCTGCTCGTCCCGATACATAATATCCCGCAGCACCGCATCGAAGGTGGTGTCAACGCCCTTCTCCTCCAATTCCTTCCACCGGCGCTGCGCGCGTGCCTGGGCGCTCGCGGTCAGGAATATTTTGACCTCCGCCTCCGGCAGGACCACGGTTCCGATGTCCCTGCCGTCCATAACCACATTTTGCGTCTCCGCCAGAGCGCGCTGCCTGTTCAGAAGAAATTCCCGAACCGCCGGCAGCGCGGAAACATCCGAGGCATACAGTGAAATCTCCGGCGTCCGAATCGCTTCAGAAACGTCGTTCCCGTTCAAAAGCATTCTCTGGTTTCCCGCCGGATCATATCGCAGGTCGATCTCCAGCGACGGCAGAAGCGCCGCAATTCCCGCCGCGTCCCGGGAGCTCAGACCGCGGTTATGTACCGCCAGCCCGACTGTTCTGTAAATTGCCCCGGTATCCACATATATAAAATGAAACGCTGCGGCAACTGCCCTTGCGACAGAGCTTTTCCCCGCGCCGGAAGGGCCGTCCAGCGCAACCGCAATGGTTTTTGTTTTTTCCTTCATATCCGGTTTCCTCCTCTTTTCCGCTCGCCGGCAGCTGCCGAAGGCGGATGAATCAGCGTTTCCCTAAGGAAACGCTGATTAAATCAACGTGTGCGGATTGGCGCGGAAATTCAGTGCCAATCAAGGCGCAAAATCGCAGGAATCCTGTCGGATTTCAAGATTTTGCAACGC
>CAJOPB010000157.1 GCA_905236305.1 uncultured Oscillospiraceae bacterium | reverse complement strand
GGGGTGGGAACCGGCGTCTCCGTGGGGGGTGGGGTGGTCTCCGCCGGCGCGGTCTCGTCCGCCGGCGGAGCCTGGGTATCCTGCCGCTCCGCGGGCGTCACGGAGGACGCGGTCTCGTCCGGCGCCGGGTCAGCGCCGCCGTTATCCCGAAAGAACAACCGAATGCTCAGCACAGTGGCCAGCAGAACCACCAGCAGCAGCAGGGTCACGTATGTGGTATAGCGTTTCATAGCTCTCCCTCCATCTCACGGCGTAGGGGTATTTCTTTCTTTTCTCGAATGCTCCTCCGATTTTTCTCTATTTTACCACACAAGCCGCCGAAAGGCAATCCGTGAATCTTTTTTCTTTCCCGGACGGGTTGCAGCTCAGGCGCCAATGCCCTTTCTCGCGCCTCCGGGTCAGACGCACACTCTCCGGAGCGGTTTTTTCCTTTCCAAACGGGACAAAGTGTGCTATAGTAACGATCGTAAACGACGTAAATAATTGTCGTTTACGATCGTTGCCATGTCATTTTACCGCCGCTCTGCAGCGGAAAATGGCGGCTGAAATGAATTATAGTCACGACATTTATTTCGTTGACTATATAGTAAACGAAATAAGTTCCTGTACTTGCGGGCTTGGTTTGCCGTGCTTTCCCGCCCGCGCAGCGGGCGGGAAAGCACAAAAATAAATGTCGCTTACTATAATTTAATATTGAAGAAAAAGCAGGAGAGGTGAGCGCATGGTATGCGAGCTGTGGCCGGGAGGGCCGGTGCTGCGCCAGACGGGGGCAGGGTTTCCCCTGTCCACGGATTCGGTGCTGCTGGCCCACTTCGCCGCCGGAATCCGCGCCCGGCGCATTGTGGATCTGGGCTGCGGCGCGGGCACGCTGGGCGTACTGCTCCACGTCTCCCACCCCGGCGCCTCCCTGGAGGGCGTGGAGCTGGATCCGGCCGCCGCGGCGCTCTGCCGGGAGAACCTGGCGGCCAACGGCTGCGGCAGCGATGGCATCGTCACCGGGGATCTGCGCTTCTTCCGGGAGCTGTGGCCCGCGGGCGCTTTTGATCTGGTGGTGACAAATCCGCCCTACTTCCCCGCAGGCAGCGGCTACAGCGCCCCGGACCCGGCCCGGGCAGCCGCCCGGGAGGAACAGCACTGCACGCTGGAGGACCTCTGTGCCGCGGCGGAATACCTCTGCCGCTGGGGTGGGGCCTTTGCGCTGGTCCACCGGCCGGAGCGTCTCAGCGAGGTGCTCTGCGCCATGACCGCCCACGGCCTGGAGCCGAAGCGTCTGCGTCTGGTGCAGCACCGCCCCGATGCCCCACCCAATCTGATTCTCGCGGAGGGCCGCCGGGGCGGCAGGCCCGGACTGCGGCTGGAGCCTCCGCTGCTGCTGTGCACCTCCGACGGGGAGGAGACCGCAGAGGTGCGGGCAATCTACCACCGCACCGGAAACGGTAAAATCGTATGAAAGGAGCTGGGCTTTCCTATGGCCGGAACGCTCTATCTGGTGGGAACTCCCATCGGCAACCTGGGCGACATCAGCCCCCGTGCGCTGGAGACGCTGCGCGGCGTGGATTTTATCGCCGCCGAGGACACGCGGGTGACGCTGAAGCTGCTCAACCGCTTTGAAATCAAAAAGCCCATGATCTGTTACTTTGAGCACAACCGGACGGAGATGGGGGAAAAGCTGCTGTCCCGGCTGCTGGCCGGGGAGAGCTGCGCCCTGGTGACGGATGCGGGTATGCCGGCCATCTCCGACCCCGGGGAGGACATCGTGCGCCAGTGTGCCGCCCAGGGGGTCACGGTCTGCGCCATCCCCGGCCCCAGCGCTCTGGTGACGGCTCTGGCGCTGTCGGGCCTGCCCACCCAGCGCTTTTGCTTCGAGGGGTTTCTGTCCACCACCGCAAAAAATCGCCGGGAGCGTCTGGACAGCCTGCGGGAGGAGACACGGACCCTGATCTTTTATGAGGCGCCCCACAAGCTGCTCCGCACCCTGAGAGACCTGTTGGAGACCTTCGGCGACCGGGACATCGCCCTCTGCCGGGAGCTGACCAAGGTGCACGAGGAGATCATCCGCACCACCCTCTCCGCCGCCCTGGACCGTTTCTCCGCGCCCGACAGCCCCCCAAGGGGGGAGTTTGTGCTGGTGCTGCGGGGGGCGGAGGAGCCCGCGGCCCCCGCGCTGGATACCGCAGCTGCGCTTGCCCTGGTTGAGCGGCTGCGGGGGGAGGGACTGAGCCTCCGGGAGGCCTGCCGCCGCGCCGCCGCCGACACGGGGTACGGAAAAAATGAGCTTTACCGCCTGAGCCTGGAGAAAGAGGGCTGAGGCGCCCGCGCGCTTTTGGGGAGAATGGATAAACCTTTCCCCCTCCGGGCGCCGCGGCCTTGGGAGTATACACAAAATTCTTTTGTTTTTAAATACTTATTCATAATGTCCCCTTGCAAATTCGGATGGTTTCCGCTATACTATCCACACTTATCCAACAATGGGGTTGAAAACATGATAAAGATATTTATTGACGGCAGCGCCGGCACCACGGGGCTGCGCATTTATCAGCGGCTTTCGGAGCGGCGGGATCTGGAAATTCTGACGCTGCCGGAGGCGCTGCGAAAGGACCCCGCCGCCCGGGCGGACAGGCTCAACGAGGCCGCCATCGCCTTTCTCTGCCTGCCGGACGCCGCGGCGCAGGAGGCTGCGGCCCTGGTAAAAAACCCGGACACCGCGGTGATCGACACCTCTACGGCCCATCGCACGGCTGCGGACTGGGCCTACGGCTTTCCCGAGCTGCGCGGGCGGCGGGAGGCGATTGCGTCCTCAAAGCGGGTAGCCAATCCCGGCTGCCATGCCAGCGGCTTTATCGCGCTGGTGGCACCGCTGGTGGAAAACGGCCTTCTGGACCCCGCGGCGGAGCTGAGCTGCTTTTCCCTCACCGGCTATTCCGGCGGCGGGAAGAAGATGATCGCGGAATACGAGGAGGAGCCGGACCCCCTGCTGGGCGCTCCCCGGCAGTACGGCCTGGGTCAGAGCCACAAGCATCTGCCGGAGATGATAAAGGAGTGCGCGCTGCGCACTGCCCCCATCTTCTGCCCCATCGTCTCCAACTATTACGCGGGCATGGAGGTGACCGTCCCCCTGTTCCGCAGCCAGCTGCGCGGGACGGCTGCGGACGTGAGAGAGGTGTACCAAAGCTATTACGCCTCCGGCCTGGTCCGCTTTGCCGGGACGGTGGAGGAGGGCGGTTTTCTCTCCGCCAACGCTCTGGAGGGCCGGGACGACATGGAGCTCACGGTCTGGGGCAACGACGACCGGCTGCTGCTGACAGCCCGGTTTGACAACCTGGGCAAGGGCGCTTCCGGCGCTGCGATTCAGAATATGAACATCCTGCTGGGCCTGGACGAGGCGACGGGATTGAATGTGTAAGGAGCATAACAGCATGAAACAGATAACAGGCGGTGTGTGCGCCGCAGCCGGCTTTACTGCCTCCGGAATCCACTGCGGCATCCGCAAAAGCCAGACCAAAAATGACCTTGCCCTGATTTTCAGTGAACGGCCCTGTTCCGCCGCGGCGGTATACACCACAAACCTGGTGAAGGGCGCTCCGCTGACCGTGACAAAGGACCACCTTGCCGCCACACGCGGCAGGGCCCGGGCAGTGCTGTGCAACAGCGGAAACGCCAACACCTGCAACGCCGACGGCATTGCGGTGGCGGAGCGGATGAGCACTCTGGCAGCCGCAGCGCTGGACATCGCCCCCGACGAGGTGGTGGTGGCCTCCACCGGGGTCATCGGCCAGCCCCTGGATGTGACGCCCATCGCCAGGGGGATGCCTGCCCTGGCCGCCGGTCTCTCCCGGGACGGCTGCGCCGCGGCGGCAGAGGGCATCATGACCACAGACACGGTGCGCAAGGAGGCCGCCGTGGAATTTACGCTGGGAGGAAAAACCTGCCGTCTGGGCGGCATTGCCAAGGGCAGCGGCATGATCCACCCCAATATGGCCACCATGCTGGTGTTTCTCACCACCGACGCGGCCATAGCGCCGGCCATGCTGGAGCAGGCCCTGCGGGGGGATGTGCAAAACACCTTTAACATGGTAAGTGTAGACGGCGACACCTCCACCAACGATATGGTGGCCCTGCTGGCAAACGGCATGGCCGGCAATCCGGAGATCACGTCGGAGGGGGAGGATTTCAGCAGGTTTATGGAGGCCCTCAACAGCGTGACCATGGCCCTGTGCCGCATGATCGCCGGGGACGGCGAGGGCGCCACAAAGCTGCTGGAGTGCCGCGTCAGCGGCGGCGCCGACACCCTCACGGCAAAGACGGTTGCCAAGAGCGTGATCTGCTCCAGCCTGCTCAAGGCCGCCATGTTCGGGGCAGACGCCAACTGGGGGCGGGTGCTCTGCGCCATCGGTTACAGCGGCGCCGCGGTGGATGTGACAAGGATCGGCGTGGCCTTCCAAAGCGCGGCAGGGACGCTCAGCGTGTGCGAAAACGGCGCGGGAATTCCCTTCTCCGAGGAGCGGGCAAAGGAGATTCTCAGCGAAAAGGAAATTGACATTCTGGTGGACCTTCACAGCGGCAGCGCCTCCGCCACAGCCTGGGGCTGTGACCTGACCTATGACTATGTGAAGATCAACGGGGATTATCGGACGTAAACGAGATAACAAAATCAGAGGCTGTATTCACAGGCGGAAGCGCCGGTTGGGCGAGGAATCTTTTCACCGGGCAAGGCGGCGCTTTTCCGCAGGAATACGCTGTGTATTTCAAGGGAAAGCAAGGCAGTACGGCGGAAAAAGACCCGCCCGGACAGTGCTTACCGTTTGCGAATACAGCCTCTCATTCCGGGGGGGCACAATGCAGGAATATACAAACGCGCAGCGGGCAGAGGTGCTGGTGCAGGCACTGCCCTATATTCAGAGCTACCGCGGCAAGATCGTGGTGGTGAAATACGGCGGCAACGCCATGGTAAACGAGGGACTGAAGCAGCAGGTCATGGAGGACATCGTCCTGCTGTGGCTCATCGGCGTGCGGGTGGTGCTGGTCCACGGCGGCGGCCCGGAGATCAACGACCTGATGAACCGCCTCGGCAAAAAGGCGGAATTTGTCGATGGCCTGCGGGTGACGGACGCGGAGACCGTGGACATCGTGCAGATGGTGCTGGCGGGAAAGGTGAACAAATCCCTGGTGGGCCTGCTGGGAACCAAGGGAGGGCGGGCCATCGGCCTGAGCGGCCTGGATGACCGGCTCATCACCGCCCGCGGCAAGGACCCGAAGCTGGGCTTTGTGGGGGATGTGACAAAAATCAACACCGCTCCCGTGACGGACCTGCTGGACCGGGGCTACATTCCGGTGATCTCCACCGTGGGCTGCGGCGAGGACGGCACGGTGTATAACATCAACGGGGACACCGCAGCGGCATGCATCGCCGGCGCGCTGCGGGCGGAGCGTCTGATTTTGATGACGGACATTGCCGGCATTCTGCGGGACCCGTCGGACCCTGCCACGCTGATCTCCGCCCTGACGGTGCGGGAGGCGGCGAACCTGTTTGCCGAGGGCGTGATCTCCGGGGGCATGATCCCCAAGGTGGACTGCTGCGTCCGTGCCATCAACGAGGGCGTGCGCAACGCCATCATTATGGACGGCCGGGTCCCCCACTCAATTCTGATGGAGCTGCTGACAGACGAGGGTGCCGGCACCATGGTTGTCGGCGAGGAGGAGTACAGATATGAACGTACAGAAGCTTGACAGGCAATACATCGCCCCCACCTATAACCGGTTTCCCGTGACCATCGTCTCCGGCCGGGGCAGCGTGGTGACGGATGAGGACGGCAAGGAGTATATCGACCTGGGCAGCGGCATTGCGGTAAACACCTTCGGCGTGTCGGACCCGGTCTGGCAGGAGGCTGTGATCGCCCAGCTTGGCAAGGTGCAGCACAGCTCCAATCTCTATTACACTGCCCCCTGCGCCCTCCTGGCGGAGCAGCTCTGCCTGCGGACGGGGATGCGGAAGGTGTTTTTTTCCAATTCCGGCGCAGAGGCCAACGAGTGCCTGATCAAGGCGCTGCGAAAGGGCGCCGCCGACCGCTTCGGGCCCGAGCGGAATCTCATTGTCACACTGGAAAACAGCTTTCACGGCAGGACCCTTACCACGCTGTCCGCCACGGGACAGGAGCGCTTTCACGCCCTGTTCCAGCCGCTGACGCCCGGCTTTGTCCACGTACCTGCCGGGGACTTGGAGGCCCTGCGGACCCTTACCGAGCAGAACGCGGGCAGGATTGCCGGAATTCTGATCGAGTGCGTGCAGGGTGAGGGCGGCGTGATTCCCCTGGAGCCGGACTATGTAAAGGGACTGGCAGATCTGGCAGAGGAGCAGGACATTCTGCTGGGTGTGGATGAGGTGCAGACAGGCAACGGCCGCACGGGCGCCCTCTATGCTTATATGCGCTACGGGCTGAAGCCCGACGTGGTCTCCACTGCCAAGGGGCTTGCGGGCGGACTGCCTTTGGGCGCCACGCTGCTGGGAGAGCGGCTGGCAGGGGTCTTTGGCCCCGGGGACCACGGCTCCACCTTTGGCGGCAACCCGGTCTGCGCCGCCGCCGCGCTCAGTGTCCTGGAGCGCATTGACGACGCGCTTCTGGCGGAGGTGCGGGAAAAGAGCGATTATCTGTTCCGCACGATGCAGGGTGCCGAGGGCGTTGCCGCCGTGGCCGGCCTGGGATTGATGATCGGCATTCTTCCCGCGGAGAAAAGCGCCGCCGAGGTGGTGGCGGCGTGCCGGGAGCGCGGCGTGCTCTGCCTCACCGCAAAGGACCGGGTGCGGCTGCTGCCGGCTCTGAACATCCCCCGGGAGCTGTGGGAGCGGGCCGTCGGCATTCTTCTGGAGTGCTGTAAATAATGCTTTTTTTCAATAAAAGGCTTCATTTTATACTAAGCTTCTATAAAAAGCTTTAATCCATTAAAGCTTTTTATCGCACCAAAGGTGCGCAGAAGTTTGTATGAGACGGCATTTGCGCCTTTTGGCGCAAATGGGCGACGCGTCAAGCGGCGCCTCTCCCATAAAAAGTTTCTACTTTTTATG
>CAJOPB010000156.1 GCA_905236305.1 uncultured Oscillospiraceae bacterium | reverse complement strand
GCCCCTTCCAGCTGATTGAGATACGCTAATACTGCGTTGATTTTCGGTTCCATGCAGCCACCCCATTTCTTCGATGACTACATTATACCATCTCTATCATACAATAAAAAGTGCGATAGACCTTTACCAACACACTTCTTGACTATCACCTTCCTGGAAGGAGCGGCGGAAGATCGCCCACTTTCCCATCGGCATTGCTGCGTATTTCATATTGCTTCCCTCACTTTACGCAGTGAAACACACCCTCCGCACGAACGACGTGCACCTCTGTGCGGGAATAAAGCGCTTCCAGCCTGACCTGCAGGCTCTCCTGCGTCTCAAAGGGTGGAGTAAAAAAGCCCTTTGGGACATACAGGTGCCGGACAAACCAGTCCGTCCGCTGAAACGCCTCCTGGATATAAAAGCAGCCGCAGAAGATTCCGCCGGGTTTTAAGACCCGGCAGGTCTCCCGGAAAGCCGCGTCCTTATCCGGGAAGGCGTGAAAGCCATTCAGCGACAGGACGATATCGAAGCTCTCATCCTCGAAGGGCAGTTTTCCCACGTCACCCTGCGTAAAGGAGATATTACTGATTCCCATTGCTCCCGCCCGCCGTCTTGCATGCTCCATCATATCCGCCGAATAATCCAGGCAGGTGACTACAGCGTTCGGCAGGCTTTGGTAGAGCGGCATGGTCAGTACCCCGGTGCCCACCGGCACCTCAAGCAGCTTTCCCGCAAAGTCAGAGGGGACCGGAGCAAGGGCGTCGTTGATCCATTTGGCAGCCTGCTCTGCGCCCAGGCCCCAGATCAGACTGTCCATCAGCTTACCCAGCAGCGTGGACCGGGTAACGATGCCGTCGTACATGGTGCCGACCTTTCCAAGGGCTTTGTAGGACGCTTGAATTTCATCATGTCGCGGCATATTATTTTCTCCCTGTCAGCAGCCTGGAGCTGCCCAACCCCAACAGCACAGCTTCTTTTCTGTCCAGGAATGTCCCGTCGGTGGTGTCGATCAGCCGCACATCCTCATAGCCCATTTCCTTCAGCCTTTGTACAAATGTCTCCATGTCGCCGTAGCGCACCTTGCTCATAAGATCGTGGATGGCAAAGATTCCGCCCTTTTTCAGCACCCGCAGCGTCTCCAGCAGAAGCTTCTGTCTGTCGCGCCCGGCGATATTGTGATAGACATAGTTGCTGGTGACGGCGTCAAAGTATTCGTCTGCAAAGGGAAGATGAACTGCATTCCCCTCCCGAAATTTAACGTTGGGCACCCCCTCCGCCCGGGCGTTTTGCTCGCAGACTGTCTGAGAGAAAACAGCCTTGTATGCGCCGCTCCAAATGTCGCAGCCCACCATGCTTGCACTGGGGTTTCGCCTTGCGCAGGCGATGGTCAGCGCGCCGCTGCCGCAGCCCACGTCCAGGCCGACGCCGCCGGACGGGAGTGTGACATAGCTTGCCGTTCCCTCGACGATCCGCTTTGAGATTTTCTGCTTTCCGTCATAGGAAAAGGCCTTGCGGGCCGCATGGCTGTAGATGGCAAAGGCGCCGGCCCCTGCCGCTCCAGCCAGCAGCGAGGCGCCGGACAGCTTGCCTGCGGGATGCTTCGATTTTCGGCAAACAACGGCGCCTGCGGCGCCCAGCGCCGCCGCGCCGAGGGCGGGACCGACCACCATGCTCTGCGGCATCCAGTTGCCGTAAACCAGAACACCATTTTTACGCACCGCGGTATCCTGCTTCGGAAGCCAGACCGCTCTTGCGCGCTCCTCCGTGTCGTCGTCCTCCTCGTATCCGTCGTAGGGAGCTTTCGGATCGCTGTAGTGTTCCGTGAAGGGTTTACAGAGCTCCTCCCTGTGGGCAAAAGCAAAGTCCAGATCATCTGTCCAGCCTGTGTGCCCGGTGATGACAACAATGGGGCGCTTTCTGGCACGAACATTCTCCTCCAGCCTTGCCAGCGACCGAACCGCCAGCCTGTTATCCTCAGCCAGGGTACTGATGAAGCTGTAGCCGCCGTCTGCTCCGAACCAGATGGTATCGCCAGTGAACAGGTAGGTGTCGTCAATCAGATAGACCATATGGCCCCAGGTGTGGCCGGGAACCAGGATACACTCGACCTTGATATCACCGATGGTAAAAACCTCGCCGTCTGTCACCAGCACCTTTCGGTTGTCCGTCCGGACCATGGGCAGCTTGTATAGCCCGTGGATGACCTTGCGCCGTGTCTCCCCGGTCAGATAGCGGTTTTCGATCTCTCCGATGTAGACCGTTGCATCCCGGAACAGCAGTTCGCTGTCCCGTTCCAGTGCGCCGACATGATCCGTGTCCTGGTGCGTAATGAGAATATGACGGATGGAATCGGGATCAATATCCAGCCAGCACATTTTTTCCTTCAGTCGGGCGTAGTTATATCCGGCGTCGATCATGATGGTCGTGCCGCTTTTTGTGTAGAAGAAGATATTGGCGATCCACTCCCGCACGCATGCGACATGCTCGTCGATCCTTCCGGTATTCAGAGGCTTGAAAATCGCCCTGCCCCGGAACATCGTACTCATGGACCGCTTCTGGTGTTCGGAATCCTTTCTTGCCATTGCCCTATCCTCCCGGCCTTTATAGTCAACGATCAACGGCAAAAACGCCGTGACGATCATTTCATTTCAGCCGTCATTTTCCGCAGCGCTTCCCAAGCATCCGTATTGCTTTCAATGCTCTTTTTCCTCCAGCAGCATTCCGCTGTCCATGCGATAGTGCCGGTCGGCAAACCTTGCCGCCTCCCGCTCATGAGTCACCAGCAGCACCGCAAGTCCCTCATCCGCGCTGCGGCGCAGCAGGGAAAGAACGGTGCGGGTGTTTTCGTCGTCCAGATCTCCGGTGGGCTCGTCTGCCAGCAGGACGCCGGGACACAGCGCCAGCGCCCGGGCAATGGCAAGCCGCCGCAGTTCTCCGCCGGACAGCTCTCCCGGATATGCGTTTTGCAATTGGGCGATGCCCACCTGCTCCAGCAGCTGCACCCCTCTTTCCTCAGAACAGGCATTTCCGTACATCTGTCCCGGCAAAAGCACATTTTCCAGTACCGTCAGAGCGTGCAGCGCGGTTTGGCCCTGGGGGATCACGCCCAGCCTTTCGTTTCGCATTCGGGAGCGGGAAATGTCTGACAGTGCATAGAGATCCTCGCCGTCCAGATATACCTTTCCTTCCGTCGGCTCCAACAGTCCGGCCAGCATATTCAAGAGGGTGCTTTTCCCGCTGCCGGAGCGCCCGGTCAGCTCAGTCAGAGTCCCGGCAGGTATCTCCAGCGTCACATCCTTCACAGCGTAGAAAACATTGCTTCCCTTTCTCTGCCGGAAGAACCGGCGGGAGATTTTTTCTGCTCTCAGAATCATATTCCTTCACCCCTCCCGCAACAGCAGTCCCGCGTCAGAGCGGCTGACACGCCAGGCGGAGACCGCGGCGGAAAGCGCGCCGGCGAGTGCCGAGAGCAACAGCGACCCAAGCGCAAGGGCAGCGGCAGGGAGGGCGGAGGGCATCAGATAGGGGAGCTCCAATGCCGTGCTGATGGCATTTCCGAAGGGAAATACGATCAGCGCACCGGCGGCCACGCCGAGAACTGCCCCGCAGAAAGCGGCAAATGCCGCCTCGGTCAGAAGCAGCCGGCACAGCATCCGCCTCGACGCACCCAAGCAACGGAGAACGGCGAATTCCTTCGCACGCTCGTGGGAGATCATGGCAAAGGCGATCGCCAGAATCACCACTGCAAGCACCCAAATTGCCGCAACAAGAATGCCGATCACACCGGAGACGCTTTTCAGCCCGCCGGCCACGGAGGAAAGCATGGCCGCCGCGGCCGAGGCCTCCACATGGCGGACATGGACATTGATGTCCCCTGTGACAGCCTCCACATCATAGCCGTTCGCAACACGGATCATTACCGAAGAAACGGCATGGTCCGGGTCCGTATCGGTCAGATAGTGAAAGCCCAGGCTTTCGGCATTGCGCATCATGGTCTTGATGGTGGCCATATTGGTGTAGACGGCCGTGTCCAGACCCGTGCCGGTCTTTCCCAACTGCGCCACAATGCGGCAGGGCGTGTCATAGAAGGTCAGAATTCCGTCCTTGGGCACCGTCAGTTCACTGCCGACGATGATATCCCCATCCCCCAGCGAAAGCGCAAAGCTCTCCCGGATCCAGGGCTGCACGGTAAAATCCTTCTCCGGGTCAAAGCCGATGATCTGCACCGGGACAGAGCAGCACCCCGCGCTGGTGCTGGCCAGATAGAACTGCGGCGCGGCGGCTTCCACGCCTTCGATGGTACAGATTTTGTTGTAATACTGCTCGTCCATGTAGAACATGCCGGGAATGCCCTGCAGCAAAATGGATTCAAAGGTCCCCTTCGTTCGCGCCTGATAGGGCACGGCGACAATATCCGCGCCGAGACGGGCCTCATAGCTTTTCAGCCCGTTCCGGAGGCTGGCCACTACGACGCTGCCGCCGAAGACCGAGAGGGCCAGAAAGGCGGAGAGCAGCACCAGCGCGGCGGTACGTGCCGGCTTGCGGCGAAGATTTTTCAGAGCGAGGGTCCGTTCAAGCTTCATGTCATTTTCCTTTCCGCAGGGACAGGAGCAAATCGACTGCCGCCGCCGCCGCCATAAGGCAGGACAGCACTGCGGTGCAGGGAGCTGTCAGCGTGTGGCAGCGCATATCATGCATCATGCAAAGGCCGATTAGATGACCGGGGAGCGCCAGCGCCAGCGCAGCGAGGGCGATCAGCGCCAGGTCCAGTCCCTGCTTCGCACCCGCCCTGACCACCAGACGGAGAACCGAGAGCAGAAGCATGGCCCCCGCCGCGCCGGCCACCGCACGTCCGGCCCAGTGGCAGCTCATCCAGCTCCCATCCTCCCGGGGGCCGCAGGGCTGAAACACCGTCAGAATCCCCACTAAAAACACGAGGCTGAGCACCGGAAATACGATATCCAGGGCTTTGATTTTGGGTTTATTCATATTCGCTTTCTCCTCAACAGCCGTTTCCACACGGCCACCGCGTTGGAATTGACCAGCAGAGCATCCACGCCGATGCCCGCCGGACAGACGTTCCGGCAGGCCAGGGATTTACCGCAGCCGGCGTAGAAGTGCCGCCGGTATTGTTCGGAAAGCTCCGCCAGCTCCGCTTCCGGTAGCTCCGCCAGCAGCCGCGACAGGGGGACTGCCCCGGCCATGCCTGAGAAATCGCCGCCGGGGGCAAAATTGGGACACACGTCCAGGCAGCAGCCGCATTGCAGGCAGCGGGACGCCTCATATCCCAAATCCGCCGCCCGCTGGTGCATGTCCGCCTCCGCGCTCATCCAGCAGCGCAGTGCAGACAGATTTTCATAGAGAATGCTCCGGTCCACAATCAGGTCCGCGACAACGGGGAATTTCCGCAGCGGTTCTATGCGGACCTTATCTTTATATTCCAACAGCTGTGCGCCGCAGGCCAGGACAGGCCTCCCGTTTACCACCATGGCACAGGCGCCGCACTTGCGCTGCAGGCAGGAGCACTCCCAGCGGATGGGGTCCGGCAGCGTCTCGTTCAGACGGGTCAGCGCCGTGGCCACAGTCTCCGTGCTGTCGGTCGGGTCGTAATCAAAATATGCAATATGCGGGGTCTCAGCGGCGCTTTTCCGACGAAGTATTTCAAGACGCACCTGCTTCGCCTCCCTCCGGGACGGGGATGAACGAGATTTGGACAGCTCCGTTCCGTATTGCCGCAACTGTGGTTTTCCGGAATTGCCCGTCGTTCCGCTCCGGGAAATCCGTCCGCGTATGCGCGCCCCGGCTCTCTCTGCGTTCCAGCGCGGATAACAGCATGGCGCGGCCGAGCTCCAACCGCCGGCGCTCCGCTTCTGTCAGTGTTGCAGACGACAGTTCTTCGAGACGGCTGAGCGCGCCGGTCAGCGTTGCCTCATCCCGCAAAATGGCCAGCCCGCCATACAAAATATCACCCAGCTTCGCTTGAAAACCGGGTGTTTCCGGCTGCGGCGTGACAGGACCAAGCTGCTCCGGCTCTCTGTGCTCCGACGCCCACAGCGCTGCGCTCCGCGCGGCGGCCATGCCGCCATAGATCGCCCCCAGCAGGGAATTGCCCCCCAGCCGGTTTGCCCCGTGGTACTGGCAGGCACATTCCCCCGCGGCAAACAGTTTTTTCAGGCTGGCGGCGTGGGTTCTGTCCACGAGAATGCCTCCCATAAAGAAATGAATGCCGGGACTGACAGGCACCGGCTCCTTTGCCGGATCCAGGTTCAGATAGTGTTTTAGCTCAGAGCGCAGATCGGGGAGTTTTTTTGTCCACTCTGCACGGGACAATCCGGTCATATCCAGCCAGACCTGACCGTCCAGCAGCGCCATCTCCCGCGAGATCACATCCCGGGGCATCAGATTTCCCAGCTCCGGGTATTTTTCCTCCATAAAGTATCGCCGATGTCCGTTTTCCACCGTGAACAGTCTGCCGCCCTCTCCTCTGGCCGCCTCGCTGACCAGCAGCCGTTTTCCGGAAATCGCAACCGTCGTCGGATGGTATTGCAGCATCTCCAGATTCCCAAAGGCCGCGCCGCGGGAAAAGGCCAGTGCCGCAGCGTCCCCGGTGTTTTGCGTCGTGCCCGTGGTCCGGCCGGGAAACAGACCGTTCAGCCCGCCGCAGGCAAGGATCACCGGACCGGAAAACCGCAGGGCGGAATCCGTATAATTGTCACAGATCACCGCGCCGGTGCAATTTCCATCCTCTGTGCACAGCTCGGCCAGTGTGTGATGCGGCCACCGGCGTATCAGTCCCGCCGCCTCGTATTTCCGCGCCTCGTCGATGAGGGCAGTCATAATGGCTTTTCCGGTACTGCTTTTGGCGTAGGCAGTGCGCTTCTTTTTTTGTCCGCCGAAATTGCGCTGGACCAGCCTCTCCCCCTCCATCTGGAAGGGGACTCCGAGGGCGGAAAGGCTTTTTACCAGCTCCGGCGCATGGGCCGTCAACGACTGCACCGCCAGGGGATCCGCCAAATCGCAGCCGCCCCGCAGGGTATCCGCACAGTGCTCCGCCGGACGGTCTCCCTCTCCCATCAGGTCCAGCGCCGCATTGATGCCGCCCTCGGCCAAAACCGACTGCGCCCGCTCCGAGGGCAGCGGCGAGATCAGCTCACTTCCGATATTCTGTTTCGCCAATTCCATTGCCGCCGACAGCCCTGCGAGGCCCGCGCCAATAATAATCACTCGTTTCATATCCGATTCCAGCGCAAATAGTACACGATAAACGCCGCAGCGAAGAAAAGTATCAGCACCGACAGCACAAGGAGCAGGTCCGCCGCCCGTGCCTTGAGCCCGCGTATACCGAAGGAGATCAGCATTGGCTTCACATTCGTCAGTACATGCAGCGCAATCGCAGCAGCCAGAAGCACTTGCACCGAAAGCTCCGCCGTACCGAAATATTTCAGCCGGTAGACGCTGCCGCTGTTTTCTCCAAAAGCGGTAAAATGGAAAAAGAGCAGCACCATAACCGCAAAGCCGCTGACCCTCCGGGCCCAGAACAGCCGGTTCTCCCGGAAATAGCTCACACCCGTTTTCCTCCAGACCCGCAGGGTATCCACCGTATATTTGACACCGATCACCGCATGGATCAGTATCAGGACCGCAGCAACCCATGCTGCCGCCTTGACCGCGGTGTTTCCAACGCCAATCAGTTGGAAGGAGCCGAGGATCGCGTGGAGCAGAAACAGCAGCAGGATTACCGCTGTCAAAATCGCGTTAAACCTTCTCATGTCCCGCCCTCCACGGTCAGAACCAGCGCGTCGGGCCGGGTGTACACTGCGGAATAATCATAGGCGTCCGCTGCCTCCTTCGAGAGAATCACCACGTCATAAAGCCCCCGTTCCGCCTTGGAGACCAGAAGGACGCCGTTTTCGCTGCGGAGCGACATCTGGTTTTCCGCCAGCCGCGCCTGATACCGCTGCGCTAACTGCAATCCCTCCGCGTCTCCGGAAGCGATGGCGCAGCGCAAATCCTCCATGATGACGCCGACCTCGCGTTCCGTAAAAAACGCTTCCCATTCATCCAGAGCCCTGTGGTGTTCGCGGTTCAGAATCACGACAAATTCCCCGGAGGGCTGGGCCGGCGCCTCCAGCGATGCACCGGAGACGGCATCCACGCCGTCCCCGTCTGGCAGATAGGCCAGCGCGGGCAGGCCGAGACAGAGAAACACTGCCGCAGTCACAACCGCAATATGCACCAAAAGCTTCATCTGTCCCTGCCCCATGCTTTCAACTGTTATTTCGCCTGCTTCAATGCACTCCGCACCGCTTCCTGAAACTCCTGATAGGAAATCGTCGCGCCGGAGATGGCATCTACGTCCTCGATCCTGCCCTTGGCGGCAAGCTGTTCGGCGTAGTTTTGACTTGCACGCACTGCACGCTGGGCTTTATTATAGTAATCCTGATTGGCGATTTCCCCGTTTTGTTTTCCGTAATCCTCGCCCTTGACGGTACCGTCGGTCATATATGTGGTAAACGCACAATCGGTGATGACATTGTCCCTGATGGTAATGGTCACAACACCGTAGCCGTCGCCGCCGGACAGATTGTCCTCATCCTCAAGGCCCTCATAGACCTCGCTCTGGGCAGTGTAAGTACCATCGGCATAATTGCCGCTGTCTCCGCAGCCGCACAGCAGAAAAGCAGAGAGCGCGGCGAGGCCGAGGACGGCAAGCTTTTTTCCCTTCATATGGCTTCCCTCACTTGATGAAATTCGCGTTCTGGGCGTCACGAATGATTTTCCCGTATTCCAGCGTAACCGTCCGCTGGGCCACCTCGCCCACCTCCGGGTCGTGGGTCACGACGATCAGCGTCGTGCCGTCCCGGTGGAGCTGCTGGAAAATATCCAGAACAATATTTTCGTTGGCCTCATCCAGATTTCCTGTGGGCTCGTCGGCCAGGACAATTTCCGGATAATTGATCAGTGCCCTGGCGATGCAAACGCGCTGTTGTTCGCCGCCGGAAAGCTGGCTGGGGAGGTGTCTGGCACGGTCCGCCAGACCCACGCGGTCCAGCGCTTCCAGTGCCTCGCGCTCGTCGGGGACGCTGTGATAATACTGGCTCACCATCACATTCTCTACGGCAGTGAGGTAATTCACCAGATGGAACTGCTGGAAGATCAGCCCGATTTTGTCCCGTCGAATTGCCGTCAGACTGTTCTGGGACTCGTGGGCGATGTCCGCACCGTCCAGAATCACCCTTCCGGAGGTGGGCTTATCCATACAGCCAATGATATTCATCATCGTGCTTTTCCCCGAGCCGGAGGGCCCCATAATCGCTACCCACTCGCCGTTGTCCACCTTCATGCTCACATTGTCCAGTGCATGCAGCTCGCCATAGATTTTTGAGACATTTTCCAGTTCCAGTAAACTCATCGCTTATTCTCCCTTCAAAACCAATGCCGGGTCGATCTCTGTCGCGCTGCGCACCGGCAGCAGGCAGGCCAGCCCCGTCACCAGCACTGAGGCGGCCACCGTCACAGGCAGCAGCCAGCCCTGGAAGGAGATGGAACTGGAAAAAACATTTATGCTGACATACTGCGCAAATGCGAAGCCGAGGCCGGCGCCGGCAAGTCCGCCCACAAAGCCCAGCAGCAGACCCTCTCCCATGAATTCCCGGATGATTCCTCCGTCGCTGGCTCCCAGCGCCTTCCGAAGTCCGATTTCGCGTCTCCGCTCCGTTACCACTGCCGTCATGGTGGTGGCGACACAGATCATCGTCAGGATCAGCACCACCGCGGTGACCAGAAACACCAGCGAGCGCAGCTTGCTGAGCACCGTGCTCTCGGATTCCGTGACGCGCTTGACCAGCCGGGGGGCAATGTCGGGAACTGCGGTGCCGATAAGGCCGGCAAAGCGGTCCAGCTCCTCCCGGGAGGCGGAGACGCTGAGCTCCACCACGTCCAGACGCCCGCTGCCGCCGCTGAGCGCCTCCAGATCCTCCAGGGACATGTAGACATAGGCCTCCTCGCTGCCGCCGGTCTCCAGAATGCCGGTCACGGTCATGTCCAGCGTGCGCTGCTCGGTAACGCCGGTTTCATCCGCCGCGTCCTCCTCCGTGGACCAGATCACTGTGAAGCTGTCCCCCAGGCCAAGACCCAGAAACTCCGCTTCCTCCTTGCCCAGCAGCATCTCGCCGCTTCGCTCCGGCCATTGGCCGTCTATGTACCAATAGGGGCTGGTGGTCCGGGCACCGGAAAAGTCCGTTCCCGCAGCCACAATGGGCTGTTCGTGGATCAGCACGGTCTCGTAGCGGTAGGGTGCAACGCCCACCAGTTCGCCGCCGTCGATATAGGACAGGGCTTCGTTCACCGTATCCATATCGAACCTCGCGTCGTTGCCCGAGGCGAGAAAAATCATATTCGCGCCGTAATTGCGGAACTGCGCCCCCATCTGCCGGGGTACATCATAATAGATTGTCACCAGTCCGGAGAGGATCGTGGCCCCCACGGCAATGGCCAGCAGGGCCACCAGCATCCGGCTCCGCCGCCGCACCAGCGACGACGTGATCATACGGAAAAAGAATCTTCGTTTTGTCATATGCCTCTCCTTTTTACCGGCCATGGAGCACTTCCGCCGGACGTAGCCGCAGCAGCATCCGAATTGCCGGAATACTGCCCGCCAGTGTGACGGCTACCACCAGCACAACGACGATGGGGATCACCATCGGTTTCATCTCAATGGAGGAGGCGAACACCGTGTGTCCGATGATCTGCGCAAAGCCAAAGCCGGCCAGATACCCGATGGCCGTACCGATGATTCCCGTAATCAGCACCTCTGTCAGCACCAGCGCGCTGATACGTCCGTTGGTGGCTCCGACGGCCTTCATCAGCCCGATCTCCGCGCTGCGCTCCATGACGCTGGCAGTGACCAGATTGGTGATGCCCAGGGCGGAGCCGATCAGGCTCAGAATGGTGATCAGCTCCATCAGCAGTTCGGTCTTTTCCATGATGGCGCCTTCACTGTCCGCCACCTGCCGCACCGGGGAGGCGACGGAGTCCGTGATGACCTCCTGGATCTGAAAGCAGATGGAACTGACATAGGCCGTGCAGTACCAGGTCTCATAGTCGCTGATGGACAGGGACTGCGGCCCCTGCTTCGCGGCCTTTTTCGCCAGATCGTTGTCCGGGGTGGTCAAAGCGCTGACCTCGATGCTGGTCAGATACCCGTCCAGGTTGCTCAGAGACTGGACCACCTCCATCGGCGCGAAAATCTGTTCATCCTCGTCGCCGCCGGCGTCAAAGACGCCCACCACGGTCAGCTCCCGCGTCCCGAAGCGGGTAGAGACCTTCAGCCTGTCGCCGGCGGACAGTCCCTCGCGCCCTGCCAGAACCTCGCCCACCATACAGGCGTCGGCGCCCTGCGCGGCATTTTGCTCGTCCAGCCACGCACCGGCGCGGATGTCCCACCAGGTGCGGAGGTTTTGTATGCCGGTGTCCAGCGTCTCCCCGGTGGGCAGATCCATGTGATGGTTAAACCAGGTTCCCACCATGGTGGCGGCGCTGCCGTCTGGAAGCGTCACCTCCGTGTCGATAAACGGGGCGAAGTCCACGATATTGAAGGCCCAGAAGATGGTCTTGATCTTGCCCAGCTCCTCCTCCAGGAGATACGAGCCCTCTCCGCTGCCGCCGCCCTCCATCTCATAGAGGTTGTTGATCACAGAGGCGGATTTGGGAACCACGGTGATATTCGCGCCGTAGGTTTTCAGCTCCTGATTCACCTTGTCGCCCACGTCCATCATCACATTCAGCATGGCGGTAGCAAGGGAAGCGCCCAGGGCAATGGTGAGGGCGATCATCAGCATTTTCTTTTTCTGGAGCAAAAACGCTCCGCGGATCATTCGGAAAAACATTCTTTTCTTCCTTTCCCGGAAAACTGCACCCGAGGTCGGTCAGACGGCACGCTTTCCTGCCTGTCCGCTCCCCCGGAAGGGGGAGTGAACTTATTTGAAATCTGCCTCATGCTCAATCAGAGTGTAGGCCGGCACGATGATATAACCGTTTTCGATGCTGTAGTCGATGACCTTCGGGTTGCAGCCGCCCTTGAAGCCGATGGTGTTGATATTCATTACCACGTCGCAGCGGTTGCAAACCACCTGGCCGCTGCGCTCATAATAGCCGGTCTCTCCGCAGATATCGCATGCGTCCAGCCCTACACCGTAGGCGGAGGAATTCGGCTTTTTAATCACGATAAAGCGCACTGCCACATGATTGTCGGTGGTATAAGCAAAACGGTGCAGATGACCGTCGTCCACCTGCTCAAAGGGGATATAGAGCTCGGTGCCGCGCACCTCGCAGTCCTCTATGGCGGAGAGGGACACCGGACGGTTCGCGTAGGCGTTTACCGCCGTGAGAATCAGCACCGCAGCAGCAAAGGAGAGAATCGCCGACGAGGACCAGCGCCGGATAGATCGCCATTTTGCCCGGATCTTCCTGTGCTGGGCAGGGTTTTCATAGGGCTCATTCACCCGGAAACTGCGGAGCCACAGCGCAGCGGGCACGGTCACGGCCAGCAGCAATATCGCGTAAATAAACAGATCGGCGTGGTTGGAGGTAAAGCGCACCACTCGAAACAGCGGACGGCTGGTGATGACGCGCCTGGCCAGCAGGATGGACAGGATTTTCGAGAGCTGCTGCATGGCATTTACCGTCAGTGTCAGCTTGAGCAGGATGCCCACGGCCCCCGGACTGACTCTGCGGCATACCTGCTCCACAGCCAAAGCGGCCAAAACGCTCAGACCGACGCCCAGCAGAAGGCCGAGAAGGCGGTAAATGAAGCCGGTGGAAAAAACTGTTTCGCCGCCCAGCACGAAGTTATAGGGGTAGGCAAGCACGTCCGGCAAAGCGTAAAACAGAATCGTGAATGCCAATACCGCCGCAACGCCGGGAACAATGGCCCCGGCCCTTCCATCCCTGCGCTTTCTCAGCCAGCCCAGGTCCAGAACCAGAAACAGCAGCAGGGCCGCGATGGCGACAGAAAAAATCCGCAGGTTCCAGGTGCTGGTATTGATCAGCTTCGTCTTGTTTTTCAGATAAGCCATTACAATGGCGGCCGCAAGGCCCAGCAGGGCCCCTGCGGTCAGGATTTTCCGCCCGCGTCCGCCATACACCGAACGGATATACGCGAAAAGTATCCCCAGCATAACGGCGGAGGCGATCAGCGTCTCCGTGCCGGTGATCAGATATTTCAGCATTTTTGTGTACCTCTGGCTCAGATAAGGAGAATTTTCGAAAAAGAAGAAAAAATCAATAACGCGCCAACAAGTCAATACCGCGGCAGCGGTATTGACTTGTTCGCCTGTTGAATTATAGGGGCATTACCACTCCTGCGGGACGTAATCCCACACGTCGGGAAGTTCGAGCACCAGAGGCCAGGAGAATTCGCTGAAGTTGCCGCCCGGGCCCGTCTCGTCATCCAGGTGGATCAGGAAACCGTTCTCCTCGGGAGAGTGGAAGGTCAGCTTCACGGAGTAGGTGCCGGCGTTGGGCATCTTGATGTTG
>CAJOPB010000155.1 GCA_905236305.1 uncultured Oscillospiraceae bacterium | reverse complement strand
TTCTTGTTCTTCATCGTGTTGTAGTTTCTCTGCTTGCATTCGTTGCATCTCAGGGTGATTTTCACTCTTGCATCTGCAGCCATTTGTTCGGCACCTCCTTATAGATTCTGCATAAGGCCCGTCAGGACCATGCCTCCCTGTTCGACCGCAAGGGCTGCCGCAGCACAGCAAAACAGCCTGTCAGCCGACAGGTACTGAATAATATAGCACATCCCTGCCGGACGGTCAACACTTTTTTCGCTTTTTGGGCTTTTTTGGTTTTTTCAGTGGTAAAAATGGCCATGCCCGGGGGCTCTCATTTACTCCCTGCCGGGAGGGGGCTTTTATTTTTTTGCTGGGCGCAATGCCCTCTGCTGGGTCGTTTCTGTCCACACCCGTCGGAGACCGGAGGGGGTCTCCGACGGGTGTAAACAGAGAAACCCGCCGGGAGGCAGTGCGGTTAACGAAAGCTGTTGACATTATTCCCAAATTTTTGTACAATAATGGCAGCAATGGTAGCAAAAATGGCAACAACAGCCTGCCGCTGGCATTGGGGCTTCCCCGTGTTTTTATGACCCGGGAGAAAAGGAGTATGACTATGCTTTATATTGGCGTTGACCTCGGCACCTCCGCCGTCAAGCTGCTGCTGATGGACGGTGCGGGCAAAATTCTCAAAATCGTCTCCCGGGAGTATCCCATCTCCTTCCCCCGTCCCGGGTGGTCGGAGCAGCGGCCGGAGGACTGGCTGCGGGAGACCGTGACCGGTATCCGGGAGCTGACCGCGGACTGCGACCGGAGCGCCGTGACCGGGATCGGCTGCGGAGGCCAGATGCACGGGCTGGTGGTGCTGGACCGGGACGACCGGGTGCTGCGCCCGGCCATTTTGTGGAACGACGGCCGCACGGCGGAGGAGACGCAGTGGCTCAATACCGCCGTGGGCAGGGACAAGCTCAGCGCATGGACCGCCAACATTGCCTTCGCCGGCTTTACCGCGCCCAAGCTGCTGTGGATGAAAAAGCACGAGCCGGAGCTGTTTGCGCAGATCGACAAGATCATGCTGCCCAAGGATTATATCAACTATATGCTCACCGGCGTCCACTGCTCCGACGTCTCCGACGCCTCCGGAATGCTGCTGTTTGACGTGGCGCACAAGCGGTGGAGCCGGGAGATGCTGGACATCTGCGGCGTGCGGGAGGAGCAGATGGCGCAGATTTTTGAGAGCTACGCCCCGGTGGGGACGCTGAAGCCCGAGATGGCAAAGGCCCTGGACCTTCCGGCAGGGGTGACGGTCTGCGCCGGGGCCGGGGACAACGCCGCCGCCGCCGTGGGCACGGGCACCGTGGGCGAGGGGGGCTGCAACATCTCTCTGGGCACCTCCGGCACCCTCTTTATCTCCAGCCGGGACTTCCGGGTGGACAGTCACAATGCGCTCCACGCCTTCGCCCATGCCGACGGCAGCTATCACCTGATGGGCTGTATGCTCTCCGCCGCCAGCTGCAACAAATGGTGGATGGACGGCATCGTCGGGACAGCGGACTACGCCGCGGAGCAGGCCCCCATCACGGCGGACACCCTGGGGCGCAGCCATGTGTTTTTCCTGCCCTATCTGATGGGAGAGCGCTCCCCCATCAACGACACCAATGCCCGGGGCACCTTCGTCGGCCTGACCATGGACACCACCCGGGCGGACATGACCCAGGCGGTGATGGAGGGCGTGGCCTTTGCCATCCGGGACAGCCTGGAGGTGGCCCGGTCTCTGGGCATTGTGCTGAAAAAAAGCCGCATCTGCGGCGGCGGAGCCAAAAGCCCGCTCTGGCGCACCATGTTTGCCAACATCTGCGATCTGGAGCTGGAGCGCATCGAGAGCGAGGAGGGGCCCGGCTACGGCGGCGCGATGCTGGCGGCGGTGGCCTGCGGGGAGTATCCCACGGTGCAGCGCGCGGCGGACGCCCTGGTCAGGGTGACGGAGACCGTCACCCCGGACCCCGCGCTCCGGGACCGCTATCAGGAGAGATATGCCGCGTTCCGCCGCATCTATCCCGCGCTGAAGGAGGTCTTCCCCCTGCTCAACGGCTGACGTCTGCCGTTTCCTGTAAAGCCCTGCGCTCCGCGCAGCGCGGGATAAGCAGAAAGCTCCCGCCCGCCGCGCGGGCGGACGGGCACAGAAGTTTTGCCGCCAATTATTAAATTTTATAAATTGAACGAGGTGTAAATTATGCTGCGCAACATTCCGGAAGTAAAATTGGGGATCATTGCGGTCTCCCGGGACTGCTTCATCATTTCCCTCTCCCAGCGCCGCCGGCAGGCGGTGACGGAGGCATGTCGGGCCAGGGGTATGGAGCTGTATGAGTGCCAGACCATTGTGGAAAACGAGAAGGACATGCTCAAGGCCGTGGACGAGGTCAAGGCCGCCGGCTGCAATGCCCTGACGGTGTTTCTGGGCAACTTCGGGCCGGAGACCCCCGAGACGCTGATCGCCCAAAAATTTGACGGGCCTGTGATGTATGCCGCCGCCGCGGAGGGCGACGGCGACCTGATTGACGGACGCGGGGACGCCTATTGCGGTATGCTCAACTGCTCCTACAATCTGGGTATGCGCCATCTGCGCGCCTACATCCCGCCCTATCCCGTGGGCACCGCGGAGGAGGTGGCGGAGATGATGCAGGACTTCCTCCCCATCGCCCGCACGCTGATCGGCCTGAGCAAGCTGAAGCTCATCTCCTTCGGCCCCCGTCCCCAGGATTTCTTTGCCTGCAACGCCCCCATCCGCGGCCTGTATGAGCTGGGCGTGGAGATCGAGGAGAACAGCGAGCTGGATCTGCTGGTCAGCTACAAGGCCCACGCGGACGACCCCCGGATTCCGGGCATCTGCGCGGAAATGGCGGAGGAGATGGGAGAGGGCCGCTATTACCCGGAGATGAGCCAGCGCATGGCCCAGCTGGAGGTCACGCTGCTGGACTGGGCGGAAAACCACAAGGGCTCCCGCGAGTATGTGGCCTTTGCGGACAAGTGCTGGCCCGCCTTCCCGGAGGCCTTCGGCTTTGAGCCCTGCTATGTCAACTCCCGCCTGGTCAGCCGGGGCATTCCCGTTTCCTGCGAGGTGGACATCTACG
>CAJOPB010000154.1 GCA_905236305.1 uncultured Oscillospiraceae bacterium | reverse complement strand
GCCACTCTGCGTTGCAAAAGCTTGAAATCCACAAAGGATTCCTGCGCTTTTGCGCCTTGATTGGCACTGAATTTCCGCGCCAATCCGTACACGTTGATTTATTCAGCGCTTCCTTAGTGTTGACAGACGGGGAGGTTTTTATCGGAGGCGCGGGAGCTTTTTTTATGCTGCGTTCGCTCTGGGAGGCCATGCCGGCGGTTTACGGAAATTGGGACTTTTTTATCCCCCGGGAATGATATATAATATAAGAGAGAAACCGGGAAAAACCGGCGCGGGGAGAGAGATATGAGCGATAAAAAAACCATTATCCGGGACCTGACCACGGGCAGCGTGGCAAAAACACTGCTGCTGTTTGCGCTGCCGCTGTTTTTGTCCGGGCTGCTGCAGATGGTCTATAATATGGTGGACATGGTGGTGGTGGGCCGGTTTGTGGGCACCCGGGGGCTGTCCGCCGTGTCCATCGGGGGCGAGGTGCTGATGCTGATTACCTTTGTTGCCATGGGCTTTTCCAACGCCGGGCAGATTCTGATTTCCCGCTATGTGGGGGAGCAGCGCACGGACAAGGTGGGGCAGATGGTGGGCACGCTGTTTACGCTTCTGATGACCCTGGCCGTGGTGATCACCGGGGTGTTTCTGCTGTCCTATCGGGCCATTCTGGGCTGGCTGAACACACCGGAGAACATCCTGGACTACACCGGGCAATACTGCGTGGTCTGCATCTACGGCACCGTGTTTATCTACGGCTACAACCTGGTGGCCGCCATTCTCCGGGGGATGGGGGACTCCCGGCACCCCTTTCAGTTCATCGCCATCGCCTCGGTGATCAATATTGTGCTGGACCTGCTGTTTGTGGGACCCATGGGCATGGGGCCACGGGGCGCGGCGCTGGCCACCGTCATCGGCCAGGGGACAAGCTTTCTGTTTGCGCTGCGCCTGCTCTACCGCAACCGGGAGCAGATTCACTTCGACTTCAGGCCGGCCCACTTCCGCATCAGCGGCCAGGTGATCCGCCCCCTGATCTCTCTGGGCATTCCCATGGTCATCCAGTCCGCTGCCATCACCTTCTCCATGCTCTTTGTCAGCTCCTTTGTCAACACCTATGGCATGGTGGCCGTCGCGGTGACCGGCGTGGCGCGAAAGCTGGAGAGTATGCTGGGGGTGGTGTGCCAGGCGGTGTCCTCCGCGGGCGGCGCCATGGTGTCCCAGGCGCTGGGAGCGGGAAAGACCGGGCGCGTGCCGCGGGTGGTTCTGACAGCCCTCTGGATTGTGGCCTTACCGGCGGCGGTGTTTGCGCTGGTGACCGCGCTGCACCCGGAATGGCTCTTTGGACTGTTTTCCGACGACCCGGAGGTGCTGGCAATGGCGGTGGTCTATGTCCCGGTGGCCATGGTGCAATACACGGGGGCCACACTGCGGCCGGCCAGCTTTGCGCTGATCAACGGCTCGGGCAGCTCCCTGCTGAATCTGATGGTGGCGCTGCTGGACGGTATCGCCGCCCGCATCGGTCTGGCGCTGCTGCTGGGGCTGGCGCTGGGACTGGGAATCCGGGGCTTCTGGTACGGCAACGCCCTGGCAGGGCTGGTTCCGTTTTTGATCGGCGGCAGCTATCTGGTCTCCGGGGCCTGGAAAAAATATGCCAGCCCGGGCGCGGCGGAGTCCGAGGGTTCCGAAAGCCCTCAGGCCAGCACCCTCCAAAGATAATACACCACCTCGCTCCGGGGACAGGCGGCTTTTTGATCCAGATCGCCGGGAATGCCCTCCAGGAGGCCCCGGTCCCTTGCCCACTGCATCGCGTCCTCCGCCCAGGAGAGCCCTTCGGCCCTGCCGCCCATGACGCGGCAGGTGAAGGCCAGCATCTGCTCCCGCGTCACGATGCCGTCCGGGGAGAAGGCGGTGGCCGAGGTGCCGTTGGTCACGCCCTGATTAAAGGCCCAGGAGACGGCCTGGGCGTAATAGGCGTCCGCGGGAACGTCGAGGAAGCTGACGGGCGTGGCTGCGGAGGCCTCGCAATGAATCGCCGCGTCGGTCAGACAGGTATTGTTGTCGCCTATGACGATGGCGTCCCAGCCGGACTTTGTTCCCGCATACCAGACGTCCTTCAGGGCTTTGCACATGCTGAACGCGCTTTTCCCGATGCTGGTGACGCTGTCGGGAATGGTCACGCCGGTCATGCTTTCGCAAAAGGAGAACGCATAATCCCCGATACCGGTGACGCCCTCGGGGATCACAACGTCTCCGCCGGCGCCGCGATATTTGGCCAGCACCCCGTCCGGGGATACCTCAAAATCCCCGTCCGCCGCCGCGGGGAACGCGCTGCACAGCAGCGCCGCACACAGCAGCAACAGCAGCGTCTTCTTCATAATCCGTTTTTTCATGGAAACCCACCTCTGTTTTCTCTGAAATTCATCCATGCCGTCTCCCTCCGGAGCGCATACGCCGCCGCGCTGCGGGGAGAGCCGGCGTGAATCAGCGCTTCCCTGATTATAGCACCCCTGCGCCGGACTGTAAATGTTTTCAACCCGGGCTTTTGCAGAATGGTTACAGTTCAGGACGCCGGGGACAGGCAGCCATATCTCAACCGAAGCATCAGCTTCCTTCTCCGGGTTCCATTATAGCACACCACCTTACTGACATTCACTGACATCTTTTATCTTTCTCCCCCAGACAGACAGACAGAAAGAGAGACAGACAGAAAGACAGCCGGAAAGGCAAAACCCCGGCCCGCCAAACCGCTGCCCCGGCCCGCCGCACGCGCGCGCGTTTTCCTTTCTTTCTTCCTTTCTGATACTGTACTTTGCTTTCACTTTACTTTACTTTCCTTTACTTTGTCCGGTTTTGCATGCAGCCTGTCTGCAATATGTCTGCAACATGTAAGCAACATGTCCGCAGCTTTCCCGCACCGGCACGCACAAAGGGCGCGGCATGACGCCGGGGATCGGCAAATCTTACCCTGTATGACATTGGCGAACTGTAACTTAGAGCCTTTTTTCATATCTCGGTTGACAGCGTTTTGAAAAAAAGCTATGATATAATAATAAAATAGCAGTGTTACTGTCCGCATATCGCGGGGAGCCGGAACGGGGGGCGTTTGCATCCGGCGGAAACTGCGGATGCGCTTCCGGGAGAAATCATCAACGAGGCGAGGAAAAGAGAAATGAGAGAGAAATCAGGGCATCGTGTACTTTCGGCACTTCTCACGGCGGTAATTTTGCTGACCGGTTTGGGACCCGGCGTCCGGGCGGAGGAGACTGCGCCGGATTCCGCTGCGGCGCAGCTCTGGGTGCCCGCCCTCTATCCGGAGACCGCAGGGGACAGTACCGACGGAGCGGAGACCGCGGCGGCCGGGGATGGGAGCGCGGAGACGGCCGTGCCGCCGGCGGCAGACCCCGGCACAGTTCTTCCGTCCCTGCCGGAGCCCGCCGCAGACCCCGGGACCGAGGCTGAGACGAACCCCGGGACCGAGGCTGAGACGAACCCGGGGACCGAGGCTGAGACGAACCCGGGGACCGAGGTTGAGACGAACCCCGGGGCCGAGGATGCGCCGCTGGAGCGGTTTTATGACGTGACGGAGAGCCACTGGGCCTATACCACGGTGATGGAGATGACCCGGGTGGGCCTGTTTCAGGGGATTGGCAAGCCGGCCAACGGCATTGGCATGTTTGCCCCCGAGGCGGAGATGAGCACCTCCTCCATGGCGGCAGTGGTGGTCCGCTACCTCTTTCCGGAGGAGCTGGCCGCAAAGGGCGCAGGGGACCCCTGGTATGTCCCGGTGCTGGAGCTGGCCGTGGAAAAGGGACTGCTCCCGGCGGATACGGACGCGGCACGCATGGAGCGGATCATCACCCGGGAGGAGACCGCGCAGCTTTTGGTCCGGGCCCTGGAGGCCAGGGGAGAGCCGCTGCCGGCCCTGACCGTCGCCCCCGTGATTCTGGACGGGCAGAACATCCGCGACGAATATCTCTCCGCGGTGCGGACCGTGTGGGTCATGGGGATGATGAACGGCAGCGGGGACGGCGGCTTTCTCCCCGGCGGCACGCTGACGCGCGCAGAGGGGGCTGCGGTGCTCTACCGCCTGATCCATCCGGAGCAGCGGCAGAGCGTTGACAGCCGGCCGCTGCTGCAAAACCTGATGTTTTTGGGGGACTCCATGTTTGCCAACCCGGAGCGCGGCGCCCGGGTATTTACCGGCGGCGGCAACCAGATCGTTGCGGGAAACGGCGCGGCGGCCTATCAGTTCCACGGCATCACCGAGAAGGAGGTGCTGGTGGGCGTGGAGGGCCTGGGCATTATGCGCGGCTCCCTGGCCGACCGGCGCTTTAACGGCATTGTGATTTTGCTGGGCGCCAACGACCTGTCCTTCCTCAGCATGGAGGAGGCCGTGCGGGATTACACCACGCTGCTGGATGAGCTGTATGCCCGCTATGGCAAGTGCGGCATCCCGATTTTTGCGCTGCGGCTCTACCCTGTGGGGCCGACCTATGGCCGGATGTATACCGAATCCACCGAGAGCCGCCAGATGCGCGCGGCGGAGTACAGCGCCAGACTGCTGGAGCTCTGCGCCGCCCGGGACGGCGTATACTTCCTGGACGCCACCGCGGGCTTTACCGACGCCCAGGGGTATCTGAAATTTGACTGCGGCGACGGTCTGCATATCTCCGACCGGGGCTACCGGTTCTTCTATGCCGAGATCATGAATGCGCTGCAGGCCACAGGGGTGTTCCGCCTGGGCTGAGCGCGCCAATTTGAATTGAATTGAAACTGTTTGCCCGGGGCCATTTTTGGCCCCGGGCAAACAATATTTTTCCGGTATGGGCGCGCAGAGGGAGAGCGTGCGGCCTACTTTTCCCTTGAGCGGAACAGCAGCGCCGCAAGGCAGCCGAAGATCAGCGCGGCGCATATGCCTGCCGCCCCCGCGGTAAAGCCCCCGGTGAACACGCCCAGCCACTGCTTTTCCGCCACGGCCTCCCGCACGCCCCTGGCCAGGGCGCTGCCGAAGCCGGTCAGCGGGATGGTTGCGCCCGCTCCGGCCCAGTCCGCCAGCGGCTGATAGACCCCGAGCGCCCCCAGCACAACGCCGGTCACCACATAGCCGGTGAGGATGCGCGCCGGCGTCAGGCCCGTCCTGTCGATCAGGATCTGCCCTGCCGCGCAGAGAAGTCCACCCACCAGAAAGCATTTGAGATAGGTGCTTATCAGCTCCAACTCAGATTTCCCCTCCTTCATTTTCCACTGCCACCGCATGGCAGATGGCCGGGATGCTCTCGCCCTGCTGGTTTGTCACGGTGCTCATCAGCGCCCCGGTGGGGGCAAACAGCACACGGTTCCAGCTCCCTTCCCGCAGGCAGCGCAGGATATGGCCCGCAAAGACGCTGGCCGAGCAGCCGGCCCCGCTGCCGCCGGCGTGAACATCCTGATTCGTCTTGTCAAACACCAGCATTCCGCAGTCGGTAAAGGTGCGGGAAAAGCGCAGCCCCTCCTGGCGGGCCAGGTCCTCCAGCAGCGTGTGGCCGAAGTGGCCCAGGTCGCCGGTGATCACCGCGTCATAGTAGTCCGGCTCCCTGCCGGTGTCGGAGAAGTGGGCCAGCAGGGTGTCCAGGGCCGCGGGAGCCATGGCCGCCCCCATATTGCTCAGGTCCTTCACGCCCGCGTCGACCACCCTGCCGCTGGTGATGTGGGTGATGCAGGGGCCGGCGCCGCCGGCGCGGAGGATGACCGCGCCCGCGCCGGTCACGGTCCACTGGGCGGTGGGGCTGCGCTGGCCGCCGTATTCCAGCGGCATGCGAAACTGGCGCTCCGCGGTGCAGAAGTGGGAGCTGACCATGGCGCAGACGGTGCCGGCGCCGCAGGCAGTCAGCACGGCCCCCAGTCCCAGCGCCTCCCCCATGGTGGAGCAGGCGTTATAAAGCCCCAGAAAGGGGATGCCGGCGTCCCGCACGGCATAGGCGGAGGCCGTGCACTGATTTTGCAGGTCCCCCGCAAGGATATAGTGCAGCTCCCCCGGAGCCAGCTGTGCCTTGGCGCACACGGCGGTAAAGCAGCTGCGCATCAGCGCGGTCTCGGCCGCCTCCCAGGTTTTCTGACCGAAATAGGCGTCTTGACTGACGGTGTCAAAGCAATCCGAAAGCGGACCCTCGCCCTCTTTTTTCCCCACCACCGCAGCGCCCGCCGCCACATGGACCGGCGTGCCGAGGCGGAGCGTCTGTTTTCCCAGATGTTCCGGCATCGTGTTGATCGCCTCCTTTTCTTCTCTCTATAGGGTTTCCCGGGAGAGAGAAAAAATACAGAAGGGATTGCTGGCAGCGCTGGGAAGCAAAAACGCTCCTGCCCGCGCGCTGCCGAACCGTGTCGAAACATGTCGGACGATTGGGCTTGCAAACGCGGTCGGGAAATGGTAGTATATAAATGCCAAACAGCCCTGCGTCCAACTGAACAATCCGCTATAGAGTGTGTGCGTTTTGCTTCGGTAAAAACGCACGCTTCAGCCGCATACGCTCTGAAGGGATTGTGTGACGGGACTGTTTGGCGACAGCGGAGCCTCTGCGTTTTTCGTGGCGCGGCACTCTGCTGCGCCATTTTTATTTCTTATGTCTTATGATTTATGGAGGAGCTTACGATGCCGGATTATGAAGAACTCTATCACATGATGATTCACGCCTCAGAGGCCGCGCTTGCGGCGCTGGAGACGGGAAATGTATGGGATGCCAGGCGGATTTTGATTGCGGCGGAGCAGGCCGCCGAGGACCGCTATGTCGAAAGCGCCGGATAATAATGAATGCCCGGCTCTCTATATGAGAGCCGGGCACGATTATAAAAAGGCAAATATCACGCTCATACTATTTCCTGATTAAATTCTTTAATCAGGAAATGCCATGCTTACGCATGGCGTTTTCAGCGCAAAGCGCTGAAAACCCGTCT
>CAJOPB010000153.1 GCA_905236305.1 uncultured Oscillospiraceae bacterium | reverse complement strand
ATCTGCCGGAACGCATCCGGGAGTATCTGGAAAAGATCGGCGGCAGCGCCCGCCACCTGCTCAGTCTCATCAACGACATTCTGGATATGAGCCGCATCGAAAGCGGGCGCATGGTGCTGAAAAACGAGGAATTTTCCTTCAGCTCCATGCTGGAGCAGATCAACACCATGATCAACGGCCAGTGTACCGACCGGGGCCTGCATTATGACTGCCGGATCACCGGTACGGTGGACCACTATTATATCGGGGATGATGTCAAGCTCAAGCAGGTACTGCTGAACATTCTCGGAAACGCCGTCAAGTTTACGCCCGCACCCGGAACCATCACCTTTCAGGTGGAGCGGACGGCGCAGTATGCGGACCAGTCCACGCTGCGCTTCACCGTTCAGGATACCGGCATCGGCATGGACAGGGCTTTTATCCCGAAGCTGTTTGAGGCATTCAGCCAGGAGGACGCTGCCGCCACCAACAAATACGGCGGCACTGGCCTGGGTATGGCCATCACCAAAAACATCGTCGAGATGATGAACGGCAGCATTCTGGTGGAGAGCGAAAAGGGGAAGGGCTCCGTCTTCACCGTCACCGTGCCGCTGAAAAAAAGCGACAGGAAAACCCATCACGCGGAGGACCTGCGTCCGCAGGAGATGAACGTACTCATCATCGACGACGACCCCGTGGCCTGCAAACACGCAAAGCTGGTTCTGGAGGAGGTCGGCATCGCCGCCGATACCTCCCTCAGCGGCGCTGAGGCGCTTCAAATGATTGAAATTCGCCACGCACGGCAGGAAGCCTACAACCTGATTCTGGTGGACTGGAAAATGCCGGAACAGGACGGCGTAGAGGTCACACGAAAAATACGCGCGCTCTATCACGGCGAGAGTACCATTATCATTCTGACAGCCTACAGCTGGGACGACATCGTGGAGGAGGCGCTGGCGGCGGGTGTGGACAGCTTCATGGCCAAGCCCCTGTTCGCCGCAAACGTGGTGGACGAGTTCCACCAGGTCATGCGGAGCAAGCGTATTGACCAGGAGACCGGGAAGCGCGGGGCGGACCTGACGGGGAAGCATATCCTGCTGGCCGAGGATATGTTCATCAACGCGGAAATCATGATGGAGATCCTGGAAATGCGAGACATGAAGGTCGATCACGCAGAAAACGGGAAGCTTGCGGTGGAAATGTTCACGCAAAGTGCGGAAAATACCTATGATGCGATTTTGATGGACATCCGGATGCCGGTCATGGACGGGCTTCAGGCAGCCTCCGCGATCCGGGCGCTGGACCGTCCCGACGCCAGAGCCGTTCCGGTCATCGCCCTGACAGCCAACGCCTTTGACGAGGACGTGCAGCGCTCCCTGCAGGCAGGGATGAACGCACATCTGAGCAAGCCAGTGGAGCCGGAGCTCCTGTACAAAACTCTGGAGAGCTTCATCCGGGATGACAGATGAAAGAATTTCCTCCGTCGGACCGGGGAGAAAATACGCCCGGAATTGTTGACAACGGTGAAATCGCGCACTATAATCGCTGACAACCTTCGCGTGGAGGAAGGGCAGCGCAAAGAAAAAATGGATGGTGTGTAAAACACGCAGCTGCTGTCTGTTTGCGAGGAATACCGGTGTTCCGGAGAGGCGCCGCGCGCTGTGCGCAGCGGCGGAAAAGCTGCCGGAAAGAGGATTTTCAGCAGACTCTCTCAGCTTGGAAGGATACGGTGAACAACATGAATCAAAATGATATGAATATCCCGGAAGCGGTTTTTACAGAGCAATCCATGCCCGTCCTGCGCTGGCTGGGGGATCAGCTTCCCGGCGGGTTCTTTATTTACCGGGCGGATTCTTCCGAGGAAGTGCTCTATGTAAACCGCGCCGCGCTGCACATACTCGGCTGCGATTCCATGGAGGCATTTCGGGCTATGACGGGCAATTCCTTCCGGGGATTGGTCCATCCGGAGGATGTGGACGCGGTGCAGCGCTCCATCCGCGCACACCTGGCGGACGAGAGCGGCCAGAACATGGACTTTGCCGAATACCGTGTTCTCCGGCAGGACGGCAGCGTCCGGTGGATCAACGGTTTCGGGCATTTCGCGCAGATGCCCGGGTATGGCGGCGTATACTATGTGTTTATCACGGATATTACGGAAAAGCATCGGATCGAAGCGGAGAACCGGCAGCGGGCCGGTGTGATCGAGGGCCTGAGCGTGAACTACGGGTCTATTTTCCTGCTGGATCTGGATGACGGGACCTGTGTGCCCTACCGTATCTCCGACGAATATTTTCGGAAGCTCACAGCGGAAAAGGAGGGGCCCGGTCAGGCTGCGCCGGACTGGAGTGACGTGTTTTCCGCCTATGCCCGGCGGTTTGTGACGCAGGCGGATCGCGCCCGCTACCTGTCGGAAATCGACCGGGAACACATCCGGGAACGGCTCAAAGCAGAGCCGGCTTACTCCGTGAACTATATGTGCATCCGGGACGATGGCACGCCGGTCTATGCCGAGATGTTTCTGTCAGGTATCGGGACGGGGGAGCGCCGCCGCGCAGTCATGGCCTATCAGGATGTGACGGAACGCACCATGAAGGTACAGCAGGAGGTGGCCCAGCGGCTGCACACCGAGATGGAGCTGGAACGGGAGCGGCACGCCAACGAGATCAAGTCCTCCTTCCTGTTCAACATTTCCCACGACATCCGCACCCCCATGAACGCAATCATGGGCTTCTCTGATCTGGCAAAACGCCATTTGCACGAGCCGGAGCGCCTGATCGACTACCTCGGCAAGGTGGACGAGTCCAGCCGTCAGCTCCTTGCCCTGATCGACGACATGCTGGAGATGAGCCGCATCGACTATGGGCGCATTGAGATCAAAGCGGAAGCGACCAATCTGCGGGAGCAGCTGGATATGGTGCTTGACCTGTTCCGCGCTCAGGCGGAGGAGAAGCACCTGACCCTGACGGAGAAGATCGACCTGCCGGAGCGGGAGGTTTTTGCAGATGAAAACCGGTTCCGCAGGATTATGGGCAACCTCATCAGCAATGCCGTGAAATTCACCCCGGACGGCGGGAAGGTGACGGTTTCCGCAAGGCAAAAGCAGGTCTCAGACTCGGGCTATGCCCGGTTTGAGTTTACGTTCTCCGATACCGGCGTTGGGATGACCGAGGAGTTTATGCGGCGGATGTACGAGGCCTTCGAACGGGAGGAGAGCTCCACAAGGACGGGCGCCATCGGGGCCGGCCTGGGTCTCTCCATCACCAAGAGCCTGCTGGATATGATGGGCGGCTCCATCTCGGTCAGGAGCAGCAAGAATGAGGGCTCCGCCTTTACGGTGGACCTTCCGCTGAAATTTGCAGATCATGCCGCGGAAAGCACCGACAAAGCAGAGATGGAGACTGCCCACAAGGCGGAGGGTGAATACCGGATTCTGCTGGTGGAGGATATCGAGATCAACCGGATGCTGGCGGAGACCATTCTGGAGGAGGCGGATTTTCAGGTGGAGTCCGTGGTGGACGGCTGCGACGCAGTGGAGGCCATCCGGATGCACCCGCTATACTACTATGACCTGGTGCTGATGGACATTCAAATGCCTGTGATGAACGGCTATGAGGCCACCAGAGCCATCCGCGCGCTGAACAGAAAGGATACTGAGGACCTCCCCATCATTGCGCTCAGCGCCAATGCCCGGGAGGAGGACAGGCGTCAGAGTCTGGAGAGCGGAATGAACAACCATATTGCAAAGCCCTTTGACGTGGCACACCTGATTAACACGGTCAACGAGCATATCGCGGCGCGGGGGCAGAGCACGGGAAAGCAGTCCGGCCGGGAGCATAACTGCAGCTGACTCATACCGTCAAGGTATCCAGAACGATTTCCCCGTCCCTGACATCCACCTGCGCGGTGCTTCCGGCTCGGAGAGTGCCCGAGAGCATCCGCTCCGCGGCGGCGTCCTCCACCCGGGTCCGAATGGTCCTCCGCAGGGGACGCGCGCCGTAGGCAGGGTCATAGCCGTCCTCTCCCAGCTTTTCCACCGCTGCATCCGTATAGCGCAGCGTTACGCCCTTTTCTGCCATGCGCGCCGACAGAGCGGCCAGCATCCCCCGGGCGATGGCGCTGATTTCGCCAGCGGACAGGCGCCGGAAGACGATGACGTCGTCCACCCGGTTGAGAAATTCCGGCTTGAAGGTTTTTTTCAGCTCCGCCAGCACCGTTTTCCGAATCTCCCGGTCCCGCTGCTCCGCGCTGTGCTCCGCTCCCTCGCTGGAAAAGCCCAGATGCCTGCCGCTGCCGGTTATGCCGGCAGCGCCCACATTGCTGGTCATGACGATGATCGTATTCTGAAAATTGACCCTGCGGCCCTGGGCATCGGTGAGGCGGCCGTCATCCATCACCTGCAGTAAAATATGGAAAACGTCTCCATGGGCCTTTTCAATTTCATCGAAAAGGATGACGCTGTAGGGCTTTCGCCGCACCTGCTCCGTCAGCTGTCCCCCCTCGTCATAGCCCACGTACCCCGGGGGTGAGCCGATGAGCCTGCTGACCGTGTGCTTCTCCATATATTCGGACATATCCAGCCGGATCATAGCGCTCTCGTCTCCGAATACCGCCTCCGCCAGAGCCTTGCACAGCTCCGTCTTTCCCACGCCGGTGGGACCCAGAAACAGAAAGGAGCCCACCGGCCTCCCGGGGTCCTTGAGGCCTATCCTGCCCCGGCGGACCGCCCGGGAAACAGCGGAAACCGCCTCGTTCTGGCCTACCACACGCCGGTGCAGCACCTCCTCCATCCGCAGCAGCCGCTGCGCCTCATCCTCGCTGAGACTGGTGACCGGTATGCCGGTCCAGCCCGCAACCACGGCGGCGATGTCCTCTCCCGTGACTGTGGTGCGGTGGCCGGACTGACTCATATCCCACTTTTTCTGCAGGGTCTCCAGCTCCGCACGCCGTGCCCGCTCCTCGTCCCGCAGCGCCGCGGCCCGCTCGAAGTCCTGGGCCTTTACCGCGGCCTCCTTCTCCGCGCCCAGCGCGGCGATGCGTCCCTCTGCGCTTTGCAGCTCCTCCGGCGGAGTGAGAAGCTCCATACGCACCGCAGAGCAGGCCTCGTCGATCAGGTCTATGGCCTTGTCCGGCAGAAAACGGTCATTGATATACCGCTCGGAGAGTCGAACCGCCGAAAATATGGCCTCATCTGTGATGCGCAGACGGTGGTGGGCTTCATATTTGTCCCGCAGTCCCTGTAATATCTCCACGCAGGCGGCAGCGCCGGGCTCCTCCACCCGGACGCTCTGAAACCGGCGCGCCAGCGCGGCATCCTTTTCAATATGTCTGCGGTATTCCTCCAGAGTGGTGGCACCGACGATCTGCACCTCGCCCCGGCTCAGGGCGGGCTTGAGGATGTTTGCCGCGTCAATTGCTCCCTCCGCCGCGCCTGCTCCCATAATGGTGTGCAGCTCATCGATGAACACAATGGTGTCCCCCGCCTTCTGTACCTCCTTCAAAACATTCTTCACCCGGTCCTCAAAATCGCCCCGGTATTTGGTTCCGGCCAGCATCCCTGTGAGGTCCAGGGAGACGATACGTTTTCCCCGCAGGTCTTCCGGCGCGTCGCCGTCCGCCACCCTCTGTGCCAGACCCTCGGCCACGGCCGTCTTCCCTACCCCGGGCTCGCCGATGAGCACGGGATTGTTTTTTCCACGCCGAGAGAGAATCTGGATGACACGCTGAATCTCTTTCTCTCTGCCGATCACCGGGTCCAGCTGGCCCCTGCGGGCCAGCTCGGTCAGGTCCCGGCTGTACTGGTCCAGGGTGCGGGTTTCCGAAGCGCGTCTGGCTGCGCTGCGGGGCGCTGAAGCGCTGATCGCTGCGGGACGGGACGCCCTGGCGGGCTGGGATGCGCCGAACAGATTTAAAATATCCGTATAGAGTTTGTTCAGATCTGCCCCGGCGCCGGACAGCAGCCGGGCCGCCGTGCTGTCCGGCTCCCGGAGAATACCCATCAGCAGGTGCTCCGTACCCACAAAGCTGTGGCCCAGCCGTCCCGCGTCCCCGATTGCCAGCTCAATCACTCGCTTCGCCCGGGGACTCAGCCCCTGCACTGTGGCGCCGGGGGTTCCTCTCCCCACGCATTTTTCCACCAGAGGCGTCAAAAGCGCGTCAGTCAGGCCGCTGCGCTGCAGTGCTTTGGCACCCTGTCCGCCGTTTTCACGCACGATACCCAACAGCAGATGTTCACTGCCGACATAGCTGTGGCCGAGGGCCTCTGCGGCCCGCTGCGCCTTTTCCAGCGCGGTCTTTGCCCGTTCCGTGAATCTTTCATTCGCGCCCATGTCATCGGTTCCTTTCCGGGGAGCCCGGCCCCGGCTTCCGTGGTCAGGGGGAAAACAGGCTCCGGTTTATCCGGGACATCATACCACATTTTCCCCTCCGAGGCTGTCGAAACAGGGCAGACCTTCTGGAATCGGTATCCGCATGTGAATACCGATTCTTACTCCGAGATGAGCGTTACCAGCAGTTGCTTCAGCACGCTGGCACGCACCGTGTCACGGTCTCCCACGGCAATGGGCCGCAGAGCCGGGTCACCTACTGCGGCCAGCATCAGGCGCACGGTGGGTCTGTCGATCAACCCGGACTCATGGATGTTGTTCAGATAGGCGCTTGCGGTCTGCATGTCCACCGCGCTCCCAATCGCGTTGACCGTATGCATCACCAGAGCGCGGGGGCTCTGGCGTACTCTGGAGATGCGGATATAGCCGCCGCCGCCCCGGCGGCTCTCCACCAAATATCCGTGCTCCGGCGTAAAACGGGTTGCAATTACATAATTGATCTGGCTGGGGACGCAGGAGAACATCTCCGCCAGCGCTCCCCGTCGCAGCTCCGCAGAGCCCGCCGCACTGTCGTCAATGGCATTGAGAATAAATTCCGCAATCAAATCGCTGGTTGCCATATCAGTCCATCTCCTTCCGATGAAATACGTCTATCCTGACCTTTGCTGATCTTCCCAATTTTATTTTAGTCAGCAAAGGTCAGCTTAACAAGCCCGTTCTCCCCTCCTCCGGGCGCCTCACCGGCATCTGGCTCCCCCGTCAGAGCACAAAGCTCCCGGACCCGCATTTTTCCTGCGAATTCCTTTCTTTTTGGCATTTTCCGCCTTTTCGTTTGACAAACGCGAACTATGCAGCTTTGAGGATTTTTGGGATGATAGAAACTGCTAAACTCCCGTCCTCTTTTATGTTCAATTCGATCCTCCTGATAACGAATGCCCCTTTTCGGAGGTTAATGATACCACACGGACAGGACATTTTCATTTGTGGCCAATTGAGATATTATCATAACGGATCAGATAATTTTGCAGGGGGCGAGAAAAACGCTTGACTTTTGTAAGAAAGTCTGCTATATTAAACAAGCTGAAACGAAACGGACGATTGGCGCAGCTGGTAGCGCATCCGCTTGACGTGCGGGAGGTCACAAGTTCGAGTCTTGTATCGTCCACCAACAAAAACCCTGGAATCCCAACGGTTCCAGGGTTTTTTCCTGCCCGTTTTATTTTTTCATCCTTATTTTCATCCTTATTGGAAGCGGTTATCCTTATTCCTCCATTTCGACCCGGTGCGGCACCCTATTCGACAGCGATCCCCTTAATAAAGTTTTCCATGCGGTTCGCGCTGTCCCGCTTCATCTGTCCGGTCACATGACCGTAGACGTCGAGGGTGAAGGCGGCGGT
>CAJOPB010000152.1 GCA_905236305.1 uncultured Oscillospiraceae bacterium | reverse complement strand
TGTTTTCTCGCTTTGCCGTTGGAGCTGGTAGACGGACTCGAACCCCCGACCTGCTGATTACAAATCAGCCTCTCGTTCTTCATCCGGGAATATTTGGCGCTTTCCGGCACTGTTCCCTATGGTTCCAGTTCCTATTTAGACCTGTTCGCTCCACTGTTTCCATATGGTTCTGTCGCCGTGTGGGTCAGCATGTGGGTCAAAGGGGTCGGCGCGAAGTTGAAAATCCGACACCGGCCCCTTGAAAAGCATCCAGAATATCCAAACGCGGAAATGCGCTCTAAGTGCAATCACAAAAGCGTTCAACGGTTGCGTCGCAGTAAGCAAATAAGCAAGCCTTCCGTCAGCCGAAGTCTATGCTTTCCGCGGTCTCCTCGTCTTATCTGTCCGCGTGTCCAGCGACGGCATGCAGCGCATCTTAGCATCCACCCTGTAAATTTCCCGCCCCGTGGGTCCTGATTTCTTTTGGCGTGGTATCATACGCTTTTTTGATCGCGGAATAGAAGCTGGAAAGATTTTTGTATCCGAGCAGGTCGCTGATATCCTTCATCGGAAGACTGGTCTGCGTCAGATAGTACATGGCATGGGTCTGGCGTATTTCATTTACGAGCTCGGAAAAGCTCTTGTTCAGGCTTTTACTGATCAGAGAGGAGAGGTAATTCGGATGATAGTGAAAATGCTCCGCAACGCTGCTTAAAGACACTGTAGCGTAGTTGTCTTTAATGAAGAGAATGATCTCCCTCAGTCTGCCGCTGTCCTCCGACGAGGTGTCCGACACGCTGCGAAGCTCGATCTGACGCATGATTTCCGTAAACAGTAAGATCAGCTTGCAGCGAATGGAGATATTGTGGAACAGCTCCCTGTCCCCAATGGTCTCGGAGATCAGCGCCTCAACCATGGCGTCCGTCTCCTTAGTCTGAATATCCCGAAACAGGATGTAGTTGTTTTCTTCGCTTCGTGAAGTGATATACCCGGTGAGAAAGCTGACGATCATATCATACTCGCCCATCAGGGAGAAGAAGGAATTGTTGAACAGCTCCACAGAAAGACCGATACTGAGAACGATGTTCTGCCGGTCGTCAGGTACGTCCAAATTGTGTACCGCGTTCGGCGACATGATGCAGAGATCGCCCTGACGCAGCTCGATGGTTTCCCCGTCCAGATAATGTGTCGCGGTTCCTTTTGCGACATAGACCATTTCAAAGCAGCTGTGGGAATGCATCCCGCTCTGTTCAAAAAACTCTTTATAATGTCGGGTAACATAGATATCCCGCCCCTGGAAAAACACCTCCGCATCCAGGACGCCGTCATGTATGAGGTTCAAATCCGTTGACCTGGATTCCTTTTCCCTGTCCCCAAAGCAGATCAGCCGCTTCCCGTAATAGTAGCTGTCCAGCAGCTTGATATAGAGCTTGTCGATCATGGTTGCCACTCCTGACACGGCAGAATTGAGACGCCTCCGGCCATCTCCAGGCCGGACATTTTGTATTATACACAGAAATCAGCCATATCGCAAGCGCAGTTTCGACACTTGTGACAAATCACCTTAAGATTTCGAAAAAATACCTTACGTATAATGATAAACAGATTTTCAAATGGAAGCTATACTGGTTTCACACGGATGAGAGGGAAGTGAACAAACGAAATGAAGCAATCGCTGTGGAACCACAGCTGGACCGTGGCGGACGGAATCGGAAGCATGTTCGCGCCTCCCCGGAACCGGCGGGAGGTAACGCTGCCGGACGATCAGATGATTCTGCAAAAGCGCGACCCGGAAGCAAGAAACGGCGGAAACGGCGGCTTCTATCCAGGGGCGGACCTGACCTACGAAAGAGTCTTTCAGGTTGCGCCCGACAGCGGTATTTGGATTGTTGAATTCGGCGGCATCTATATGAATGCCCAGGTCTATGTCAACGGGAACCTGGCCGCCCGCTGCCCCTATGGCTATACCGGCTTTTATGTGGATATGACCCCCTGGCTGAAGCCCGGGGAGGACAACCGTCTGAAGGTATTGGTCCGGAACAACGCAAGCCCCAACTCACGTTGGTACACCGGAACCGGCATTTACCGCAGTGTCACGCTGCACCGTGCCGGAGAGCTGCACTTCACGCCCGGGACGCTGCGCGTCCGAACCCTGCGTGCAAATACGGAAAGCGCCGCGCTGGGCTTCTCCGTGGAGGTAAAGAATGAAAGTGCTTTCCCTTTCAAGGGAAGCATCCTGCTGTCAGTGGAGGACGAGACGGGCAATACGGCGGCGACGCTGTCCGTCCCCGCCACGCTTGCTCCAAAAAGTGTTGAGAGAATCAGCGGCACCGCCTGCCTTGCCGCTCCCAGGCTCTGGAGCACCGACACCCCTTCGCTCTATCGCTGCGCCGCTTCTGCCGTCAGTGACAGCGGGGAAACACTGGACGCTGCGGACACACATTTCGGCATCCGCACCGTCAGCTGCGACGCGGTGCATGGCTTTCAGCTAAACGGCAAACCCGTGAAGCTCCGTGGCGCCTGTATCCATCACGACAACGGCCTGATCGGCGCCGCGGAATACCCGGACGCGGCGGCGCGAAGAATTGCGCTGCTGAAGGACGCGGGCTTCAACGCCCTGCGGAGCGCCCACAATCCGATTTCAAAGGAACTGCTGTACTGCTGCGACCGCCTGGGAATGCTGGTGGTGGATGAGAGCTTCGACACCTGGAGCTGCTGCAAAACGCCCTATGACTACAGTCTCTTTTTTGAGGAATGGTGGCAATTCGATACGCGCGCCATGGTGGAGAAGGATTACAGCCACCCGAGCGTTGTCATGTATTCCATCGGAAACGAGGTGGTGGAGCGGGACGGCAGCAGCAACGGCGGCGGGCTGGCGCGCAGGCAGGCGGAGTTTGTACGCTCTCTGGACCCAGACCGGCCCGTCACCAGCGCCCTGTGCGGCATCATGGAAACGGCGGGGGAGTTTGGCGGAATCATGGCGAACATGGTTGACGGGGCTTCGGAGACCGAGGCGGGTAAACCGGACCGTTTCAACCTTTTGACTGAGGAATACGCCTCCGCGCTGGATATCGTAGGCTATAATTATCTCCACTTCCGATATGAAAAAGATTGCGCGCTCTATCCCAACCGTGTGTTCTGCGGCCTGGAATCCCAGCCGCCGGAGATCGACCGAGTCTGGGAAAAGGTTCTGGCGCTCCCGTCGGTCATCGGAGACTTTGCCTGGGTGGCCTGGGATTATATCGGGGAGGCCGGCGTTGGGAAAAACCTGTATCCGGCGGAGGGAGAACAGGAAACTCTGTTTGGAGAATACCCCTGGCGTCTGGCGTACTGCGGGGATTTCGACCTCTGCGGGAACCGCCGGCCCCAGTCCTATTACCGCGAGATCGTCTGGGGTCTCCGGAAAGAACCCTATATCGCCACGATGCGTCCGGACCATGTAGGGCGCCGGGTCAGCCGGACGCCCTGGAGCTGGAACGATGTGATCCGCTGCTGGAACTGGGAAGGCCACGAGGGAGAAGAGAGTCTTGTGGAGGTTTACTCCTACGCCCCGGAGGTGGAGCTTTATCGGGACGGCGTTTTGGTTGGAACCGCCTGCGCGGGAAAGGAAAACCGTTTTCGGGCCGTCTTCCGCATTCCCTATGGGCCGGGGGAGCTGCGGGCTGTGAACATCGTGGACGGCGTGGCCATGGAGGAGGACCGGCTGAAAAGCGCGGAAGGCCCCCTGCGGCTGAAGATTGAGGCGGACAGGCGCGGCGCGAACGCTGGCGGACATGCGCTGATCTACTGCGCGATCTCTGCCCTGGATCAGAACGGTGTCCTTCACGGGGAATGCTCCGGCAATATCCACATTCAGGTGGAGGGGGCCGCAGCGCTGCTGGGCTTCGGCTCCGCCGATCCCGCCAGCGAGGAGGACTATTTTTCCGAATCCTGCGGGCTGTATCAGGGGAAAGCCCTGGCGGTGCTCCGCACGGGAGAAGCACCGGGAAAGGCGGTTGTGACCGTCGCCGGGGAGGGGCTGGACAGCGCCGTCTGCGAGATCGACATTCAATAGATATACATGACCGCTCCATGAGTCCGGACCAAGACATCGTCAACAAATGGGGAAACCCAAAAACATAAGGAGGATTTCAAATGAAAAAGGCAATCTCGATCCTGCTGGTGCTCTGCTTCGCACTGGCAATGTTCGCGGGCTGCGGCTCCTCTGCGAACAGCAGCGGCAGCTCCGCTGCAAACAGCGCCCCCGCGCAGACCGCCGGCGACAGCGGCACTGCCGAGGCCAGCGCGTCTCTCCCGGAGAAAACCGGCACCATCATGTGGCTGAGCAATCTGACCAGCGGCCCCCAGTACGAGGTGTACAAGGCTTACGGCGAGGCCATCTGCGACCAGCTCGGCTACAACTTCACCATTGTCTACGGCGACACCTTTAATGACGCCGCCGGAAACCTGACTGCCGTGACCAACGGCATGACCAACGACGTGGTGGGCCTTCTGGCCAGCCAGGACGGCGGCCTGAGCTCCATCATGGAGCAGTACCCGAACCTCTATGTGGCCGGCTTCGCTTCCGACATGCTCTCCGTCTTCGGCGAGGGCCGCGAGAACGCGGGCGTACTGAACAACGACCACTTCCTCGGCACCGTCTGCGACGGCTTCTCCCACGGCGTGGATATCGGAAACCAGTATTTTGAGGCCACGTTGCAGAAGGGCTATCACCGCGTCTCCCTGGTAACCTTCCCCGCCTTTGCCTACCCTGCGCTGGCGGAAGCAGTCGTGCAGTACCAGGCGCGGGTAGACGAGTACAACGCCACCGCCGCGGACGCGGACAAGATCACCGTTGTCGGCGAGCCCCTGACGCTGGAATTCCAGCCTCTGGCGGACAGCTATTTCCTGGAGGACGGGAAGGACGATCTGGACGCCATCATCGCCTTCTGCGCCGGCGTGCAGTTTGTGTACCCGATTCTTGCCACCGCGAAGATCAACGGCACCTGCGACCCCAGAACCCAGGTGGTCACCAGCGGCTTTGATGACAACAAGGACATCGTGGCCGACATCGGCGACGGCAAGACCATCGCCTGGATCAGCATCTCTCCCTGCGAGAACATCGGCTACGCGCTGACGCTGCTGGATGACGCCATTACCGGTAACCTCCCCTCCGACTTCAAGGTGGACTGCATGGACAGCGAGCCCTATGTGATCGCCAGCACCGAGGACATCAACAACGTCATGAGCAAGTCCATGACCGGCACCCGCAATGTGGCGCTGGCACAGATCCCGGTGGAGCAGGTTGTGGCGAACTGCGGGCGGAACAATCCCAATTTCAGCTTTGCCGATCTGCAGGCCCTTTACCACTCAGAGCAGATCACCGTCGCTTCTCTGAAAAACAAATAACAGTATCGTCGGGGAGGGGAAAACCCCT
>CAJOPB010000151.1 GCA_905236305.1 uncultured Oscillospiraceae bacterium | reverse complement strand
GCTTGGTTTTTCATCGCCTATACGCTTCTGAACGCGGGCTTTTACACAGCAAATAACATTGCCTACTCCGCCCTCACCGCGCTTGTCACGAAGAACAATCATGAACGGGTGCAGATGGGATCCATCCGCTTTATGTTCGCCTTCGGTACCAGTATGCTGATCCAGACGATCACTGTCGGCCTGGTTGCCTTTTTTGGAGGAGGCGCCGACGCCTGGAGGACCGTTGCCATTATCTACGCCATTTTCGGCGTGATCTCAAATTCCCTCTCTGTTTTTTCTGTCAAAGAGCTGCCGCCGGAGGAACTGGAGGATGAAAAGCCCCTGCAAACAGCAGGCTCGGAGGAAAAGTACAGCCTGATCGATGCTTTTCGGCTCCTGATTAAAAACAAATATTACCTGATGATCTGCGCCTCCTATATCCTGATGCAGATCTATTCAGCGACGCTGAATATGGGCATTTATTATATGACATATGTCCTGAAAAACGCGAACCTTCTGGGCGTCTTTTCCTGGGCGATCAACATTCCGATGATTGTCGGCCTGCTGTTCATGCCGACCCTCGTTGCAAAATGGGGCGGCATGTACCGGCTGAACCTGACCGGCTATACCGTCGGTACCCTCGGCAGGCTCGGGGTGGTGATCGCCGGCTATCTGGGGTCCGTTCCCCTGATGCTGGCATTTACTGCCGTCGCTGCAATCGGTATGAGTCCACTTCAGGGCGATATGAATGCTCTGATAGCGACCTGCTCTGAATATACCTATCTCACCAGCGGAAAGCGGGTGGACGGGACCATGTATTCCTGCACCTCCCTCGGCACAAAGCTTGGCGGCGGCATCGGCACCGCACTGGCCGGCTGGCTGCTGGCCTTCAGCGGTTATGTGGGCGGTGCCGCGGAGCAAAGCGCTTCCTGCATGAATATGCTCCACGTGATGTATCTCTGGATGCCGATGTTTTTCAACCTTCTGATTACGCTGATCCTCACAAAACTGAATGTTGAAAAGGCAAATGAGGAACTGCGGGCAGAGAAAATAGTCTGAAAAGAAAGAAAGGGACGGCCTGCATTCGGTCGTCCCTTCGTGTTTGCTTCTCCGGACTTTACAGAATCCGTGTCATAAAGCACTGTGATATATGAATGCCCTTTTCAATAGCTACTTTCATCTGCACAAATGCGTCGAAGTCCTCGCAGCCTCACACTGACATAAAATAAGGACTGGGGACAGGAAAGTTCCAGGTCCTTATTCTTCCTCCCTGCCGGAAAAACGTCAGCGCACCATGCAGGGCTTTTTGTGATCGAAGGTCCAGCCGGGAATCAGGTATTGCATGCCTACAGCGTCGTTCCGGGCACCCTTTCCGTAGCATTTTTCCATATAGAGCTGATGCGCCTTCTCCACCTGCTCCCGGTCCACCTCAATGCCCAGGCCTCCCTTTTTCGGGAGATCAATGCAGCCGCCGACGATCTGCATCGGTTCCTTCGTCAGCCGCTCTCTGCCCTCCTGCCAGATCCAGTGGGTATCAATGCCGTTCATTCTCCCCGGAATCGCGGCGGCGCACTGAACCACCATGGCCAGAGAAATGTCGAAGTGATTGTTGGAATGGCAGCCCCACATCAGGCCAAAGTCGTTGCAGAGCTGTCCCACACGGACGCTGCCCTCCATGGTCCAGAAATGGGGGTCCGCAAGGGGAATATCCACGCTTTGCAGGGCGATGGCATGGGTCATCTGCCGCCAGTCCGTATTGATCATATTGGTGGCGGTGGGCATCATCGTGGCCTTGCGGAACTCCGCCATGACCTCACGCCCGGAAAAGCCGTCCTCCGCGCCGCAGGGGTCCACACAGTAGGCCAGGACCTTTTTCAGGTCCGGGGCGACCTCCAAAGCCTCCTTCAGGCTCCAGGCTCCGTTAGGGTCCAGATCCACCCTTGCGTCTGGGAATGCCGCTTTGATGGCCGTGACGGCCTTGACCTCTTCCTGGGGGGCCAGTACACCCCCCTTGAGCTTGAAATCCTCAAAGCCGTATTTCTCGTGGGTGGCCCTGGCCAGCGCGACAATGGCTTCGGGGGTCAGAGCCTCCTCATGCCGCAGCCGGTACCAGGCGCAGTCCGCGTCCGGCTCCTCCTCGTATTCCAGATCGGTCTTTTTCCGGTCGACGATATAGAAAAGGTAGCTCAGGAAACGCACCCGCTCCCGCTGGATTCCATCTCCCATGAGGGCCGCGGCGGGGACGCCGAGGAATTTCCCCAGAAGGTCCAGGAGGGGGGCTTCCACGGCGGTGACTACATGGACCCCCACCCGCAGGTCATAGGTCTGAAGCCCCCGCTTATCATCCCGGACATTCTCCTTTAACCAGGCCCGGATGGCGTTCAGCGTCTGCTTATAATCCGCGATGCTCGTCCCCAGCACCAGGGGTCGGATTGCCTCAAGGGCATCGGTGATCTTCTCCCCGCCGGGCACCTCGCCAACTCCCTCCACGCCGTTGGAGTCGGTCAGAATCACAACATTTCTGGTAAAATAAGGAGCGTGGGCGCCGGATAGGTTCAGCTCCATGCAGTCGTGACCGGCGACGGGGAAGACTTCCATTTTTGCGACAGTGGGAATATTCATCTCTTTCACTCCTGTTCAGATCAGTTTCATATCCACCAGAACCTGGCGGAGCTTCTCCTTCTCCGCCGGCTTCAGCTCCGCAAGCGCGGCGCAGTCCACGGCGGTACCGCGTCCTCCGTTCAGGAGAATCCCGTCCCCTTTCATCAGCAGGAGCCTGCGCCGGTCCATGAGATGCTGGGAGTCCCTGTTATGGGGTAGCGTCAGGACGACCACATCCGCCCAGGGCAGCAGCTCATCCAGGCGCGAGAGAGGATACATGCTGTCAATTCCTTCCGCCGGCTTTTCGGCGTTGCGGCGGACGCCCCGGGTTTCCGCCCCCATCCGTTTGCAAAGCCTTGCGAAGGACGAGCCTAAATCCCCGGTACCCACGCACAGGACCCGCGCGCCCAGCAGCGTTTTCACCTGGCCCAGGT
>CAJOPB010000150.1 GCA_905236305.1 uncultured Oscillospiraceae bacterium | reverse complement strand
CGCTCAAGTTTTTGAAGGCGCTTTCCGAACCATTGACGGTCTACGAAAACACGCCGGTGCGCCGCGTCACGGGCCACAAGCTGTTTACCGCGAACGGAACGGTGCGGACGGAGTGGGTCGTATTTGCCTGCCACTATCCGTTTGTCAATTTTCCGGGGCTGTACTTTGCGCGCATGCATCAGGAGCGCTCCTATGTGCTGGCGCTGGAGGGCGCGGCGTGTCCGGAAGGAATGTGGATCGGCGCGGGCGATGGCGGGTACTCCTTCCGCCGATACGGCAACCTGCTTTTGCTTGGCGGCGGGGGACACCGCACGGGCGAGAACCGCGAGGGCGGACGCTATGAGGAGCTTCGCAAGCGCGCGGCGGAGTGGTTCCCGGGGAGCCGCGAGGTTGCGCACTGGTCGGCGCAGGACTGTATAGCGGCGGACGGCGCGCCCTATATCGGGCAGTACGCGAAAAGCCGGCCGCACTGGTACGTGGCGACCGGCTTTGGAAAGTGGGGCATGACGGGTTCAATGGTCTCCGCCATGCTGCTGTGCGATATGATCTGCGGCAGGGAAAACCCGTATGCCGAGGCATTTGCGCCCGGCCGGTTTGACACGGAGACGGCGCGCGGCGTCGCCGGAGAGAGCGGACACGCAATCAAGGGCTTGACGAAGCAGCTTTTTCAAATTCCCGCCGTCCAGGAGGCAAGACTGCCGCGTGGACACGGCGGCATTGTGTTTTTGCATGGGAAGAAAGCCGGCGTTTACAAGGATGAGGACGGTGCCGTCCACGCCGTGGATATCCGCTGTCCGCATTTGGGCTGCCAGTTGGAGTGGAACCCGGACGAGAAGAGCTGGGACTGCCCGTGCCACGGTTCGCGGTTCGATTTCCGCGGCAAACTGATCTCCGGCCCGGCGCAGAACAACATCAAAGGATAACAGCGAACCGGCCGCGGCAAAAACGCATATCCTGCAAGGAGAACAAAACAAGGAGTTGAGCCTGATGCAGGGTAATCATCGGTTTGCGGGATATGTCTCGGTGCTTCAAAGAAGGCCGAACGCCTGGGCGATCATGGAGGGGAGTGCCGGGTATCCCGGCATTTCCGGTATTGTACGCTTTTACCAGACCAGATCCGGCGTTCTGGTGGCCGCCGAAGTATCCGGCCTGCCCGCAGGGGCGGAACCGTGCGGGGAGAAGGTTTTTGGCTTTCACATCCACAGCGGCGAGGAATGTGCGGGCGACGCAGCAGATCCCTTTGCCGCCGCGCTGGGCCACTACGATCCAGACGGTTGCCCGCACCCGGAGCACGCGGGCGATATGCCGCCGCTTTTTTCAAACTGCGGATACGCGTTCCAGGTATTTCTGACAGACCGCTTCTCCGTGCGCGAGATCGTCGGCAGAACGGTCATCATCCATTCCGCGCCGGACGACTTTACCTCACAGCCGTCGGGAAACGCGGGAAAGAAGATCGCCTGCGGACGGATCAGAACGCGCTGACGCTTATTTGCCTTTAAACAGAGTTAGGTTGTTGTTTTCATCGCAGACGCCGAGGAAAATCTCCTTCGCGCTGTGAAAGCCCTGCGCGTCCAGTTGCTTTTGCAGCCATTTTTCCTCAAGCCCCCTCCGCTTGAGGTTTTCCGCCAGAATCCTTCCGTCCATGATGATCTCGGTGCAGATATGCTCCTGCGTCGGCGTCAAGCCGAGATCGGCGGGATTTGCAGGACGCTTGCCGCTGACCGGGAGCACGGAGAGCTTGCCGTTATATTCAAAGACGGCGGTCTGAATGTCGTTCAGGTCAAAGTAGCCAAGCTGACGGCACAGCATCATGAACTCGCTGAGGTCGAGCTTGGCCTTTTTCATATTTTCGCGGTACAGCTTGCCGCTGTCCATCAAAATGGTGGGCGTGCCGTTGATATACTTCCGGCTCTTGGGCAGCCTGCTTGTGACCAGACTGAGAATGATTGCGACGACGCCGTAGACGGCCATGGCGATCAGCGGCTTCCACGGGGTTTCCAGCTCCGTCGCGAGCTCCGACGCAATGGAACCGATGGTGATGCCCGAAATATAGTCGAAAAAGTCAAGCTGCGCGACCTGCTTGTGTCCCATGAGCTTTGCGATCACAAACAGGGCGGCCGCGGACAGCAGCGCCGTCAGGACAACTTGAAGGAACTCCATCATTTGCCTCCGGTATAGTTTTGTGTTAGTGTATCCCAAAGGCGCGGGAGATAGTCAGTTGTTTTCGCAAATGGATCGCTGCGTTGCAATTGTGATGATTGTATCGCCCAACTGTGTCAGGATCACACCCAACAAATTCAGCTGATCCACGCTCAGCTTGCAGGCAATCGCGTTCGCCAGGGCGGTGATGGTTGTTGTCAACTCCAGCGGGTTCATATCGGTATCCCTCCTCTTCATTGTATGCGCCGCACATGAATCTGGCAAAACGCACGGAAAGAGATTCCGAATCATCATCGAATGGCAAATCAATAACTTGAACCTCATAATTCTCGGCGATTAATGCTGAGGCATCTTGATAAAAGCTCTGAAAGCACATCTTACGTGAAAAGGCGCGGTATGCTTGAAACGCCATTTTGTACAAGATATTCTTCTCGTCATCCGTAAGTCGAAATTGGACTGCTTTTTTGCCCATGGCAGGAAATTGGCAGAGAATTGGCAGGAAATTGGCAGGGTTTTGCCATTGCAATAGGGGGGCGGCTGTGTTAAGATAAGCATGCTCAAAACTGTATCCAAAATCAAATACGACCGTGACGGGACGCCAGCCGGCGTCCTTTTTTCTTTGCCACGGGTTGAAAAGGCGCTCGCTCCGAGCGCTTTTTTCGTGTTTGGAACAATGAAAAGGAGGTCATTCTAAGTTTGAAAGAGCAAAAAAGCCCTCTGCTGAAGCGTCAGCGGAGAATCGTGGTGGGCGAGAAGCTGTGTACGGCTTTTCTCGCGGTTTCATTTGCCGGCGCGCTTACCGTCCCTGCCTTTGCGGCAGACACCATTTGGACGAAAGCCAGCGCCATCATGCAGGACGTCTACTCGCAGATCGTTACCATCTCGACCATAGCGGCGGTCGTATGCGCGTCGGTGGCTCTGCTGCTGATGAACTTCTCGCGCTCTGACCGTACCGTGCAGGAGTCGCGCTCCTGGCTGAAGCGTATTATCGTGAGCTGGGCGATATTGAACGGCCTGGGCTTCATCATGGCTTATATCACGCCCTTCTTCGCGGGCGGAAAGTATACGCCGTAACCTATGGGCATCTTAGACGGCATCGTTGAATGGATCGCGGAACAGATCATGCACGGCCTCGATTTGATCAACACATCAGTTTTGGGCGCGCTTGGCTGCGACATGGATGTGTTCCTGCGATACTTTCCCGCCGCGAAGACCATGTATGACGTGTTCGTGGCTCTGGCAATCGGCATTATCCTGCTGCTGTGGGTCTGGAACCTGTTCAAAAATTTCGGGTTTGGTACGGGCAACGAGGCGGAGGACCCGATCAGGCTGAGTATGCGTTCGGTGCTGTTCATTCTGCTCGCGTACTATTCCGACGACATCGTTAACGCCGCCCTGAAAATCGGCGGAACGCCCTATGACTGGATACTCACATCATCCCTGCCGGAATTGAGCTTTGCGGACTTCAACTCGGTCATGCTGACCATCATCGGCGTATGCGCGAACGGCGCGGTGACGCTGATCGTCCTGATCCTGCTGCTGATACTGGCTTGGAACTACATCAAGCTGCTCTTTGAGGCGGCGGAGCGCTATGTGCTGCTGGGCGTACTTGTGTTCACGGCTCCCGTGGCGTTTGCGCTCGGCGCGTCGCAATCGACGGTAAATGTGTTCAAAAGCTGGTGTCGGATGTT
>CAJOPB010000149.1 GCA_905236305.1 uncultured Oscillospiraceae bacterium | reverse complement strand
GCCTTCGCTCGATGGAGGAGCTCTCTGCCCTCCGGCCGCAGGGAGGCGGGGGGACCGACCTCTCTGCGCCGTTTCATTTTATCAAGAAGTATCTTAGCTCGGAACAGCCTGCCTGTATTGTGGTGTTTACGGACGGCAGAGGGGTATATCCGGCCGAGTTCCTCACCCTTTTTTCTCCCCGAACGCGCTCCCGGGCGGGGAGAATCGTTTTCACTCTGCCAGCGCCCGGTAGAGGCAGGTCACCACGTCGCAGCGGGGGCGGTCGTCGCCGATGGCAAAGGGTCGGGCGGTGCCCTCCAACACCCTGTCGATCTTTTACAGTTCCGCTGCTGCTGTTGCCTCTTTGCCCTCTCCAGCATCTGCCTGAGCCATCGGCAAGAATGGATTGCACAAATAGGAAAGCCGAGAGACCGAAATCTCCCGGCTTGGTAAAATCAAACCCGCTTCACAACTCCGCACAGGTCGCCTATGATTGCTGCTCCGCGGGCTCCGTGATGCTCAAAACCACCACGGCATAGGAGACGATGCCGGTGACCGGGTTCTCCGCCACATGGCGGAGCATAGCGTGAACAATCGTGCCGTTGGACAGAGTGTCCTCCACGAAGACGCGGGAACCGGCCTCACGGCAGCGGGCAACAGCGGAGCTGAAAACTTTGCCGATCGCGCTGTCCGGCGGGAGGTGGTCATATGCGCCGATGGCCGCGTCTCCTCCGTTGCGTTCCAGCAGCTCCCGATAGGAGTGGTTGCAGCGGATGAGCTGCACATGGTCCGCGCCTGCCTCAATCACCGCCATGGGCAAGGAGTCGAAGGTAGTGCCCAAGTCGCCGTCGGCGGACATGGCCGAGAGGTCGTGGAGGTTCAACAGGCCGATGGCGGTGTAATAGCCACTCTCCGCCGGGTTCTCGTAGCCCAGGGGCGAGCCGCTCTGACGGCGGTCCACGATGTCTGCCACGGACTGCGCCTTCCCAAAATAGTAGCCCTGGAGCTTGGTGCAGCCCACTTCCTTGAGGAAGTCCACCTGCTCCTGCGTCTCCACGCCCTCGGTGATGGTCTCCACCCCCAGGCGGATGGCCATTCTCATCAGTTCGGTGATGATAATCTTGCTCTCGTCGCTCTCGCCGAAGCGGTGCATGAAGCGCATGTCAAATTTCAGCAGGTCGAAGTGGATGTCCTTCAGCACATCCAACGAGGAATAGCCGCTGCCGAAGTCGTCCATCCACACCTGGAAGCCCAGGGCGTGGAAGCGCTCCACCTGCTCCTTCATAAACTCAAAGTCGCTTCCCACACAGCTCTCCGTGACCTCGATGGTCAGCTTGTCCCGCGATATGCCGGCCTCGTCCACCCGGCGGCGAACCTCCTCCACAATATCGCAGGCGTCGAAGTCCGTGCGTGAGAGGTTCAGGGACTGGGGTACGACATAAATCCCCGCCTCCCGCTGGGCCCGCATCTTGGATAGAATCTGGTCCAGCACATAGAGGTCCAGCTTGTAAATCAGCCGGGCGTCCTCCAAAATCGGGATAAACTGCTCCGGGCTCATAGAGCCCCGCACCGGATCCAGCCAGCGGGACAGCGCCTCCTCGTCGCAGACCTGGCCGCTGGCCGCCCGGACGATGGGCTGGAAATAGACCTGAATCCACCGCTCGGACAGGGCCCGGTCCAGGTTGGTGATGATATAACGCTGGTTTTCAATCTGCCGCAGCATCGTCTCGTCAAACCGGTAGAAATCGGAAATATAGGAACCTCTGTGGCGGTCCGCGGCGTATTTCGCCCGGTCGCATGCCACGCTGACGCTCACGCGCTCCATGGAATCGGGGTAGATCCCCACTCGCACCGGGAGGCTGTTTCCGCCGTTGGCGCGGCGACAGTCCCGGAACACGGCCCGCAGCGTATCCGTCAGGCCCTCCTCCTGGGATAAAACTGCGAAATGGTCCTGTCCCAGCCGGGCGCAGCAGTCATGCCCGAAGCGGGAGGCGAGAATCTCCGCTACAGCGCAGAGCAGCCGGTCGCCCTCCTCAAAGCTGTTCTGGCGGTTGAAGTGCTTCATGCCAATCAGGTCCAGGAACACAATCACCGGCTGCCGCCCTTGGGCGGCCAGCTCTGCCCTGCCCGCCTCCGCCAAGTCGAAGAAATGGCTCATGCTGGGCAGTCCGGTGAGGTCGTCGGAAATCACCCGGCGGTTCAAATCGCTGATATACGCCTTCAGGTGGTCCCGCATCCGGGAGAAGGCGCGGGTCAGGGTGCCCACCTCGTCGCTCCCGGCATAGTCCAGGGCCACGTCGTAATCCCCGTCGGCCAACCGTTCTGAGGCCGCGGTCAGGCGATGCAGCGGCCGCGTGAGCAGGGTCATGACCAGCATCAGGATCAGGGAGAACACCCCGATGATGACAGCCGTTGCCATCAGAATGATGTGATTCAGATGGGTCCAGGAGGCGTTGATCTCCCGCACCGGCGCGGTGACAACCAGCTTCATGCCGCTGTGCAGCGTGGAAAAGGCCATCTGCCGGGCCTGGCCTCCGGCGCTGTAGCGGATTAACTCCTCCCCGCTGTTCTCCCTTCGGAATACCGCCACGGGGCTGGGGAAGGCCCCCTCCGGCGCCGGCTCGCCCATGGGGTACTCCGGGTGATAGAGGATATTCCCCTCCTCGTCAAAGAGGCAGGCGAAGCCGGTGTCATACACGCGGATGGGGCGAATCTGCTCCACCAACGTATCGAAGGGCACGTCCATGCCCAGCACGCCGATGAGCGCCCCGGCCTTGTAGATGGGCACCAGATAGGAGAGCATCTGCTGGTCGTCAAAAAAGCTGGCGGGATACGGACCCACCCAGGAGGGGCGGCCCCGGGAGATCGGCGTAAAGTACCATGTGTTGTGGGCCGTGTCCGCCCGGTCAAGCTCCCTGGCGTCCAGCGGCGTCTGCTCCTCAAAGCCGGTTTTCCCCACCCGTGAGTAGAAAAAACCGTGCTGGGACGCGCTGATCTCCGGCGCGATGCAGTAATAATAGGAAACAACGCCGTGGGTATGGTTGGCGACGCTGCTGAACGCCTCCTGTATGCGGTCACAGTGGACGGCCAGATAGGCGTCCAGCCGGGCGCGCTGGGCCGATGTCTGGGGCACGGCCTTGGCAGCGGAGCCCGCCGCGCCGTTTTCCACCAGCACCACGCTGTCCAGGGTGTCGCTGGCGATATTCGCGGCCATCTCCACCGACTGCTGGACGCTCTCCAGATAGTCATCCAGGGCGAGTTGGGTATTCCGGCTCAGCAGGTTCATCACCTGGGCGGAATTGCTGTCATGCTCCGCCTCCACGGTGAAGAGGCTGGCGCAGAGGACGGAGAGAACGCTGGTGAGAATCGCGGCGATGGTGATCGCTGTAATCCGGATTCGGATGGAATGCATGGTTTTCCGCGCCTCCTCTCCTTTTTATCTCTTCTGCCGGGTCTATTGTACCTCCTGGGGTTCTTCCCGGAAGGTGATATCACGGTAGCAGTTTTTCACCGAGCCGT
>CAJOPB010000148.1 GCA_905236305.1 uncultured Oscillospiraceae bacterium | reverse complement strand
CAACTTTTCCGTGGATTTCTGCCTGGAGCATGGGATCATTCCCTACTTCCCCTACTGCTGCTCCGACTCCGCCACCTTTGAGGACATTTACAAGGACTATGAGGTGCTGGGCAATGTCTTCGGTGTGCAGGAGCTGGCGGCGGAGAAGGTGCAAGCCATGAAGGACAAGCTGGCCGAGGTAGAAGCGGCCCTGGGGGATGAAGTCTACGCCAACCCCGTCACGGTATTCGTCTACGACTCCGGAGAGGACGCCCCTTTCACCGCCTGCCAGGGTGTACCCGGCGACATGATCAAGCGCGCCGGCGGTATCTCCATCTTCGACGACATCAACAAGGGCTGGGCCACCCCCTCCTGGGAGGAGGTCGTGGAGCGCGACCCCGATGTAATTCTGATCCTGGACTATGACTACGACACCGAAGCCAAAACTGAGTTTCTGCAGAACAACGAGTTCACCAGCCAACTGCGGGCCGTGAAGGAAGGAAGAATCTATTCCGCCTGCTGCTCCGATATGCAGGGCTCCGCCGGCTCTGCCGGGACCGTGGAGATCATGGCCAGACAGTTCCACCCCGACAAATTCAACTGAGAACCATAATCGTATATGCTTCTTCCCTCCAATCCGGAGGGAGGAAGCATTGCATTATCTGAGACGGGAGGAAAAGCCTTGAAAAAAGAGAAAACGCCCTTATTTCCCCTGCAAAAATCTTCCCAATATCTGTTTTTCTGCCTCCTGATGCTGGCAGTCCTGTTCGTGTCCTTCCTGCTGGCCATCCGGTTGGGCAGTGTAGACATGGACTTTGACGTGATAAAGAAAGTTTTGGTGAACAAGCTCACCGGCCGTACCATCTATGAGGACACCTGGCGGGCCAGCACGGAGCTGATCATCTGGACCATCCGCACCCCTCGCATCCTCACGGCCTTTGTCGTGGGAGCGGGGCTGACCCTCTGCGGTATTCTGATGCAGGTTTTGACCAAAAACTCCCTGGCGGACCCTTACGTGCTGGGTATCTCCCACGGCGCCTCCGCCGGAGCAGTCAGCGTCATCATGTACGGCTGGCTCTCCGTTCTGGGGGGCTACGGCACAATGGCCGGGGCCTTTCTGGGGGCGGTTATCTCCATCGTTCTGGCTCTGCGCATCGCCACCGTCCGCAACAAAGTGACCGCCACCCAGCTGGTGCTGGCGGGCATCGCCGTCTCTGCCCTTTTCGGCGCGGTGACCAACTTTATGATCTACCACACCAAGACGGGGTCTGACAAGGTCAAGACCGCCTCCTACTGGATGATGGGCTCTCTCAGCGGAGCCTCCTGGGAGAAGCTGAAATATGCCGCCATCGCCTTTGCTGTCTGCTTCGTGCTGATCATGCTGCTGACCCGGCAGTTGGATGTGCTGCTGCTGGGGGACGACGTGGCCGCCACCGTGGGGGTAGACACAGGGAAGCTGAAGATTTGGATTATCGTTATTGCCACACTGCTGACCGGCGTGATCGTCTCCGTCAGCGGCACCATAGGCTTTGTGGGTCTGACCTTCCCCCACATCACCCGTTCCATTGTAGGCACCAAGCACCGCCGGCTGGTTCCCGCCTCCATGCTGGTGGGCGGAACCTTTCTGGTCATTGCGGACATTCTGTCCCGGGTAGTGGTGGCGCCGGAGGAGCTGCCCATCGGCGTGGTCTCCGCCTTTTTCGGCGCCCCCTTCTTCCTCTATCTGATCCGCAAGTCCAACGGCAAATTTGGAGGAGGAAAGTGATATGAAGCTGAAAATCGACACGATCACCTACTCCATTAACTCCAAGCTCATCGTGGATGGCGTCAGTCTGGGCATTGAGGAGGGCAGCTTTGTGGGGCTGATCGGCCCCAACGGCTGCGGAAAGTCTACACTGCTGAAAAATATCTACCGCGTCTATCAGCCGGATTCCGGCGCCGCTTATATCGACGGGCGAGACACCGCCCAACTCAGCAACCGGGAGCTGGCAAAGGAAATGAGCGTCATGCAGCAGGAAAACCAGGTGGAGTTTGACATGACGGTGTTTGACATGGCCATGCTGGGACGCTATGCCCACCAAAAAATGTTCGGAAACGACATGGCCCGGGAGCGGGAGATCGTCCGCGCCGCCCTGAAGGAGGTGGGCATGGAGGGCTATGAGGAGCGGAGCTTTCTGTCCCTCTCCGGCGGCGAGAAGCAGCGAACGCTGGTAGCCCGGGCGCTGGTACAGCAGGCCCCGCTGATCATCCTGGACGAGCCCACCAACCACTTGGACATCGGCTACCAGTACCAGATTATGAGCATCCTGAAAAAGCAGAAGCTGACGGTGTTTTCCTCCATCCACGACCTGAACGTGGCCTCCTGCTACTGTGACAAGATTATCCTTATGAAAGCGGGGAGGATTGTGGATGTCGGGACGCCGGAGGAAATGTTTGTGCCGGAGAAGATCCGGCTGCTGTTTGGCGTCAACACGCAGGTGACCCGCAACAGCGTCACCAACCGGCCGAATATTGTTTTTATCCCCTCGGGGGAATAAATGAAGCCCCAAGCGCCGCCCTTTCGGGCGGCGCTCTCTTGACGCTGCTGTATCCAGCTGCCTGGCAGCATTTTCTTGTTAATAGACGTCGCCGGGGACAGCACTCCTTCCGCGGCCCCCGCGGCCGCCTCCCATACCGTTCATACCGCCCATGCCTCCCATATTGCCATGCATCATGCCGCCTCGGCCACCCATCATCTGCGTCGGAATCGTGCTCACCTGTTGACCGTTAATATATACGGTTCCTCCGGTGAAGGTTACACTTCCGTCATAGTCAAAAGCGGAGCTTCCTGTAACTTTGATTGTACCGCCAGTAATGATCAGGTTTCCATTTACGTCTATCCCGTCCGTGTCCCCCGGTCCCATTTCTACGTCAATGCTTCCTCCGTTGATTTCAATTGTCGGGGTGAAAGCAGTTGACTTCCTTGCTGCATTCATGCCATCGTCGGAGGCAGATATGCTGATGGAGCCTTCGTTAATCCGGATATAGGTACCTTCGATTCCCTCTGACGCAAAAATGGTAAACGTACCGTCATCAATCTGTACCAGCGCATTTGCGTGGATACCATCATCTTCAACGGTAATATTGAAGTCGCCGCCGGCAATATAAATGTTTCCCAATGTATTATCGTCATTATTGGCGGCATGTATGCCATCCTTCCCGGCAGTCAGTGCGAAGCTGCCCCCGGCTATGCTGACACTGTCCTTTGCGGAAATTGCATGGCAAGATGCAGTAATCGTATAAGCTCCGTCTGTGAAAACCAGGTCATCCTTGCAAACAATTCCATGCTTTTCCGGGGCAATCAGGGTCAGTGCTCCGCTGCCGTTGAACGTAAGATCGTCCTTGGAGAAGATAACGGCATCCACGTTATTGTCATCCTTCTGTATGAATGATCCGCCGTTGGAAAGTGTGCTGACTGTCCCTGCCTCCAGTGTGACAAACACCTTATCCGCCTGGGCAACATAGATGGCTGCGAAGGTCTCCGAATGAATCGCAACCCCATCCAGCACAAGCTGAACCTTGTCCTCCTTCCCCACGTCTACAATCACACTTCCGTTATCCATGGTTCCGGAGAGAATATAGGTCCCCGGTGACGAAATAATAACATCTGATCCGGAGAAGCGCACCCCCTCCGAAGTGCTTTGCACATCCGTGCCATTGAAGGTAATTGCCGCTGCCTCCGCGCGATCATACTCTCCCGAGAGATCCCGCTTGGAAAACGCCTCGTTGAATTCAGCTGAATCTGTAAGAGAACCCGCATCATCTGCATTGGGCGCAGCCGTGGTAACAACGTCACGCCCGGCAGACAACAGCTCTGCGGTTGTCTGTGTCGGCGATACATCTGTTACGGGGGTCTGCACCGGCTCCGTTTGCGCTCCGCATGCACTCAGCAGCACTGCTGCAGAAAGGGCAGCGGCGATTCCTGAGCATATCACTTTACATTTTTTCATCGGAAAAACTCCCTTCTGTCCGATTTCTGTTTTCATTATAACCGGGTGCTCCCGTAATTGTCCTCGAAAAGCTGCAGCAGAAAATACGCAAAACATACGAAAAGCGGTTATCCTTCCGTTGAAGACGATATTCGGCGCAAAACTGCATTAAGAGAAAAATATTTCAAAAACGGCACCTCCGTCATTTTTTACCGAAACCGTTCCGTGGTATGCGTCCACCACAGATTGAACGATAGACAGTCCGATACCATGTCTGCCTCCGGCCCCCTTGTAAAAGCGCTCAAATACATGGGGCATATCCTGCTGGGACAGTCCGGAGCCGTCATCTCTCACAGCAAGGCAGACCTCTTTCCCGTTTTGATGGCAGGAGATCGTAATTCTGCTATTTGCATAGCGAATTGCATTGGAAATCAGATTTCCCAGCATTTGATGTCCATCCTGCTCCCGAATTGGGAATACCACGGGAGATTCGTCAAAGTCAAATGCAAATGAAAGTCCCAGACGCTCTGCCTCTGCCCGCTGCTCTGATACACAAAGGGAGATCACCTCCCGCAGATCCAGCGGAGGAAATGCTCCTTCCGGGACGCCCCTTCCCATACGGCCGAGATACAGGATATCCTCCACCATGCCGCTGAGCCGTTCCGTCTCTGAGAGAATGATGCTTCCCGCCTGCTCAGGCTCCATGACCTTATAGACAATCCCTTCTGCATTACCGCGGATGGAGGTCAGGGGCGTGCGCAATTCATGGGAGACATTTTGAAAAAAGATCTCCTGCTTGTGCTTCTCTGCGGAGAGCTGACGAACCATCTGGTTCATGGACTCCGCAAGCTGGCTGAATTCCATATCCCGAAATGTCAGCTCCCGCGTCTCCAGCTTTCCGCTGCCGACCTCCCTTGCGAAATCGGAAAGAATGCGCGCAGGGCCGGCAATGGAGTGTGCCAGCGTGCGGCTCAGAATAATGGAGAACATAACAGCCGCCAGCACGATAACAATGAGCAGCAGATTGACCAAATTTGTGAAGGCCATTATGGAGCTGACATCCACATAATAGACGAGATACGCCCCGGAGACCAGCGGATCGGCACAGACAGATACCATATAGCTTCCGCTCTCCAGGGAAATAAGCTCCTTCCTCTCAGCCTCACGTAGTCCCCTGCCCCGGCTGAAATACTCGGACAACTCCGCACCGACCTTCATATCCCCATGCAGCACAGAAAGCAATGCTCCGTCCTCGGCCAAAACAACGGCACTGCCACGTGTTCCCGTAACCTTATCCGGGTGTTCGTCAAAGTCTCGCGCGCCCCGCTGTCCCCTTCCGCTGCGCATATTCTCGGATTCACTCACGATGATGGAATCCAACTGCGTGGAAACTCTGCCGCGGATATACCAGCGGACAGAAAGATTGAACAGCAGTACCACAGCCAACGCAACCGCGCTAACCAAAGCAGTCATCATGACCAGAACTCTGGTCTGAATATGCCACTGCTTCCTCCTCATTGCGATTCTTCCTCCAGCCGGAAGCCATATCCCCAGACTGCCGCGATTACAACGCCGCCGCCCCCCAGCTTTTGCCGGAGCCGTCTTACCGTGTCATCCGTGGCCCGGGTTTCCACAGCGGTTTCATAACCCCACACCTGGTTCAGAAGCTCTTCCCGGGAGACTGCCTGTCCCACATGCAGCAGCAGATACTTTAAAAGCTCATATTCCGTTGGGGTAAGTGCCATCGGTGCGCCATCCTTCAGGACATGGTGACCACCCAGATCCAGTGTCAGGCGGCCAACCGTTACCGTTTCCGGAGGAGAGGATGTGTGCTTCAGCCGCTCAAAATCAATACGGCGGAATATTGCCCGCACCCGCATCAGCAGGGACATGGCGGAAAACGGTTTTGTAATGTAATCATCGCTGCCAAGCCCCAAACCCATGGCATAATCATTTTCCGAATCCCGTGCAGTCAGCATGATAATCGGAACCGTGCTGCGTTCTCGCAGCTGTGTGCAAATCGTAAAGCCATCCGTCCCCGGCATCATCACGTCCAAAATCACGAGGTCGCACTCCTCCTGCACAAAGCGCTCCAGCAGCAGGTCCCCCGTCGGGAAGTCCTCCACCTGATAGCCGTCACTGGCAAGGAAGGTCCGAATAACCTGGCGAATATTGTCATCGTCATCCGCCACATATATTCGCTTTACTCCACTCACTCATTTCACCTGCCCCACAAATCAATTCTGATTCATTATTGTAACAAAGTCCTTCTCCCTCCGCAACCCCATTTCTGCGGCAGTTTATCCGCAGTTTACCCGCAGGCTCCACGAAAGAAGCAACTATAAACGAATGCTTTAATACTATTCTCCCATAAAAAGTAGAGACTTTTTATGGGAGAGGCGCCGCTTGACGCGTCGCCCATTTGCGCCAAAAGGCGCAAATGCCGTCTCATACAATCTTCAACGCGCCT
>CAJOPB010000147.1 GCA_905236305.1 uncultured Oscillospiraceae bacterium | reverse complement strand
GAGGCGGATCACGGGAAGGTTCCGCTCCACGGGCAGGAGCTCAGAGCTTATGCCGAAAAGCTCCTGCCTTGGATTCCTGAAATCCAAGCACGTTTTTTGGCAGATGACCCTTTTGAATGCAAACCTCAAAATCTCATTATAGGGCGGCATGGTGATTAGCGCCATGCCGCCTTTTCAGTGACCGCTTACTCTTTCCAAAGCGTATCTGTTTTTTCGGAACACGCTGCTTCATCCGGCTGCGCCGGATGAAGCAGCCAATGCCGAGGGCTTCACGCGAATGGCCCATAAGACGCTTTGAAAGCAGTTTATGGCGCTGAAAGCGCGTCGGCGCCAGAAAGAGGTGCATTTTTGCGCGATGCATCTTCAATATTATGAAGCATTTTATTGAAGAATCGTATCAGCTCTTTCTGACAAGCTCGCCGCAGGAGGCGTAGCCGAGCCCGCATGCGGACTTGTGGGCCTTCTTGACCTCAGCTGCCAGCTTTTTGGGTGCGGTATAGGTCTTTTTCATCGGGTGATCTCCTTTCTTTTGTCATAAGGTTTTATCCAATCATGCCTGTCTGCGCGTGGAAATGGTTTTCCGGCGCACACAGTGCCGAAAGGCGATGGATCCGCTTCTCCGACAGGACTCTCTCCGGGTATTATACGTGTTCGGTTTGAGAAGCGAACTGATAAGCGCCCCGGGCGATTGTACAAATATCCGCGCTGCATTGCAGCCCTCCCGCCTCCCGGAGCAGGGCGGCAGGACATACGGAGCAATATGCCGCATATGCGCAGGTTTCGCATTGCGCAGCCAGCTTTTCTCTGGGCAGTATCTCATCCAGCTTTTCTGCGCTGCGGTCCCACAGCTCCCGCAGTGCGTGCTGCTTCACATTGCCCAGGCTGGTCCGAAGGGAGCTGCAGGGGTACACCTCGCCATACGGGTCAATCGAGAGGGTACATACGCCTGCTGAACAGAAAAAGCGATCTCCCCCTCTCTGCTCCCGCTTATGCGGCGCGGTATGCTGATACTTCTCCTCCAGCCGAAACAGCGCGCTGAAATCCTCCGCACGCTCCAGCTTGTATGCCGCGCTGTTCTTCGTCCCGTGGACGGAGGGCAAAACCAGCTTGGCAAGGGATACCGGAATATTCAGACGCTGTCCCAGCTGAAAAAGCGCTTCCAGGTCGGCGGCATTCTGTTTGAGCGCAACGGTCTTGATAAAGGTGTCAACACCGGCGCATTTGCACATCAGCATGGTCCGCAGGCTCCGCTCAAAGGAACCGGGAACGCCTGTGACAAGGTCATGCACCTCCGGCCCGGAACCGTAAAAGCTGAAGGAAATACTGTTCGGGTGCAGTGCGATCAGCCGCTGCAGGGCGCTGTCCGGAAGCGCCAGGCCGTTGGTATAGATATTGACCAGAAAGCCCTTCCCCGAGGCATACTCCGCGATTTCCGGAAAATTCGGATGCAGGCTGACCTCTCCGCCGGTCAGAAGCAGGGATGGGCAGCCCATATCAGCCAGCTCGTCCAGGATCGCTCTGTAGGTATCCAGCTCCAGCTCTTTTCCGAAGCTCTGTTCGTCCAGATAGCAGTGGACACACCGCTCATTGCAGCGATAAGTGAGCTCAAGGCAAGCCTGAAAGAGCCGGTGCCGGTCAGCACAAAGCTGCTGGATTTGTCCCGAGAGGTCCAAAATCGGCAGCTCCTCTGCGGCATTCTTATCCTCAAGCAAGAGCCGCTCACGCCCCAGCTCCTCCAGAAAAGCGGTGATATCCGCGCGGAACGCATCTGGGTCCTCGACCGCATAATGCTCTGAAAGCGTCCGGAGCAGCTGCTCCACTGTGCACCCGGGACTGCGGGACAGAAACTGCAAAATGTCATAGACGATCTCGTTATACAGATAATCCGTGGCAGTATCGGTATCGCGGACATAGACGAGATCATCAAAACGAAAGAATCGTACTGTCTCCTTGAGTCTCATGCCTTATCCTTTAACTTCTTGATATTCTCTATCAGTTCGGCCCGCTCCTCCCGGGACATGGGAGTCATGCCGCTGCCCTGGTGACTGCGGTGCGTTGCTTCTGCAAGCGCGCTCAGCTCCAGCAGGGTGCGCTCACTGGCCAGTACCAGTTCCTCCTGGTCCACCCGCTCCTTGCCCTTGAGCAGCGTGCTGATACAGGCCTGCTTTACGGCGTTGCGGATGTCACGGCCGCAAAAATCAAATTCACTCAGCCGGTCCAGGTCTATATCGTCCTGCAGCGGGATATGCAGGGTCTTTTCGTCGTTCCCCTGAGGAAACAGGTGGTTGCACCATATCCGGCGCCTCGCCTCACGCGTCGGTCTGCTGATCTCAATGCAGATCAGCCGGCTGAGGAATGCCTTGTCATAATTCTCGATGAGGTTGGTTGCGAAAATCACAACGCCGTCGTGGTTTTCCAGGCTGATCAAAAGCTGGCTGCGCATGGAATTGATCGCCTGGGCAGAGCCGTCGCTCACATCCGTCAGCCGTGCAGAGAGCATGGAGTCGGCCTCATCGATAAACAGCACTGCATCCTGCTGCTTCGCCGCAAGGAAAAGCGCTTTGAGTCTTTTGGGCCCTTCGCCGTGGTATTTGCTCTCAATATCCGCATAGGTTGTCCGGATAATCTTCTTTTTCAGACGGGAGGCCAAAGCCTCCGCAGTCATGGTTTTGCCGGTACCGGTATCTCCATAGAGGTTCAGAAGCACGGACGGGCTCATGATGGCCTTGAGATTCCACTCGTCAAACAGCTTTTTGCGGTTCTCCAGGACACTGATCGCCTCCAGCAGCCTCTCCCGGACATGGTCCTCCAAAACCAGCTGGTCAAAGGTAAAGCGCGCGGTTTCCGCCTGAAACACCTCCGCCATTTCCTGATAGGAGGCGTCCTCTGTTTCCCTGCCTGCCGGTGCACTCCGCTGGCTGTCCGGTGGGGAGAAGGCAATGCGATTGATATTGCGCACCGTGACCCGTCCCTTGTACCCCAGCGAAGCGGGGAGCACCCGGAACAGCTCGTCCGCCAGAATATCGCGAAAGCGGTTCAGCCTTGTGCTCATTGCATCCGGAACATTCGGGAGCTCCTCATAGGCAACTGCCATATCCCAGTTCGGGCTGCTGCCGTCCCGCAGGGCCGCGGAGACCTGGGCCGGTTTGATGCCGTAGCTGTCACAAAACGTCTGGATGACCACTTGCGTCAGCTCATTTTTCACATCCGCGTCCAGCTTTGCACAGGATGTGCTGCAAAGGAAGACTGAGAGGTTATACATATGAAGTTCCTCCCTTTCAGGTGACAATTTTTATGACACCGTTAAAACGCTCCATCGTGGAGGACAGCTCATCGTCAATGCTGTCTGCCCGGATGATGTCGGCGTCCTCATCCAGCGCGCCGTCCTCCTTGATTCCGAAGATCATATAGTCCTCCTCCTGCACGCCCGGGCCGAAATCCTCCAAGGAAATCTCCGGCGCGCTGTCCAGCAGATCCTGCACAGAGACAACCGCTGCCTTTGAGACCGTTCCGGGCCTTCTTCGGATAATTTCCATGATTTTGTTTTTGACCACCGCAAAGGTCAGAATAGCAACCTTGACAATGGCATATGTCAGTGCACAGACTACAACGGCCCCAAGGAGCCCGGCCAAAATGCTGCTTATCATGATAGCGTCTCTCCTTTTCTGTCAGCTGTTCGGGTTTGGCATAATGCGAAGCTTCTGGTCGCCCATATAGCGAACCACGGTCTCATCAACATGCCTGGCGAGAAATACATAGCCATAGTAGGATTTGGTGGTGGCCTGGACACAGTTGTTGTTTTTGTCCAGCAATATGAGCTTGATTCGGTATTTTCCGGCCTCGCGCTCCACCTGAAGCGCACATTTATCCTCCATCTGCTCGCTGATCGGACGTGCCGACAGCATCTTGTCAAACAGCGCCCGGGCCTGCGCAAGCGTGAATATCTCAGTGTCCTCAGGCGCCAGCTTTTCCCGGAGAAAGCGCTCGATCGCGTCGGAAAGTCGGTCACGCCGGACAGACGGACTGTCCTGCTCCTGCGCGTCCTCCTGATCCCATGCATGATACATGTCGCTCATAATTCACGTCCTCCTTGTTATTTCTGAATGTTCAGTATTCCGCCTGCGTTTTCCAGTGTGGACGCCAGCTCGTCAGCGACCGTCTCAAACTGTATAACGCGGCTTTTGAGGATCTCCCGGTCATCCCGAATCAAAATCAACAGCAGATGCTCGGTATCCTGCTGCAGTTCCTCCGGGACTACCCCTTCGAGGTTGATACGGTCCTCCGGTGCAAGCGCTCTGAGCAGCACAACGCTGGCGCTTCTGCCGGTTTGTCCGTCCAGCTCCACCTGTATCCAGTCCTTGACATAGGCAGAGGTCAGCTCCGGCAAGCGGACCACATCCACCTCCTTCTTCCGGGCGCTTCTTCGTTCAAGTGCCTTCATTGCACCGTAAAAGCCCGCACAGGCACCGATGACGACCGCAACGACAATCAAAATGATATATTTTGTTTCCATGGACGCACCTCACAGTGCCGGAGAATCTTTCTCGGCGCTCTGTTTTTCCGCGGCGATCTCTCCGAGCGTTGGGAAATCCAGCTGCTCCACATGGATGACATCATGCTCTCCCTCCGCCCTGCTGCCCCCGGAGACCAGAATGATGCCGCCTCCCGCCTCCAGCAGCTCCTGCAGCTCAGGCTCAATTTCGGTAAAATTAAAGAGCGCTGCGGCAAGTATCTGATGGGAGCCGCTTTCTGTGACAGAGCACAGCAGATAGTGAGCGGTGTCCAGAGAAATGTCCAGATAATACCCGGCAGTTTGCAGGGCGTGTGGGGACATATCCATGATCCGGAGCCGTTTTCCGGTACTGTCCCCCCGCGTCTCCTCCAAAAACCAGCTGCGCAGCGAGGCGCGGTCCGCTCTGTCCAGATTCCTCTGACTGGAAATCAGGGAAGATAGCGGCGTAAGGGCGGGAGCATTCTCCCGCTGCTGCGTATACTCCCTGTCTCTGAGAGTAGTATAGAGCGCAATACCTGCTCCCAGGGCCGCCGCCGCTCCGAAAAATAACTTCTTACTCATGTCGGTTCTCATCCTTTCTTTCTGTATTTTTGGCCTTTGCCAGGCGAATCAGCTTATGGACCAGCGCCTCCGGGGCATTTTTGCCGCCGCGCCAGAGCTGCCTTCCATTCAACAGGAGCACGACGCTGCCGGATAACACTCTGACCGAAAAGGGGCCTCTGAAAAAAGTTTTCCAATCAATCCAATAAGGGAGGGTGCTGTCGTCCCGAAAATAAATGCCTGTATCACAGACGGCAATCGCTTTGGGTGAAAGCGCGCTGTCCACCGCGATTTCCCAGGCAGCAATCTCATCCTGCATGGGAATCCACAGCCAGCGCAGCAGCTTTTCCCTTACCTCCGGCGGAACGGGTACATCCGGCTGCGCCCGAAGCTTGTCCAGCCGCGCTTTGGAAATGACCGGAACCTGAACGCTCCGCTCCCGGACACTGCGGACGGCCATGGCCTGCTTTTTGCCATAGGCAACCCGGGTCATCCAATTGGAGAGCTGCTCGTTCTTCTGAAAAAAACCGGGCACTCCGGCACGGAATAGCTGTCCAAGCAGGTACAGTGCATCGGCATCTCCATCCTTCGCAGCGCGCAGGACATAGTCAGCTCCCCTGTCCGGGTCCTTCGGCAAGCCGTCGGTGCCCTTCAAATATGACTGACCGAGACGGACCATTGCCTGCGTGCTTCCTTTTCGCGCAGCGCCATGGAGAAGAAACAGACGTTCATCCCGTTCCCCGCAGCTTTCCGCTTTCTGAAAAAGCTGACCGGCATCCAGCTCCTCCGGAAGGGCAGCGCTGCAGCTGCTGTTATAGTACAGCTGCGGAAACTGTTCCCGGCACTGCCCGCTTCCGCACCAGCGCATCAGGTCCGACAGGCGCTGTACGCCAAAGGGGGCCTGCATATCCCGGACCACCCGCTGTACGATGGTGTCCGACAACCTGGCTGCGGCGAGCTCCTCCGGTTGAAAATGGCGAGCTGCCTCCGCAAAATACGCCGGATAGCGGCGGATGCTGCCGCCCATCTGGTACATGACCGCCCTTGTCAGGTGGTCAGCGCTGCCGGAGGCGATCGCGCCGCCCCGGTCCGCTGTCATCTCCGCGTACCTCCGCCAGGAGAGCAGCAGGCCCTTGGTGACCTCGGCAGCTGCCGCGCCCGCGATCGGAATTCGCTGGAGCAGCGGCTCCAGCATACTGTCGATCCCCAGATAAGCAACGTGCCGGCACTGTATATGGGACATCTGCCGGCCCAGAAGCGCCAGCAGTGCAAGGTCGTCCATGTCCTCAAGGCATTTGCTTGACAGAAGAATCACCGCGTCTCCGTCAGAGCCCAGGAGCCGGCAGGAGTAATCAAAGCTGAATTCCAGATAAAGGCTCACGGTTTCTCTGCACCGCAGTCGGGCTGCAGCCTGCCGGAGCAGACTGTAAAGCCGAGGATAGTTCTGCTTCGTCACCTGAAAGTTTCGGTTGCGAATTTCGGAAAAATCGGCAACGCTGGCATGAAGCTGCTGGTATGCCGCTGTCAGGGCACGAAAAATATCGTTTTGAAGCAGGAATGCCAGTTGGGCATCCTCCTGGGGGTGTTTATATAAAGTCTTCACCTTCTGTCCCCCCTTCCGAAGCAAACGCTGTCTCGCAAAATGACCGCAGCTCTCGGTAGCGCTCCGGCGTCCATGGTGTATCGCTCTGCATGGAATTGAGCATCGTGACCAGTTCACTGGCGGCAGAGGCATCGGTAAACATGTGGTACTGGGCGATATAATCGTCATTCGGTGTCCCCAGACGCATACGGTGCAGAATGTCCTCCGGGACACTCAGGTCAAACAGGGTGCGCAGAGTAGCTTCCTCGCTTCCGGTCGCCAGCAGGCAGGCCCGGTCACAGCTGAACCAGCGCCAGCGTTTCCACTGGTTGAGCAAAACCTCTGCCGCCTTTACTGCCACACCGGGGATCGGCAGCAGACCGGAAATGTTATCAAAAAGCCAGGTCAGCCCGATTCCACGCTGATGTCCCAGTGCGATACCGCCAACCTGTCCCGCAATCGCCCCATAGAGGCACGCCTCATCTGCCCGCTGAATATATGTATCCGACAGAAGCAGGATCGGGGAAAAGAGGCCGGCAGCCGTGACCCTGGCATCGTAATCATGGGTCAGAAAGCAGAGCGGCGGAGCCTCTGTCTCAAACATTTCGCAGGCCCTCAGAACCATGTCATAGACTGCGGGAAGGGTTGCAGCGTTGATCTCCGGGCAGGAGGCGCGATATGCATATACCAGGGCACGGTCCGCCTGATTTTTTCTGCACCAGTCAAACAGCTGCCCGACAGCATGCATCTCCAGGAGCTGTCCCAGAAGCGCCCTGTCCCTGGGATGCTGATAATCCTTCGGCTTATACATCCTTGCACCCCCGACGGTTCCTGTATTTTTGCAGCAGCCTGGGATAGTCACTCCGGTACCAGCGGTATAATTCGGAGAGCATCCTGTTGGCCGGCGCCTCGATATAATTCAGATTCATCCATTTTTCAGCGAGAACAGTCAGGGCAGAGTCCTCTGCATTGAGCATTCGGACCCGCCGCAGATAGTCGGAAACATACTCCGCCGTCTCGTCATCCTCCTGAAACATACGCTGTACCGCATCCATCGGCAGGCCGAGCTCCAGAAAATGGCACCGGACAGCCGCACTGAATGACTGACAGGCCAGCAGTCCCCCACGGTCGGAGGTGGCATCCGCAATGTGCAGATACCGTTTGATGGCAATCTGGGGGATTGTCAGCCACAGATTGCCGGGCATACAAGAGGTGATATTTGTGATCTCCACATGTCCTGCCTTGATCATGGCGATGGCGTTTCCAAAGAGATAGTACAGCATGTCCCTGTCCGCTTCGGCTGCGATATAATCCGAAATCACCAGATAAGGCTCTGTGGTGCCGCAGGGCAAAAGCGTCTGGGAATAGGAATGAAACATATATAGCTCCGGCACGCAGTCCACGTCCAGTATCAGGAGGACATCCTCCATAATCTCAAAAAGCGCGGGAGCGGAGGCTCTGGTCAGCCTGGTATAGACGCCGACACGGTTTGTAAACTGATATGCGGTCACCAGATTGCTCACCTTCGAGACAATGCTCTGGTACCCTTTGGAGGCCGTCAGCTCGCTTTTCAGGTTCATTTCGTCCGGATGAATAAATTCCGCAGCCTCCAGCCCACGAAAGTATACTCGATTGGATGGCATTCCGCTCTCCCCTTCCTGTCGCCCGGGACGCATTGCTTCACTTGGTTCAAAGCTTTGTCTTCCCGTCTCTATGCGCACTATAGCATACGCTGTCCCAAAAGCTTGCGGCGCGTTTCCGTACGGGACCAGCGCGCCCTTCCTGTCTCAGGCGCGCTGCGCCGCGGCAATGATATACCACTCCGGCGCGAAGCAGAGCACGCCATCGGTGAACAAGGCAGTTACATCCCCGTCCTTCCAGGTCAGCATCAGGGTCCCCTGCTCCAGCTCATAATAGACGGTCACAGAGCCGTCCTCCTTCTCTTTTGTTGAAAGGCAGTCCACTCCGAGCTCCGTCAGAAAGTCCCTGTAGGACAGCAGCGCAGCCTTTTCAACGTCCCGGAAAATCAGGCGGCAGCCGTCCGGCGCTTTTTCCAGCGCATCTCCCGCAGAGGGCGCAGAGAGCGTTCCGTCTGAGTCCTCCCAGAAATAGAGTGTCTCCGCCGCGTCGGAAGCCCAGTCCGGTAAGGGAAGCAGCTGCGGCAGCCCGGAGATCACGGTGGACTCCCCGGCCAGGGCAGAATAGTCGCCCCCTTCAATTCTGTCCCCCAGCGTGTCCAGATTTGCCTGCATTTTGCCCTGCAGGGCGTTTCGCTGCATCAAAAGCGTCTGCACGGAATCCAGCGCCCGGTTTCCCCATGCCTGAATGGTCTCCTCGTCCGCAATCCTCTCCTCCGGAAGGCAGGCGGCAATACGGGGACAGTATTCCGACAAAAACGTCTGAAAGCGCTCCGTCTCATCCCCCTGGCCCAGGGTAAACAGGATATATTCCGTCTCGGCGGCCAGATAATCCAGAATCGCCTCGCTGGAAATGCACTCGATCTCCGCCTTTTCCCTCAGGACCTCCAGATCATATTTCCAAAACACACTCAGCGTCAGATCGCTCTGGAGCAGCCGCAGTTCCTGGCGCAGCGTATCCCGGGTGTCCTCCCAGGACCCCCGCTCGATGGGAATATTATAGACGTCCATGCCCTGCGACAGGAGCAAATCATAATCCTCCTGCTCCAAAAGTGCGGGCTCAAGCTCCCGCTCCTCTGTATCCCGGCCGGCGGCGGACACCGCCATCCTGGCCAGGAGGAGGCCATTCCAATCCGGGCTGTCGGAGAAAGACAGCACCTTTTCCGAGGCCCATATCAAATTTCCATAACCACATTCGTTGATATAAAGAAAATCAAACCAGTCTGACAGAAGGTCATGAATCAGGGAGTCCGATTCCGCTCCGGCCTCCGGGACCGTCTCCTGGATCATTGCCGCCGGCTGCGCACTTCCGCCTGTCGGGGTCGCGGCAGCCGGTGTATCTGCGCTGCCGCAGCCGGAAAGCAGCGCAACGGCCATCACAGCAGCCAACACGCTGTCCTTCACCAACCGCAGACGCCGCAGCTTCAAAACGTTCAAGCTCCTCATGCTGCTCCTCCTCTGCTGTTTCTCTCATACCATGGAATGGCCGCGCAGCGATGCACCTCCGACCATGCGGAATCCCGTTCTCCCCGCAGGTCCTGCAGAGCCCGGACCAGAGAGTCCCGGCTCCGCTCACGTTCGTCCAGGTGCGCATTTTGCAGGGATACCGCGGCGTGAACGCTTCCAAAGGCCTGCCCTACTTCCGTCTCCTGCAAAAAAGCTTCTGTCACATGGGGCTGGCATACCAGTTCATACAATACTGCGGTAATATCCGCATCGGTCTCGATCAGGAACCGCAGGGCCTCTGAAAACTCTGCAAAATAGCGGAGACGTGCCGCTTCATCCTCCGCAGCTGCGGCGAGAACCGAGGCATAAAGGGCATACTCGTCCTCACGCTCTCCCGCCAGCTCCAGCAGCATGGCGTAATGCTCCGCGTCCAGCGGCCTCCGGGACCAGGACACAAAGCTCCCGCTGTCCAGGGTCAGCTGCAGCAGCTGCTCCGGCATAAACTGACTGAATCTGGCCGCAGCCGCATTTTGCGCCTGTGTATGCTCATAGAGCGCCAGCGCAGAGGAAGCCTCCTCCGGCACAGACGCGGCCGCCTTCAGCAGTGCGTCCATCGCCGCATACTGGCGTCCCGCGGCGGTATAGGCATCCAGGCAGTTGGTCAAAATCAGCTCCACATATTCTTCGTTATAGGGCTGCGGAAGGAAATAGTGTGTATAGACTCCGCCAAGAACGCCAAGCGCCAGGGCCACGGCCAGAAAGACCAGCACGCCCCGTATACGCCGCTGCTTTTGCAGCGTGCGGAGGTTGGTCCTGTGAATGGCAGCGAGGTAATCACGCAAAATTTCGTGCGGAATCTGGCAGGCACCTGCCTCTGCGTGAAGCAGCAGCCCCAGCCGCTTCCACAAAAGCGCATGTACCATTGTTCCGTACCATTCCTCAGCGTCTGCCGCGCCGGCGCGTATGTCCCGGCTGTGGCCGATCCACTGCGGAAAGACCCGAAACAGCAGCCGGCTGGACAGGAGACGGTAACAGCGCGCCACACCGCGCAGCAGTTCTTCTCCGGTGGCATCCGGCTTTTTTTGCAGCAGTCCGGCCACGGCAGGGAGAACCAGGGAGACTGCCGCTTCGATCTGCCAGCGCTCCGGGTCATTCTCCGGAGTTTCCCGGATGGCCTTGTCTCGAATGGCGGCAAAATAAGCGGCAAGCAGTTCCTCCCGGGTATTGAGTCTCAGCTGCTTTCCCTCCGCTGCGGAGGCGCGAAGGAAAAGAGACAGCATCAGCGGTGTCCGAAGCAGCAGCCGCATCTCCGCAGATTCCGGCGGCAGCAGCTTATTCCGCGCCAGCTGCCGCGATACCTCCTCCTCCGAGAGCGCCGCCAGAACGGCCGGTTCCAGCTCCAGCTCGGGCACCGCAACCCGGGAGGAGAGCAGAATGCGCACGCCCCGGAGCTGCGACAGCCTTTTGATCTCGGCAAGCAGGCCCGTGGCGGGACACGAGACCTCATTAAACCCGTCCAGCAGGAGGACCACCACCGGCCGCTCGCCGCCCCTCGTTTGCAGCGGCTGGTCCAAAAGCAGCCGCAGACGGTGGCGTGCCGCCGCATAGCTCTGCGTATCCTCTTTGAAATGTAAATTGGCCAAAAGCTGGCCGCTGAGAAAATCGGTTTCAGCCTCCGTATACTCATAAAGCGGGAGATAAACCACCGCACTCTCCGCTGGGCTGTAGCTTTTGGAATGGAGATAAACCGTCCGCAGAAGCGCAGTGGTTTTGCCCATACCCCCCGGCCCGGTCAGACAGACCGATTTTCCCGCACACGTCAGCAGACGTTCAAGATACGGCTCTGCCGAGAGTTCTTCACCCTGCGGGAGAATCACACTGGCAGGGTAAAGCGCGGCCTCATCCTCGATAAAGCGAAAGGCAGGGTTGTCCCGGAGTGTCCGCAGCACGTTTTTTCGCGACGCCTCCCAGATTGCCCAGTGGGTCACACCCACGCCGTCGATGCGGTCCAGCAGCTCCTGAAAGGCCTGCCGCAATTCCGAAACGGAGGCCCAGCGCCGGCCCGGAATGCTCTGAAGGCCGCGGAACAGGATCAGCCGTACCATTGCACCCACACTCTCCGGCATATCACGCAGCGCGGGGCAGCGGGACACATCCGGCGGAGTCGGGCGAATCATCTGAAATGCCGTCAGAGGACTGCCCGCCAGGCAGTGATAGAACACGGCTGCCACCGAGTACAGGTCCGCGGTCTCCCGAATCTGCGCCAGATTTCCGGTGCGTATCTCCGGTGGGGTATAGCCCGCCTTTACGCTGAAGGAGTCCACCGACTCCTGAAGAATGCCCCCGGTCTCGTGAACACTGTTATAATCAATCAGCATCACCCGTTCCCTGCTGCCTCTGCCGATGAGAAGGATGTTGTCCGGGGCAATGTCCAGGTGAAGGTATCCCTCGCCGTGAAAATCCTCCAGCGCGTCCAGGAGCGACAGCATTCGCAGGGCGATCTCTCTGATGTCCTTCCCCGGAACACTCAGCTCTTCACTGAGGCTGCGTCCGCCGCTGTAACCCAGCACGGAATACAGGGTACCGTTTTGGGAAAAGGTGTTGATATTGATCCCCGCGGCCTCCGGATGCCGCTCCAGCATCCGGAGATGAATACGATTGCCATATTCGAAGCTGCGCTGATGGCGCTCCCAGGTCTCCGCGCCCGCTTCCGTACAGACAACCGACCCGTCGTCGGCTCTGTAGATCCCGTTTCTGGGATGAAAGGGAAACAGCTCCTTGATCAGCACCGTGTGAGATTCGCTTTTATTGAGCGTATCCGGATAAGAGGCGCGATAGACAATTGCGTTGGAGCCGCGGCCCTCCTCCGCCTCTATGCGGCAGCGCATTCCCGGAAACAGCAGCTCCGTGTTCGGTGAAAGCCCCCTGCGCGTATCCATCAGAAGAATCACCCCAATACCATTTAATTGCTTCGGTAATAGAATGAATCATAGCACGGAGCATCCGCAATACTTGCGGGACGTTTCCGGAAAGCTCCGACTCAAAGCTCTGGCGCCTCCGTACCGCCGGAAAACAGATCCATCAGAAAATGCTGCAAACGTTCGTCAATAAAAATACTGTCGTCGGCGCACATGCAAAACAGGATCATCCAGTCAAAGGGAGCGCGGGAATCCAGCGGTGCAAAGCCGCACTCAATCAGCATGCTGTTCATACGCCACAGCATATCCTCGAAATACTGTCCCGGAGACATGGCAGCGTCCAGAGCATCCGCATAATCGTCATAGTCTCCGGCATCCGCGTCCATCCCGCCATAGCCGGAGACACCGCCGTCTGTTGCCAGGAAAAGCAGCACCAGCACCTTGCGCGTCACATCCACCTTGCGATGCTGCATTTTGGAGATGGTCATCTCATCCGGCCAGTTCTGCCGGATATCCTCCTGGAGCGCAGAGAGAACCGCAGCTTCAAGCCGGTCATCCCCTTTTGCAGCCTGCTTCAGACGGGGGATGAGCTGATCGTGGAAATAATTATGCATGATGCTGCGAATGGAATATTTTTCATCCACCTCAAGCTGGTCGTTCAGCTCAGGCTGGATCAAAAGCTCCAGAAAACCCTGAAACAGCTGATAGGCGGTATTGTGAAATGCGCCGAGCTTGTGGCCGTTCTCTCTGAAAAAGGCTTTCAGTTCCTCCGGCGTCCCGAGCTGACGGACCATCTCCCGCACCTCGGCCGTATAAGTATCTACAAAGCTGTCCGAAGAAATCTGCAGAAGCTTCTCCTTTTCCAGCTCGGACAGAAGCGCGGCTGCCGCATCATAGGTCAGCTCCCATGTCCGCGCGTAGATATAGACAATATCCCGGGGATCACGCCAATGAAACCCCTCCCCGCAAAGACGGTACAGAAGTTCTTCGCATTCCCTGAGCGGAAGCTTCAGTGCAAAGCAGAGCTGAATCGCGCTCTCCTTGCGTACAAAGCGGACATCATCCGCCATCCACATGCGCACCTTGCGGGCAACAGAATCCCGTTTCCCGCCGGGAGAGGTTTCCATCAAAGCATCTGTCAAAGTCGTCTGCAATGCGCCGCGGTCCTCCGGGGGTATTCCGGTAAGCTTTGAAAGCGTATCCCGCACAGAACGCACATGGGCATCCTTCCTCAGCAGAGCCACCGCATCATGGAGCTTCAGCTGCGGCGAAGTCGCCATATCATACATAAATTGCGTATAAGAGTCCATCTGCGCTCAACCCGCTTTCTCCGGTCTGCATTTCACCAGTGCCGCAAAATCATACCGGTTAAAAATATCGAAAAAATGAATTCGGACCGGCCGGCATTCGACATTATTATACATTATACTTTATATAATTAATTGTCAAGTGGAATCTCAGCGTCCCCCTGTTACGGTTCAGACGCCCCCGGCATCTGAACCGTAACTCGCCCCTTGCAAAAGAACGGCATCTATGCTATGATATAGTATCATTTCAGTTCATCAAATGAGGAGAATGGCAATGGCAAAAGAGAAAAAGGTGGAACAGATCACCGATATGGATGTGGACTTTACCCAGTGGTTTACCGATGTCTGCCTCAAGGCAGAGCTGGTGGACTACAGCGGAATTAAGGGGCTGTTTATCCTGCGGCCCTATGGCTATGCGATCTGGGAAAACATCATGTCCTATCTGGACCGGCGCTTTAAAGAGCTGGGGCACGAAAACGTCTCCATGCCCATGCTGATTCCGGAGAGCCTGCTGCAAAAGGAAAAGGACCATGTGGAGGGCTTTGCGCCGGAATGCGGCTGGGTCACCGTCGGCGGAGGTGAGGAGCTGCCGGAGCGGCTGGCGATCCGTCCCACCAGCGAGACGCTGTTCTGTGATCACTGGAGCCATGTGGTACACTCCTGGCGTGATCTTCCCATGAAATATAATCAGTGGTGCTCCGTCCTCCGCTGGGAAAAGACCACCCGTCCCTTTCTGCGGGGCCGTGAATTTCTGTGGCAGGAGGGCCATACCCTTCACGCCACGGCGGAGGAGGCCATTGCTGAGACAGAGCAGATGCTGGAGGTCTATGCGGACTGTGCGGAAAAGCTGCTGGCCATGCCCGTGGTGCGCGGCGTAAAAACGGACAAGGAAAAGTTTGCCGGTGCGGAACGCACCTATACCATCGAGTGCATGATGCACGACCACAAGGCACTGCAGTCCGGCACCAGTCACTATTTCGGCGATGGCTTTGCCCGGGCATTCGGCATCGCTTTCTCGGACAGAGAGAACAGGCAGCAAACGCCCCACGAAACGAGCTGGGGTGTTTCTACCCGCATCATCGGCGGATTGATCATGACGCACGGCGACAACAACGGTCTGGTGCTCCCCCCCGAGGTGGCGCCCATCCAGGTGGTGGTGGTACCCGTTGCTCAGCACAAGCCCGGTGTTTTGGATAAGGCTGCGGAGGTCTACGAATGCCTGAGAGCGGCGGGAATCCGGGCAAAGCTGGACGACAGCGACAACTCTCTGGGCTGGAAATGCGCCCAATGGGAGATGAAGGGTGTCCCGCTGCGCCTCGAACTGGGCCCCCGGGACATCGAGGCCGGCCAGTGTGTTGCGGTACGCCGGGATGATTTTGAAAAGGTCACGGTTTCTCTGGAAGCGTTGACCGACCGGGTGCCGGAGCTGCTGGCAGCGGTACAGCAGGGATTGTTTGACAAGGCCAAGCGCAATCTGGACAGTCACATTTTTGAGGCCCATTCTCTGGAGGAGGCTCGGTCGCTGCAGGAGCAAAACGGCGGCTTTATCAAGACCATGTGGTGCGGTGAGCTGGACTGCGAGCTGGCAATGAAGGAGCAGGCAGGTATGACCAGCCGGTGCATCCCCTTCCGGCAGGAGCGGCTCGGCGACGTCTGCGCCTGCTGCGGAAAACCGGCAAAGCATATGATTTATTGGGGCGTGGCATATTGATGGCCCTTCCCCCGTCAGGGCATAACGTATCGTTTTATATTCGCGTGCAGAAATAACTGAGCGGGTTTTCCGTTTGCTGTTTTTTCAGTTTATTACGCCCGTGAGTATAATCAGGGTAAACAGCACAGGAGGGAGCGGTTATGAGCGGCATCGGCGCAATTCGGGGCAGCGGGCTGTCCTCAGCCTGGATGCAGACGCAATACTATATGCATCTCTCCGCAGCACGTTCGGCGGCGGCAAATCCCGCGCGGGCGAATACCCCCGTCGAGCCTGTGATGCCGGTAAGAGCGCTGCCCTCCGACACACCGGTTCGGTTTCCGATGGTCCTGTCCTCCCCCTCACTTCCTCAGCCGGAGGAGCTGAACAACGCCGCCGACCAGCTGGCACGGATGCGCATTATCTATCCGGAGGAACAGGAAAACGCCGCCCTGCCCGGCCTTGCGTCCCAGGGGGCAGCGGAGCGTGCGGCACGGATGTCCCTCATGGGGGACGCTGAAGGCGGAGAGGAGACAGCAGAGGAGGCTTTGGAGTCCGTCGGCGTCAGCGACAGCAAGTCCCCTTATGAGGTGATGGAGGAGGGCAAGTGCGAGACCTGCGAGAAGCGAAAATACCAGGACGGTTCCAACGACCCCGGCGTCTCCTTCAAGACCCCCACTACCATCTCCGCAGACGAGGCGGAGAGCGCTGTCCGGGGCCATGAGATGGAGCATGTGGTGCGGGAGCGGGCAAAGGCTGAGCGCGAGGGCCGCAAGGTGGTAAACCAGTCTGTCACCATCCACACCGGCATCTGTCCCGAGTGCGGCCGGATCTACGTCACCGGCGGCACCACGCTTACGGTTACCATGAATGACTCAGATTCCTCCGTCACGCTGCGCCAGGGTAAAAAGCGCCCGGGAGCAGGCGGCTTTGGCGCGGTGGCCTGACAACACACAACAGGGCCTGTCCGGGCTCCGCTTTTATCCAAGCAGCGGAGCCGGGCAGGCCCTTGGCATGTCTGTATCACCCGGAAGCAGCAGGGCCGCAGCGCTTCTCTCTCGCCTCTGTGGAGATATGAACCTCCGCGAAGCAAAATCGCCCTCAGTTCTGTACCGCAGGCAGGGCAGCCTCCCATTCCGCTTCCCTGAAGCCAACCAGCACAAAGTCCTCTCCTGCCAGAATCGGCCGCTTGACCAGCATCCCGTCTGCGGCCAGCAGCGCAAGCTGCTCCTCCTCACTCATGTATGGAAGCTTTTCTTTCAAATGGAGCTCCTTATATTGCAGACCACTGGTGTTGAAAAAGCGCTTTAGTGGCAGGCCGCTGCGCATGCGCCATGTTTTTAGTTCGTCAATGGTGGGGTTATTCTCCTTGATATGGCGCACTTCATAGTCCGTGCCCCTGGCATTCAGCCATTTTTGCGCCTTTTGGCAGGTGCTGCATTTAGGGTAGCAAATGAATTGCATGTATTTGTTTCCTCCCGTATTCTGCATCAGAAGATTCACGCACTCTGATGCGGCGGCCAGCCCGCAATCGGGCCGACGTCCGGGTCTTTTGCGTATTCATATAAGCTCTCCGCATCGTCATCTTCCCAGCGGCGAAGAAGCAGCCTTATCGTCTCCAAAGTCACGGCGTGATCTCCTGCCTGAAAATGGATTCTCCGTACATGGCGGCGATGGCGGCGCGGATGACGTTGGCTGCACCCTGCTGCACATCGGCCAGTGTAATGCGGTAGCCGTCGCGCTCTTTGCCCGTCCTGACCGCATCGACAATATCATCTACGTTTTTCTGACAGCCGGGCATCTGGACGTCGTTGCCCGCATAGATGCAGCCGGTGGAGGCGGAAATCGGATAGATCGCCTTGTGATTTCCCGTGAAGCCGGGCTGATCCTGCGAGGTAAACCAGTCCGTCATGACAAAACCGGCAAAGCCCCACTCGTCCCGGGCTGCCGCCTGCAGCAGGTCATAGCTGTTGGCAGTGTGGACGCCGTTAAGCAAATTGTAGCTCGTCATGATGGACATGGGCTGTGCCTCCCGGACGGCAATCTCAAAGCCCTTGAGGTAGATCTCCCGGATGGCCCGCTCGTTGATATGGGAGTTGGTAAAGTAGCGGTTGTCTTCCTGGGAGTTGGCCGCGAAGTGCTTGATGGTGGTTCCCCGGCCCTTATGTCTCTGCACACCCCGGGTAATGGCCGCGGCAGCCTTTCCGGCCACCAGCGGGTCCTCGGCGTAGTATTCAAAGTTGCGCCCGCAGAGGGGATTGCGGTGGATGTTCAGCGCTGGGGCCAGCCACAGGTCCACGCCAAACAGCTCCATCTCTGTACCCACCATCCCGCCTAGCTGCTCCAGCAGCTCCATGTTCCAGGACTGGGCAAGCCCCCAGCCAATGGGAATTGCGGTGCAATACTGATAGTAGGTGTCCGAGTTCTCGTCAGTGTATTTGGGGTCGAAGGGCTCGTACATATCTCCCAGAATCGCACCGCCGGGCAGGAGATTTCCGGCTTTGTCCGTCTTGAACACCGGCTGCAGCCGCAGCCCTGCCGGGCCGTCCGCCAAAATCAGGTTCCTGATGCCCCGGCTCTCCTTCGCAATGGAGCTGGTATCTCCCGCAGCGCCGGGGACGGTATAGGAGGCGTTTCCCACCACCGATGCGTCAGCGGCGCGCAGCGTCCCGACACACAAGTCCGCCAGCTCCTCGACACTCAGCTGTGCTGTCAGCTCCTCCACGGTGCAGGCACCGCTTTTCACATCTTCCACGGTCAGAAGCTTTGTCTTGTCCGTGGTGCAGGGCTTTCTCTCACCCTGATAACACACCTGCGCTGTGGGAATCGCTGCGGCAGACAGCGAAATACGCGGCACGGACTCGTCGATGCCGGGGCGTTTGGCTCTGGGCGCTTCGATCTCCTGCATCCGCTCTGTATCGGCAAACAGATTTTTGCATTGCAATGTTTTGACTGTTTCGTCCAGCATCAGGACTGCGGCAGGGACGGTATTCCGGGAGCTGTTGCCAAGGCGCAGGACGTATTCACCTGCTTCCAGCGTCCAGGCCGCGCATGCCTCGTCATAAGCCGCCAGCGCGGTCACGGGGAAGGACAGCTCCAGCGTCTCGCTCTCCCGGGGCACAAGGAGCCCTGTCTTTCCAAAGGCCGCAAGCTCCTGCCAAGGCCGGCGAATTTGTCCATCCGGTGCGGAGACATATACCTGCACCACTTCTTTGCCTGCACAGGCTCCGGTGTTCTTCACCGTGGCGGAAATCTTGATCTGCCCGTCCGCCACCTTGACGGAATCCGTGGTAATCCTGTAATCCGTGTAGGATCTGCCGTATCCGAAGGGATACAGCGGCTCCCTGAAAAAGCTGTCGAAATAGCGGTAGCCGACATAGATGCCCTCGGTGTAGTATTCATCGTCGATGTTTCCGTCGTTATGGCTGAATCCCGCTGATGAGGGATAGTCCTCATACTGCCTGGCCCAGGTGTCGGTGAGCTTTCCGGAGGGATTGACCTTGCCGCACAGCACGTCCGCCAGCGCATCGCCGCCGATGTTTCCCAGCTGGGTCATCAGCAGCACGGCGTTGACACCCTCTGTTTCCTTCAGCTCGCTCAGGTCCATGACGCCGCCGATGTTCAGCACAACGACGAGCTTGCTGTAAGCGCCGCCGAGCTGGGCCAGCTGCGCCTTTTCCTCCGCGTAAAGCAGATAGTCACCCCGCCTGTTGCAGCGGTCCGCCCCCTCGCCGGCAGTGCGGGAGATGACAAAGATTGCCGTGTCAGTGTCTGAGGCGTCGATATCCTCCTGCGTAATTTCCACCGGCGCCACCACCTGAAACGGGTGAGAGAAGGTGACCAGAAACTCCGTGATATTCTGTTCCTTCGCAGCGCGGGGAACCCAGTCCAGATAGTCCTGCCTGGCCTGCCGGTGGTGGGCATCCTGCCGGTCCAGCCAGGCTTTTGTGGTGACGGTAAAGCCCGCGTTTTCCAGGCCCTGCTCAATGTTGACGCTGTTGCGGGTATTGACCTCGCCGGAGCCGCTTCCGCCCTTGATGGTCTGGCGTGCGCCGCTGCCGTAGAGGGCGAGCTTTCCGACAGGCCGCAGCGGAAGCGCTCCGTCGTTCTCCAACAGTACCATGCATTCCCCGGCGACAAGGCGGGAAAGTGACATGTGGTCTAGCTCGCGCCGGGAAATTTCCGGATTTTGGGTCGCAAAGATTTTTGGCATATTCTTCTATCCTCCTGCAATGTATTGCTGTCCTTACATCCGCCTTCTGCAGCTGCCGGCAAATGAGAGTTGCCGGCTCTGCGCTGCAAAATCCTGCCGGTCTCAAAGGGAAAACAGCCGGCACGCGGCCCCTGCGATGGAGCGCTCATAGCTCTGGGAACGGTTTTATTGTACACGCAAAAACATCCAAAGGCAAGCGTTATCCGGTAAGCGTGTGCGTATCGGACACAGGAACTGCCCCGGACGCAATATATGTACGAGAGCGTCGGAGGTTTTCCGGCATATATTTTCTGTTATTTCCTGTGCTGCCGCCATTATGCCCGCATGGCGGCAAAGGGCGGCATTTCTGTAACCTGCTTCACCGCGGCCTTCCATTTTTCACCAATCGAAGCATTCAGCTGTCATCATACAGTAAGAACAGATTGACCGGCGCGAGACCCAGCATTTCCGGGAAATGCTGCGGGCGGGCATCCTTTGGCATACGCCACCAGACAGGCGGACTTTCGGGGTTCTGTCCTGCGTAGCGGAACAGCAAAATCCATTCAAACGGCTCCTCCATCTCACCGACATAACGAACAGGAAAGCGATTTGCCGCAGTACGCGCATTCAGATAGTGTGCCCGAAACGCCACACCCTTCAGATCATCCCGCACGGCATTTTTTGTCATAAAGCGCACGTTCCACTCCGGCACCTCCACTTCATACTCTCCCATCTTTATGGCGCGGGCTATATTTTTGCACCCTGTCATTCTGGCCGCCGTAAAGCTGCCGGGATCGGCAAACAGCTCCTTTGTTTTCCGAATGGGGCCGAGCCGGCCGTCATCAAGAATTGTGATTGCGCCGCACATGTGGTATGCCTCCTCGCGGCTGTGGGTCACCATCAGTACTGCGCAGCCATACTCGGAGAGGCGCTCCTTCAGTTCGATCTGGAGTTGGAGGCGCAAATGGGAGTCCAGTGCGGAGAAGGGCTCGTCCAGCATCAGCAGCTTCGGCCGGTTGACGAGGATTCGAGCCAGCGCGGTTCGCTGGGCCTGTCCGCCGGAGAGCTCCGAGGGGCGGTGCTCTGCCACATCCTCCAGCTGAAAGCAATGCAGCGCCTCATTCAGACGCGCAGTGCGCTCCGCCCGGTCCTTCACCGCGTGCAGCCCGCAGAGGATGTTTTTTCGGACTGTCATGTGGGGAAACAGCGCATAGCTTTGAAACAGATACCCTACCTTCCGCTTTTGCGGAGGGAGGTTGATATGCCTCTCTGAATCAAACAGCGTGACCCCGTCCAGCACGATGCGTCCGCGGCTGGGCTTTTCGATACCGGCGATGCATTTGAGGGTCATGCTTTTGCCGCTGCCCGACGCGCCGAGAAGACCCACGATGCCCTTGTCGATCGTAAATGTGCTTTTCAAATGGAAGTCGCCCAGCTCCTTTTGAATATCGACTTCAAGGCTCATCCTTTTCCCCTCCGTTTCTGCCGGCCCTCCAGCATGTTTACCACCAGCAGCACCACGGCGGAGATTGCCAGATTGACCATGACCCAGCGAAAGGCTCCCGCGTCGTCGTTGGTGCGCCAGAGCTGGTAGACGGTCGTGGAGATTGTGGCGGTTTTCCCGGGCGTATAGCCGGCGATCATGCTGGTGGCTCCGTATTCGCCAAGGGCCCGGGCAAAGGCCAGCACGGTGCCTGCCAGAATTCCCTGCCGGCAGCAGGGCATACGGATGCGCCAGAAAATATAGACATTGCTCAGGCCCAGCGTTTTCCCCGCGTCAGAGAGGGTTCGGTCAAAAGCCTCAAAGGCTCCGCGTGCCGTGCGGTACATCAGCGGAAAGATCACCACCGCGGTGGAGAAAATCGCCGACCACCAGGTCATGGTCAGCCTGAGCGCAAACATCTTCAGAAACCACCGTCCGACAACACGCCGCGGCCCCAGAATCCGCAAAAGCAAATAGCCTACGACCGTGGGCGGCAGCACAAGCGGGAGCGTCAGAATCGCATCGAGGATTCCTTTGACGGCACGCGGCGCTTTTGCAATATAATAGGCGGCGAAGATGCCGGCAAAGAAGATGAGAATGGTGGAAATCAGCGCGATACGCAGCGAGTTCCACAGCGGAAACCAATCCATGTGATACTTCTCCGAACGTTAACTGAGCGGCGTAAAGAGCACGGCGGCAAACTCCGCGGAGGCGGCAGGTCCGGTCAGGAAGTCCAGAAACGCCCGGGCTGCAGCCTCGTTCTTTGTGACATTCATCACGGCGGCGGGATAGACGACGCGGCCGCCGGTCATCTCGCTGGTGGCAAGCGCCACGACGGTCAGTCCGGCGGAATAGGCGTCGGAGGCGTAGATGATCCCCGCGTCCACCGTCGCCTCGCTGACCTGTGTCGTGACCTCCTTGACGTTGGAGCCGTAAGTCAGGACGCCGCTGTTGGCCAGCGCTTCCTCGTCCAGGCCGCAGTATGCAAAAATATTCTGGGTATACTGGCCTACCGGTACATCGCTGTTGCCCATGGCCAGCATCACGCTGCCATCCTGCAGCCCGGCGACGAGATCGTCAAAGGAGTTGATGTCCTTGGGATTTCCCTCGGGGACAACAAGGGCCACCTTATTTTCCAGCAGGTCAATTCGGGTGCCCTCCAGTACGAAGTCCAGACCGTCTGTGTTGACCTCGGTGCTTGCGGTGATGTCCAGTTGATTCATCTGCTTCTGTCCCGCAGAGATGAAGATATCGACATCCGCTCCGTTCTCAATCTGGGTTTTGAGGGTGCCGGAGGAATCATAGTTGGGGGTAATCGTCACGTTGGGCGCAGCCGTCCTGTAATCCGCTATGATGGCATCCAGCGACTCGGTGAGGGACGCAGCGGCAAAGACGATGAGCTCCGTCTTCTCAGCCGGCGGCTCCTGGGCGGGCACCGTTTCCTGCACGGAAGTCTGCTCCTGCGGGATGTCCTGCGTCTGTACCGGCGTCTGCGTCTTTGCCGGTTCGGCGGACCCGGCGCCTGCTGCTGCGGTGCCATTCCCGCAGGCGCCGAGCGTAAACAGCATCGTGAGCGCCAGTGTCAGTGTGATGATCTTTTTTCTGTTCATGTGTACTTTTCCTTCCTTATTCAGGGAATGTTATTACAAAAGGGCGGCTTTATACTATTTTCCGATTCAATTCTTGAATCGGAAACGCCGCGTAACACGCGGAGGTTTTACAGCAGATATACGGTTATCGTACATCCCGCCGGCAGCGGTCCGGCGTCGGCGGGAATCTCCGCCAGGCAGTTGGTCCCCGCGGCGGAGCGCAGAAGTCCGGAGCTGTGGCCCTCCGGGAGCGTCACATGCCCCCCACAAAACACTCCCCGCACAAACCGCCGCACGCCGCTGTGCTTTTGGAAGGGAGTGTCCAGAACTGCCGGGAACACCTGGAGCGCCAAATCCGCCGCTCCCGCCAGCTGCGCAAAAAGCGGACGGGCAAAGAGCTCAAAGGTGGCCGAGGCCGCAAAGGGATTTCCTGACAGGGAGAGGATGGGCTTTTGCTCATAGAGGGAGTACATCAGCGGCGACCCCGGCTTCAACGCCACGCGCCACAGCAGCCGCTCTGCCCCCAGCAGCGGCAGCGTTTCATGTAAAATATCCTTCGCCCCCACGCTGACACCGCCGGTGGTAAGGACCATGTCCGCGATTTTCATCGCCTCCCGAATCTCCGCGGCCAGTGCCGCTGCGTCATCGAAGGCGCTGCGCACAGAAGCAACCTCCATGCCCAGTTCTCTCAGCCGTGCGCACAGTACCGCTTCGTTGGAGGAATAGATTTTCCCCGGCGGCAGCGGGTGAAGGGTGTTCGGGACCAGCTCGTCCCCAGTGCAGAGCAGAGCGCAGCGGGGGACGCGGCAGACCGGGAGTGAAACCTCCTCCCGCAGCAGCCCCGCGGAGGCCAGAATGCCGAGGGCGTTCCCCGACAGCCGTGTTCCCGCCGCGAGCAGAATGTCGCCTTTTTTAAAATCCTCGCCGGGGAAGCAGTAGTTCTCCCAGGGACGCAGAGATTTGAAAATCTGCACCTGTTCCGTGCCCACGTCCGTGTCCTCCTGACGGATGACGCAGTCGCAGCCGGCGGGAATGGGCGCGCCAGTCATGAGGCGGACGCATTCCCCCGACCCCACAGCTTCGCCGGACCAGCCGCCGGCGTAGATCGTGTCTGTGACACGGAGCACAGCGGGCGTCTCCCGGCTTGCCAGCGCGCTGTCAGCGGCGTGCAGCGCGTACCCGTCCAGCGGGGAGCGGGGCCAGGGCGGCTGGTCGATGGGAGCGCGGACCGGAGCAGCAAGCACCCGCCTGTGGGCCTGCGTTGCAGGAATTTCTTCGACGCCAAGGGGCTGCACAGACCCGGTGATCAACTCCACCGCACGCTCGACGGATATTTCTGTCTCCATATTTTTAACCTCCCTTGCCAAAGCCGCAGGCGGGCCAGGTACACACCGGGCAGTTCAGGCACAGTCCGCCGTGGCCAAGTCTGACTATATCCTGCTTTGTCACCCGCACGCCTGCCGCGATCCGGGGCAGCATCAGGTCAAGGATTGTGGTTTTGGCGTACATCACGCAGCCGGGCAGGCCAAGAACCGGTGTTCCGTTCTTTTCAAAATACCCCAACAGGAACATGGCCCCCGGCAGTACCGGGGCACCGTAGGTGACGATCTCGCAGCCGGAATCTTTGATCGCGCCGGGGGTGCGGTCGTCGGGGTCCACGCTCATGCCCCCGGTGCAGAGGATGATATCCGCGCCCGCGCTGAGAGCTGTGTGAATCTCCGCGGTGATGGCGGCGCGGTCGTCCCCGGGGGCGCTGCGGTGGGCAACCTCGATGCCGTAGTCCGTCAGCTTTTGGAGCAGGACGGGGGTGAAGGAATCTTTTATCAATCCCTTCGCCACTTCACTTCCTGTGGTGATGACGGCGGCGGTTTTCAGCTTGTAGGGGAGGATTTCCAGCAGCGGCGCCGGCCCGCAGACCCGCTCCGCCTCCGCAAGCTTTGCTTCTTCAATTACCAGCGGAATTACCCGCATTCCCGCCAGCTTGTCTCCGACACGGACCGGCGTCATGCTGTGGCGCGTGGCAATCATCAGCTGGTCGATGGCGTTCACGGCCTCCAGACGGCCAACGTCCACCCGCAGCAGGCCGTCGATCCCGGCAATCAGCTCGATTTTGCCCTCTTTAGGTGCGGAGGCGCGCATATATTGTCCCTGACACAGCGCCCGCAGCCGCTCCGCAGCCTCATCCTCATGGAGTATCCCCGGCGTCCTTTCCCAGACATACAGTGTCTCCTTGCCCATGCGCAGCAGCACGGGGATATCCTCCTCCGTAACGATGTGGCCCTTACGGAAACGCGCATCCTTGCTCACGCCGGGGAGGATCTGCGTCATGTCGTGGCAGAGCACATGCCCCACGGCAGATACGGTTTTGATTTCCTTCATAGTGCACCTCAAAAAAGGGGGAAGTCTGAAAAAAGACAGACTTCCCCCTTGGAATATCAGCTTGTCCCCTTCTCAAACACGGAAAGCCGGAGCGTTTCCACTCCAACTCTGAGATACCGCGGGCGCGGTATCGTCGTCCATACGGCCCTGGCAAGAGCTTTAGGCCGGATGGATCGGAAACTCCATATACGATTTTACCCGCAGAAAATGCAGTGACGAACGAAATTTTCCCCTTTCGGACGAGGGGAAATCGAAGCTTATACTATTTTCTGATTAAATGCTTTCATCAGAAACGCCGCGCTACACGCGGGCGTTTTCAGCACGAAATGCGCTGAAAACCCATCTCATACAAACTTTTACGCGCCTACAGCGCAATAAAAAGCTTGAACGGATGAAAGCAGTTTATAGAAGTTTCGTATTAGCCGTTTACATCTTAGCACAAAGGCCGGGCACCGTCAAGCCCGGCGGAATCAGAGTGAAAGCCGGGAGTGCGAAGCTGGAGCTCATTGCCGCTGATCATCTTGATTCTTTTCACGGCTGCCTTTATTATATCCGTGGATGAACTTTTGCGCGGGAGCACGCAGTATTATGAGAAATGAAATCCCGGACTATGGTAGCGGCAGCTTACAGGCCATCGTGCAGTGCCGAAACGAAAGGAACGAATGCAACATGAAAAATGAGACGCAGAGGAAACAAAAAATTCTCGCAGTCTCCGGCGTGAAGAACTCCGGAAAAACAACCCTGCTGGAAAAACTGATTCCCGTTCTGGCGGAAAAGGGCGTGCGTACTGCTGTGATCAAGCACGACGGCCACGGCTTCGACGCCGACCGGGAGGGAACAGATACCTGGCGTATGCTTCGCGCCGGTGCAGTCGGTGCGGCGATTTACGACAGGGAGAAGCTGCAGGCCGTAAAATATGCTGTTGTGACAGAAGCAGAGCTGGCCGCACTCTACCCGGAGGCAGAGCTGATTCTGCTGGAAGGTTTTAAGTGGACGGACTATCCAAAGATAGAGGTTTGGCGCAGGGATAATTCTCCCGCGCCGGTCTGCGCGCGTGCGACGCTTCTCGCATTGGTGACGGATGGAAAAACCGCCTCCTCCGGTGTACCGGTTTTTGGCCTGGAGGAAACAGATGCTCTGGCGGAGCTGATTTGCAGATTTCTGCGGGAGGAATCGGGATGAATGCGCAGGAGCGTTCCAGAGCTCAGCCAGAACGACTCTGCTTTATATTGCCACGGTCCTGAAGTTTTTCTTTTACGCAAAAAACGCGCCGATTTGATATGGCGCGTCTTTGGCCTGCTTATTTTAAGCTGGGATCAATCAGGATCTTGATCTGGCCGCTGCGGTCGGCCCGGGCCACGCCCTTTTCCACGCAATCCTCCAACCGGATCACATCTGTTACCATGCCGGGGAAATGAATTTTACCGGCTTTCAGCATATCCAGATAGATCTCAATTTCCTCCGGCGTATATACAAATGAACTGAGGAAGTCAATCTCCTGGGGGATTACGGGAGCCAGCACCAGTTGGTCCAGAGGTTGGGCAACAATGCCCACCATCACCACCTGGCTGCCGGGTTTGGCCACCTGCATCACGCAGTTCACCAGGCTGGCCTGACTGCCGGAGCATTCCAGGGTCACGTCCGCGCCGTCCGCATTTCCGACGGCCTCGCGCACCGCGCCTGCCAGGTCCGGGCTTGTCGCGGCGTTGATACATACATCCGCGCCGTATGCCTTCATCAGCGGAAATTTCTCGTCGCTGATGTCAATGGCGACCACCCGGCGGGCGCCGGCTGCCTTGACAAGCTGGATCGCGGCCAACCCGATAGGGCCGGCGCCGGAGACCGCCACGGTATCGCCGAACTTGAAATTGCTCCGGCGCAAGCCGTGGAGAGAGACGCAGATCACGTCAAACAGCACCGCGTCCTTCGGATCGACACCCTCCGGCACCGGAATAATCATGGTGTGGTCCACATCGCCTACCAGCATATACTCGGCGTAGCCGCCGTCGGGACCACCGATACCGTTGGTGCGGGGGAAGCCGAAGGAGCAGATGTTGGGCCTGCCGCTGCGGCAGGAGGCGCAGCCCTCCGCGCAGTAGCTGGGAGGCCCGCAGAGGACCCGATCGCCCACCTTGAATTTGGTGACGCCCTCGCCCACCTCATAGACCGTGGCCACATTCTCATGCCCCAGTACGATGACAGGCTTCACGATCTCATGCCTGTATGCCTCGATGTCGGTGCCGCAGACGCCGCAGTAGTCGATCTTAACCACCATTTGGCCGGGGCCAGCCTTGGGGATGGGCCGCTCCTCGATCCGAATATCGCCCGCTCCGTAAAATACCGCTGCTCGCATTTCTGTCGTTCCTTTCTTCGCTTTTTATTTGAGTTCAATATAACATTTCCCCTCCCCTTTCGGGGGAGGGGAAACCCATATGATCCGAGAATTGCCTTACTCCAGCGGCAGCTTCAGATACTCGCTGCAGGCGGAGAGCACGGTCTCCATGTCGTCTACACAGTTGGCGCTCTGCGCCAGGGCGCGGCAGTCGGTGAGGGCGACCTTCCACAGCGCCTCGTTGTGGGCCGCAGTGTCCGCGTCATTCAGCGCCAGCAGCTTGCCGCCCGCCGCCTCCAGGGCGTCGGCCACGGCAGCCTCCTGTTCCGTGATCAGCTCCACACTGTAGGCTGCGGTGGCGTCCATAGCCTCCTGGAACAGGGCCTGGGTGTCCGCCGAGAGGCTGTTCCACTTGTCCAGGCCGATGGTGAAGTAGTTGCCTGCGGAATATTCGTTGACGGAAACGAAGAAGGGGGCGACCTCATGCCATTTCAGCGCGATCATGGGGCCCATAGACATGAAGGCCACGTCCACGACGCCCTTGGAAAGGCTGTCATGCTCCCAGGGAGAAGGGCGCAGTGGTGAACTGGGTGATCATCATATTCGGCCCGCCGATGAGCCAGAAACCCACGGCGGAGGCGGCCAGCATGGCCACAAAGATCGGAATGCCGATCAGCACGCAGAGGATCATCACGGCAAAGACCACCAGGCCGACAATCATATCCGGCGTCATAACTCCTTATCTCCTTTCTCCTCGGGCATTTGTTCCATCTGCGGTGCGTTCTCCGGCTCCGGGTAGAAGAAAGTCCGGGGAGGAAGCACAAACTCCCGGATCAGACTCCAGAGAAACGCGCAGGCCAGAAGGAAGAATCCCAGTGCAATCAGGGCAGCAAAGGGCCAGACGATAAATGCGCTCGCTGCGGAAGAACTTTTCTCCACGCTGGCAAGCTTCTGCGTTGTCAGCAGGATTGCGCGGTACCCGATGAAAATTGAGACAGCCAGGCCGAGAAGATTCCCGACTGTGTGGATCAGCTTTTGGACACCTTTGGGAAAATGGGTATAGATCAGGTCGATGTGGGTGTGCCCCCGCTCTAGCTGCACAAAGGCCGTGGAGAGGAACACCACCGGGATATTCAGATAAGTGACGATGTCCGTGGCGTTGGTGATCCCGTGCTTGAAGATTTTGGTGCCGGCCACGTCAAAAGTGGACAGCACGGTGATGACCAGCAGACATACTGCGGATACATAGGAGACTGCCTTCATCACATTGAAAATTGTGTCATCCAGGCGGACCAGCGCATCGGGTGGGGCTTTGTCAGGCTTCGGCATATTCCTTCGCTCCCTTCTTTCTATAAAACACAACGCTTGCAGCAGCCGGAGGTTTTATGCTTCTACTATATCGTTTGAGGTGTAAAAAGTCCAATAGAAGTATCGTATCTTCCAATACGGAAAACGTATAGCATTGCAGGGAGGCACAACGCAATTCCAGCGAATATAATTGACTCAAACTTTGCACATCCTTTTTCGGCTATTTTCCATCTGCTTTCTCCTGCATATTCTGAAATAATAGCTATTCCTTAAACAATTT
>CAJOPB010000146.1 GCA_905236305.1 uncultured Oscillospiraceae bacterium | reverse complement strand
TTTTGTGCCTTTTGGCACAAAACGGGCAACGCGCTTTGCGCGGTGCCTTTTCAATAAAATGAAGCATTTTATTGAAAAATAGTATGAAACCGGAGAGAAAAATGGGCTTTGCAGGAAATGCACAGTCCCCCACGGAAAAGCAGCCGCTATATATGCCCGGAGAGACCCCCGAGGGGGCCTCTCCGGGCATATATAGCGGTTATTTCGTTCAGGGCGTTTTCATTATCAGGCGCGGAGGACCGCAAAGCTCTGGGGTCCCAGGTCCAGGCGGCTGCCGGTTACGGCACAGGAGCCGGTCTCAAACAGCGGTCTCCAGCCGCCGGCATAGAGGGCGGCGCTGCGGGGGCTGCCGGAGGGGTTTACGGCGCAGATCAGGCTGCCCCGGCGGTAGACAAAGGGGGCGTCGGGGCCGTCGCAGACCACGGAGAAGGGGGCGTCCGCCTGCAGGTCGGGCTCTGCGCGCCGCAGGGCGAGAAGCTGCCGGACGAAGGAGAGGAAGGAGGCGCCATCGCGCATTTGCTGCGCCACGTTGGGGGCGTCAGGGGCGTCGTCCACGGGGAGATAGAGGTCCTCCGCCGGGGCAGTGGAAAAGCCCAGATTCCGTTCGCCGCTCCACTGCATGGGGGTACGGGAGCCGGTGCGGAAATAGCCGCCCTCCTTGGTGGGCAGGGGCAGATACCGCATTCCGATTTCGTCCCCGTAGTAGAGGAAGGGCACCCCGGGCATGGTGAAAAGGAAGGCGAAGGCCAGCTCCCGCTCCCGCCGGTCCAGATTCCAGCTGGGCCGCACCGTGTCGTGGTTGCAGGTGATGAGGGAGATGTAGCCGCGGCCGCGGGTGGCCTCATACCGGGCAAGATAATCGGAGAGAAAGCGCCGGATGTCGCCGCCGGCGTCCTTTTTGAAATAGCTGTGGTCCGCGCCGGTGAGCACGTCGCCGCCGACGCCGTTGGCAGGGTCGTTGATATAGTCCCGCATCAGGGTGGTGTAGCCGTTGCCCCGGTTGTTGAGGTAAAAGTCGCAGTCGAAGCCCGCTGTCAGGGCCTGCTGGGGGCAGTCCCACTCGGACACCAGCACGGCCTGGGGATAGTCCCGGTCCAGCATGGCCCGCACATCCCGCCAGATGGCGGAGGTGCCGCTTTTTTGCGCATCGTCGTGCTTGACCAGCGAGGCGGCCATGTCCACCCGAAAGCCGTCGCAGCCCCGGTCCAGCCAGAAGCGCATGATGTCCTTCAGCGCCTCCCGGGTTTCCAGCGCCGCGGGGGAATCCGCACGCTGCTGCCACTCCGGCTCCGTGGGGCGGAGAAAGCCGTAGTTCAGGGCGGGCTGACACTTAAAGAAGTTGGTGATATAGGAGGCGCTGCGCTCGCTCTCACCGGCGATGGCCGTGAGGTCCCGGCACCAGCGAAATACAAAGTCCGTCCAGATATAGCGGTCGGAGTAAGCGTTGCGCTCCGCCCGCTGGCTCTGCAAAAACCAGGGGTGCTCCTCCGAGGTGTGTCCCGCCACCAGGTCCAGAATCACGTGCATTTCCCGGTCGTGGGCGGCTTGAAACAGTGCCTCCAGGTCTGCGTTGGTGCCGTAGCGGGGGGCCACAAGGCAATAGTCCCGCACGTCATAGCCCGCGTCACGAAAGGGAGAGTCGAAGCAGGGGTTGAGCCACAGCGCACTGCACCCCAGGTCCCGGACATAGTCCAGCTTTTGCCGGATGCCGTTTAAGTCCCCGATGCCGTCGCCGTTGCTGTCAAAAAAGGACTGGGGATAGATCTCATAAAAGATCGCATCCCGGAGCCAGGAAGCCGCCATGTCGTTACCTCCCGATGGATGGATTTGTGTGTCCGCCCGCCGCGGCGGACGGAGCGGAGAAGCCCGGGCCGCGGCGGACGGAGGTGCGGAACGGTTTTTGTTTTAAGCGTCCTTCACAAGAAACCAGGTGAAGCCGTAGCCCTGGAGACGGACGGTGTCCTCCCGCAGCTCGGCGGCGTTGGACATCAGCTCCTCCTTGCCGTCCAGATGGAGGATGACCTGCGGATTCTCGGAGAAGTTGAAAAGGCCCACCAGCGTCTGGCCTTCATACCGCCTGCAGATGCCCAGCACGTGGTCGGAGCCGGTGTAGAAGGGGAAGACCTCCGCATCGGAGCGGAAGACGGGGTTGCTCCGGCGCACCTCGGCCAGCTTCATCAGGCTCAGGAACAGCTTGCCCTGGCGGCAGTCGGGGTTGTGGCGCAGCTCGGAGAGGCTCCAGTCATAGTGTCCCCGGTGGAGATAGCGGCTGTCGGCGGCCTTCTCCGGGTCGTCATGGTAGGTGTAGTCGTTGAGCTTGGCCACCTCGTCGCCGCTGTAGAGCACGGGAATGCCGCTCTGGGTGAACATCCAGGCGTGGAGCATGATGTCGCAGTCCATGGCCCGCACCTTTTCCTCCCAGCTCACCTCGGTCTCGATGCCGCAGAGGGAGGCCGTGGTGCCGCAGAGGCGGGCGTCCCCCAGCCGGGGGTCGTCGTTATACAGCTCGCCCCGGGCCCAGCTGCCGGGCCATTTCCCGGTGAACCAGTCGTTGAGATAGCGCTTGTGGGCC
>CAJOPB010000145.1 GCA_905236305.1 uncultured Oscillospiraceae bacterium | reverse complement strand
TTTTGTGCCTTTTGGCACAAAACGGGCAACGCGCTTTGCGCGGTGCCTTTTCAATAAAATGAAGCATTTTATTGAAAAATAGTATGAGAGATAAAAGATGTCAGTGAATGTCAGTAAGGTGATGTGCTATAATGAAAGCCGGAGAAGGAAGCGGATTGCTTTTCGGTTGAGATAAGGAGGCGCGCGCTGTGATGAAGCAGGGCATTGACTATTTCCCCCTGGACACCATACCGGACGACCGGATGGAGCTGATCGAGGCGGAGTTTGGGATGACGGGCTTTGGGATGGTGGTCCGGCTGATGCAGACCCTCTTTGGGCGCGAGGGCTACTATCTGCCCTGGACGGAGGAGCGGCAGATGCTCATGGCCCACAAGATGGGCGAGAGCCGGGAGAAGCTGGAACAGGTGGTGGAGGCCTGCCTCAGATGCGGCATCTTTGACCGGGAGCTCTATGAGCGGGAGAAGGTGCTGACCAGCCGGGAGGTCCAGGAGCAGTTCCTCACAATCACCGCCCGCCGCAGAAACCGCCGGATACGCCCCGAGCTCCTGCTGGTGGAGCTGCCCCCGGACTGCGCCCGGGACGCGGCCCCGGCACAGAGCGCGCCCCCGGCACAGAGCGCGCCCCCGGCACAGAGCGCGCCCCCGGCGCGGAAGGAGGAGGCGGGAGATCACGCGGCCGTCCGACAAACCGCGCCGCCGCAGCCGCGCCTCCGCCCCCCGACCCTCACCGAGGTGTCAGGCTACTGCCGGGAGCGAAACAGCAGCGTAGACCCCGTCAGATTCATGGACTATTACAATTCCAACGGCTGGAAGGTCTGCGGCCGCCCCATGACAGATTGGAAAAGCACCTTCCAGCGCTGGGAGCAGCTCGGCTTCGAGCCCCTGGAATCCCTGCGTGGCTTAAAATCGGAGCCGGAGCGCAGCCCGCCCCCGGGGATACCGGCCCGGCGCCGGAGTAACGGTGATGCGCGCCCTTGAAACCCTCCGCGCTGCCGCACTCGCCGCCGCAGTCAGTTGATCTTTACCGTCTCCCACAGGGAGTTGAGGTAGTCCAGCATCTCGTTGCTGAGATTTTGATAGGCATATTTGTTATACTCCGCGGCGAAGTCCGAGATCCCGGGGTAGAGGATCTCCATGGCCTCCTCGCCCAGCTCCTCGATATATTCCGCGTCGGTGAAGACCACCCGGTTGGGGGAGGCATAGCAGGTATACTCCGCGTTGGCGACGGCGGCGTCCCGGTCCAGCATGAAGTTGATGAAGCATTCCGCCAGCTCCTTGTGCTGGCAGCAGGTGGGAATGCACATGGCGTCCACATAGTAGTTGGTGGGCTCGGGGTAATAAAAGCGCAGGTCCACGTTGCCGGCCTGGTTGTCCAGCATGGTGAAATAGTCGCCGGCATAGTAGGCGCCCACCGCGGCTTCGCCGGACTCCATCAGGTTGAAGATCTCATCCATGACCTGCCCGTAGAGCAGCGGACGCTGGGCCATCAGGGCGTCGTGGGCGGCATCCCAGTCGGCCTTGTCCGTGGTGTTCACATCCAGGCCCAGCTTGTACATCGCGGTGCCAAAGGCGTCCCGGGAGTTGTTGAAGGAGAGGATGCGGCCGGAATATTTGTCGTTCCACAGCAGGTCCCAGCCCTGCGCGTCGGCAGGGTCCACCTCGTTGGCGTTCCAGATTACGCCCACAATGCCATAGGCGTAGGGGACGGTATATTTGTTCTCCCGGTCATAGTAAAGTCCCTTGAAGCTGTCGTCGATATTTCCGTAATTGGGAATGTTGTTGAAGTCCAGCTCCAGGAGCATTCCCTCCTCCGCCATCCGGGCGATCATATAGTCCGAAGGGATGACCACATCATAGCTCACCGCGCCGGCGGAGAGCTTGGCATACATGTCCTCGTTTGAGGCATAGGTGTCGTAGTTGACCCGCAGCCTCTGGCCGTAGGTCTCCTGATACCATTTCTCAAACTCCCGGACAGTGTCATAGCTGCCCTCGCTGCCGTCGGAGATATACTCCCCCCAGTTATAGACATTCAGGGTGAGGGCTCCGCCGCTGCCGTCGGTGCTTCCGCCGGAAGCGCCGCAGGCGCAGAGAGACAGGCTAAGCGCCGATGCCAGGACAAGGGATACGATTTTTTTCATAGAGCTACCTCCCGGTGTTGATTTCAGCAAATACATAGTCATTTTTTACCTCCGGGGCGTGCAGGACCTTTTTCCGCCGTGTGCGCCGGGGCTTGCGCGGTTCCCCCGCGTCTCCGCCCGTCAGGTTGGAGATCAGCAGCAGCGCCAGAATGACGAAGAAGATAATGGTGGCCAGCGCGTACATCTTGGGCGTAACCGTCTTTTTCGTCATATTGTAGATGCGGATCGGCAGGGTCTGAAAGCCCGCTCCGGCGGTGAAATAGCTGATGACAAAGTCGTCCAGACTCATGGTAAAGGCCATTACCGCGCCGGTCAGAATCCCCGGCAGAATCTCCGGAATCGTGACCTTGAGAAAGGCCCGCAGCGGGGTGCAGCCCAGGTCCATGGCGGCCTCGGGGAGGCTTGGGTCCATCTGGTTGAGCCGCGGCAGCACCTGCAGGATGACGTAGGGCAGGCAGAAGGTCACATGGGCAATGAGCATGGTCCAGAAGCTCAGACTGTTGGCCAGGCCGAACAGACGCCCCACAAACACAAACATCAGCATCAGGGAGATGCCTGTAATGATGTCCGGGTTGGTCATGGGGATGTCCGTTGCGGTGTTCAGCGCGGCCCTGAGCCAGCGGGAGCGCAGATGGTGGATGCCCACACTGGCCGCGGTGCCCATCACGGTGGAGAGCGCCATGGCGCTGACTGCCAGGAGCAGGGTGTTTCGGACGCTCTCCAGCGTTGCGCTGTCGTGAAACAGCTCGGCATACCACTTCAGGGAGAAGCCGGAGAACACCGAAAGACTCTTGGCCTCGTTAAAGGAGAACACCAGCAAAATGGCGATGGGCGCAAAGAGAAAGAGAAAGATCAGAGCCGTATAGATTTTCGACGCGGTTTTCACGCTCCGCTCCCCCCTCTCACATGGCGGTTTGTCAGCTCCTTCATCACGGCCATCACCGCAAGCAGGGCCACCATCAGGATAAACGCCATGGCCGCGGCGAAGTGGAGATTGTTGGCGGTATACTGTCCCTCAATGGCGTCGCCGATGAGGAAGAATTTGCCGTTGCCCAGCTTCTGGGAGATATAAAAGGTGCTGACCGAGGGGATGAGCACCATTGTGACGCCGCTGAGCACCCCCGGAAGGCTCAGGGGGAGGATCACCCGCCGCAGCACGGAAAAGCTGTTGCAGCCCAGATCCCGGGCCGCCTCCAGCAGCTTCACGTCCATCTTCGCCATGATGGAATAGATGGGCAGGACCATATAGGGCAGATAGTCATACACCATGCCGATCACCACGGCCGACTCCGTGCCGATGATATGGACGCGCCCCAGCCCCAGGAGGGCAAGGAAGCCGTTCAGGATGCCGGTATCCTGCAAAATGGTCATCCAGGCGTAGGTGCGGATCAAAAAATTCATCCACATGGGGATCATCACCAGAATCATCATCACCCGCTGCCGCCGTGCGCCGGACCGGGCCATGATATAGGCCAGAGGATAGCCCAGAAGCAGGCACAGCACCGTGGAGATCACTGCAAGCCGTAAGGAGCGCCAGAAGATCACCAGGTAGGTCCGCTGTTCTCTGCCCTCGGCCGTGCTCTTGGCGGTGAAAAAGCGGGAGATATTCTCCAGAGTGAACGCGAAGCTGTTGTCCGTAAAGGCATAGTAGGCCACGAACAGCAGCGGCACAACGATAAACAGCGCCGCCCAGACGGTGTAGGGGGCCAGCGCCGGCCCGACGCCGCGGCGCGCAGGGGCAACTTCTCTGCTCATGTGCTCTCCTCCTCCGGCACCGCGTCCGGGTCGGAGAGCTCATCCAGCTCGTTGGAGAAGGAGGAGTAGTCGCCGTACAGCCCGGAATACTCGGATTTTTTCATGATATGGATGGCGTCCGGCACGATTTCCAGCCCCACGTGCTCTCCCTCGGCCACATAATCGGTGGTCTGAATCATCCACTTGAAGCCGCCGATGTCTACGATCACCTCATAGTGGACCCCCATAAAGGTGACGCTGGTGACCACGCCCTGCAGCTTTCCCGCCTCCACGGGGACAATGTCCACGTCCTCCGGACGGACCACCACATCCACCTGCTCCCGCTCGCCAAAGCCGGCGTCCACGCAGCGGAAGGTCTGCCCGGAAAAGTGTACGCTAAAGTCGGAGAGCATCACGCCGTCAAGAATATTGCTCTCTCCGATGAAATCCGCCACAAAGGCGTTTTTCGGCTCGTTATAGATGTCGGTGGGGGAGCCGATCTGCTGGATGCGTCCCTCGCTCATCACCACGATGGTGTCTGACATCGTCAGCGCCTCCTCCTGGTCATGGGTGACGAAGACAAAGGTGATGCCGGTGGCCTTCTGAATCTTTTTCAGCTCCTGCTGCATATCCTTCCGGAGCTTTAAGTCCAGAGCCGCCAGGGGCTCGTCCAGCAGCAGCACCTTGGGCCGGCCGATCAGCGCCCGGGCGATGGCCACGCGCTGCTGCTGGCCGCCGGAAAGGCTGGTCACCCTCCGGTTGGCAAAGCCGGAGAGCATGACCAGAGACAGCATCTCCCGCACCTTTTCCTCGATCTCCGCCCTGGGCGCTCTGCGCTCCCGCAGGGGAAAGGCCACGTTTTCAAAGACGTTGAGGTGGGGAAACAGCGCGTATTTCTGAAATACGGTGTTCACGTTCCGCTTGTGGGGCGGCACGTCGTTGATCCGCCGGCCCATAAAGAGCAGCTCTCCCTCGTCGGGCTGCTCAAAGCCGCCGATCAGCCGCAGCGTTGTGGTCTTCCCGCAGCCGCTGGGTCCCAGCAGCGTGAGAAATTCGTTGTCGTCGATCTCCAGGTTGATGTGGTCCAGCACCACTTCTCCGTCAAAGGACTTGGAGACATTTTTCAGCTCGATAATTTTTCCCATAACGCGCCTTCCCTCCCCGCAAAAAAATTAAGGTGATATGCCCAGTATTGGCATATCACCTGTGAAAAATCCCCTGCGCTGCGCACAAAATCCCCCCAGAACACAAGGGGACGGCCCAGCGGCGCCCAAAGAGCTTTTGAAGCAAAGATAGCTTTACCTACTCTCTTATTGACCATTTCACAAGTTTATGCCCGATGGCATAGCGGTTATAAAGTAACCAACTTATAAAACTGGGCCGTTTACCCGCGCCGCAGCAAACGGGTAATTGCCCCAATCAATAAGGCAGCTTCCGCTGCCAACCCCCCTGCGCAAGGGCAGAGAGGGTCATTCGGCATTCGACCCGGCTGTCCGTATGGCCTCAGCCCTTGCCGCAGCCCTCCCCGAGGGAAGGGGCAGCGCGCGCGGGCGGTCGGAGTATCCTGCTTCGGAAAAGCAATTCAGAGAGAGACTGTTTCCAATTCAGATAAGCGTATTTTATCCGATTCCGCTGCTTCTGTCAACCGTTATTTCGACAAATTCGGCGTGTTTGTTGCATTTCAGACGCCGGAGGCGTCGAAATGCAGGGAAAAGCACTGCGCTGTGCGCGCGTCCGGCCTGCGGGGGACGCCGGGCGCGCGCTCTGCGAGGCTTTGCCTGCATGGAAAGCCCTGCGGCCTTCCCTCAGATGACGCGGACCCGCAAAACCTCCTTCATGGAGGCGATCTTCTCGATGATGGCCGCGTCCAGCGAATCGCCGGCGTCTATGATGGTATAGGCAATCTGACCGCGGGCCTTGTTGATCATGTGCTCCACGTTGATGTCCTGCCCGGCGATGAGGTCCAGGAAACGGTTGAGCATCCGGGGCACGTTGCGGTGGATCACGCACAGGCGGCACACGCCGGCCCGGTCCAGATGCACGTTGGGCAGGTTGACGCTGTTGCGGGTATTTCCGTTTTTCAGGTAATCCGCAATCTCCTGGGCCGCCATCACCGCGCACTTGTCCTCGCTCTCCGGGGTAGAGGCCCCCAGATGGGGAATCGCCACCACGCCGGCGGCGCCGATGAGCGTATTGTTGGGGAAGTCGGTGACATAGCGGGCCACCTTGCCCACGCTGAGGGCGGAGAGCATATCCGTGTCGTTGATCAGAGCGCCCCGGGCGAAGTTGACAATGCGGACGCCCGGCTTCATCTTTGCGATGGCGGCGGCGTTGATCATCCCCCGGGTTTCGTCGGTGGCGGCGCCGTGGAGTGTCAGATAGTCGCACTCCCGATAGATGGTATCGAGATCCGGGGCGTGGTTGATCTCGCTGCGCAGGCGCCAGGCCGCGTCCACGGACATGTAGGGGTCGTAGCCCCAGACCTCCATGCCCAGGCTGACCGCGGCGTTTGCCACCAGAGAGCCGATGGCCCCCAGGCCGATGACGCCCAGGCTCTTGCCGTGGAGCTCAGGGCCGACAAAGTTGTTCTTGCCCTTTTCCACCGCCGCAGCCACGTCCTCCGCGCCGCTGATGCTCTTTGCCCAGGCGATACCCCCGGCGATGTCCCGGGAGGCAAGCAGCAAGCCGCAGAGGGTCAGCTCCTTCACCGCCTCGGCATTGGCCCCCGCGGCGTTGAATACCACGATTCCCTGCTGGGTGCAGCGGTCCACGGGCACGTTGTCCGTACCGGCTCCGGCTCTGCCGATGGCCAGCAGACGGTCGCCGAACACCTCGTCGTGCAGCTTGGCGCTGCGGATGAGCATACCGTCGGGGTTCGCGGACTCCGGATTCACCAGAAAGCCATTTTTTGCCAGAACGTCCAGACCCTGCTGGGCGATCTTGTTCATGGTCTTGATTTCAAGCACGGTTTTTTACCTCGTATTCCTTCATAAATTTCACCAGCTCCGTGGCTGCCCGCATGGGCACGGCGTTGTAGACGCTGGCGCGCATTCCGCCCACCAGCCGGTGGCCCTTGATGTTGACAAAGCCCGCGGCGGCGGCGGCGCGGCAGAAGTCCGCGTCCTTCTCCGCGTCTCCCGTACGGAAGGTGACGTTCATAAAGCTGCGGCTGTCTTTTTCCGCGTGGGCCTTGAACAGCTTGCTCTCCTCCAGGAAATCGTAGATCACGCCGCTCTTTTCCCGCTTCATGGCGTCCATCGCGGCAATGCCGCCCTGCCGGTCAATCCACTTGAGCACCAGCCCCAGCATATAGATGTTGTAGCAGGGTGGGGTGTTGTACATGGAGTCCTTGTCGATCATGGTCTGATAGTTCATCATCAGCGGGGTGAAGGGCAGCTCCCTTCCGGCCAGGTCCCTGCGGATAATCACCACGGTGACGCCGGCCGGGGCCATGTTCTTCTGGGCCCCGGCAAAGATGATGCCGAAGCGGCTGACATCCAGCTCCTGGGTCAGAATGTCCGAGGACATGTCGCTGACCAGAGGCACCGCGCCCGTCTGAGGGACATAGTGCCA
>CAJOPB010000144.1 GCA_905236305.1 uncultured Oscillospiraceae bacterium | reverse complement strand
TATCCGCGTAGTCCGCGTAGGGAAGCCGGGTCGCCATCAGTGACTGGTTCGCGTCCCGCAATACGGTCTCGGTGAATCTTACTTTCATGGCTGACTGTCGTCCTTTCTTGAGATACATCATAAAAGCCTCGCCGATTATTGTAGACGCTTTTCCGGGAAAAGTAAAGCATAATTTTACAATTCGCCCTGCGGGGACTGACCCGCCGCTGCCGGCAATTTTTATGTGGAGAGGGGCGGAGTAACGATTTACTTTTCGGGAGAAAGCAGGTAAAATAGACCCCGGGAAAAAACACCGCATGCCCGGCGCGCGGGGAAGGGGAGGACGATATGAGGGAGCTGACAATCCGCGGCAACGACGCGGGGCAGCGTCTGGACCGCTTTGTGGGAAAGGCCGTGCCGCTGCTGCCGGAGTCGCTGCTGCAAAAGTATATCCGTCTGAAGCGGATCAAGGTCAACGGCCGGGGCGCAAAGCGGGATCTGCGTCTGGCCCTCAACGACACCGTGCAGCTGTATATCAACGACGCATTTTTTGCCCCACCCCGGGAGGAGAATGCCTATCTCAAGATCGGCACCCCCCGGCTGGACGTGGTGTATGAGGACGAAAACCTGCTTCTGGCTGACAAAAAGCCCGGCGTGCTCTGTCACAGCGCCGGGAAATGGGACTACAACACCCTTCTGGCCAACATCCAGGCCCACGCCTGGCAGCGGGGGGAGTGGGACCCTCAGGGGGAGAACAGCTTTGCCCCGGCGCTGTGCAACCGCATCGACCGCAACACCGGCGGCATCGTCATCGCGGCGAAAAACGCGGAGGCTCTGCGCATTCTCAACGAGAAAATCCGTGACCGGGAGATCGAAAAGCGCTATCTCTGCGTGGTCCACGGCCGTCCCCACCCCGGCGAGGGGCGGCTGGAGGGCTGGCTGTTTAAGGACGCGAAGAAAAACCGGGTGTATGTCCGTTCCAAGCCCGAGCCGGGGGCGCGCACGGCCGTGACGGATTACCGCGTGCTGCAAAGCCGGGACGGGCTGAGTCTGGTGGAGTGCACGCTCTTAACCGGCCGCACCCACCAGATCCGGGCCCAGATGGCCCACGCGGGCTGGCCGCTGCTGGGAGACGGAAAATACGGCAGCGAGCGGCGCAACCGCGCCTGCGGCGAAACCGGCGGCCAGGCGCTGTACTCCTATGCGCTGCGGTTTCGCTTCCCCACGGACGCGGGGGCGCTGAACTATCTGCGCGGCAGGGAGTTCCGGGTGGGAAGTATTGATTTTGTGAATCAATACTTCCCCGAGAAGGGAAACCTTCTTTGAAGCACCAAAAAATTGCTTCGAAAGAAGAAAGCGCAAGTAAGGCATTGCAGCAACAAAAATCCATTCAGCAAAACAAATAAAAACAGAAAAACACAAAGAAGGAGGCACGAGAGTTTATGCCGAGTAACTGGAAGCGCTCCCCCGAGGAGCTGCATAAAACCTATATTGCCAATACAGAGGCGTTTTACAAGGTGGCCGGCCGCGGGCTGGCAGGGGAGCTGGATCAGTTCATCTGCGACTGCGCCTGCCAGCTGTGGAGCCGCTCCGGGGGCGTGACCCAGGAGTATGTGGACGCCATCAATCAGCTGTATTCCAAGGGCAGCGTCATGCCCCGGTGGCTGCTGTGGGAGCTCACCGGGAAGGTCTGCGAAAAGCGGGACTTTCTGCCGCCGCTGTTTTTCTGGACGCTGGCCGAGAACGACCGCAATCACAACACGGACTATTCCCGGGTGTTTATCCGCATGGTGACCAATATCCTGCTCTATCTGGCCGCTGTGGACGACGACGTGACCTTCTCGGAGGCGGCGTATATCACCGACGTGGGGGAGAAGCTGGGCGCCATCTGCGACAGCAGCGGCGTGCGGCAGTCCAAGCCCGCCCTGAATCCCGCGGACTATGTCACCAGCTCCGAGCCCAGCTTTGCGGACAAGCACCCTGCCTCCGCCGCGTCTCTCTCCGCCGGCGCTCCCCAGGGAGGAGGCGCCGCGGCCCAGACGGAGGAAAAGCCGGACTTTGACACCCTGATGGCCCAGCTGGAGGAGCTGGTGGGCCTCGATGACATCAAAAAGGATGTCAAGAGCCTGATGAACCTCATCAAGGTGCGCGCGCTGCGGCAGGAGGCGGGACTGCCCTGCCCCGAGCTGAGCCTGCATCTGGTGTTTATGGGCAACCCCGGCACCGGCAAGACCACGGTGGCCCGGATTCTGGCCGGGCTGTACGCCGCCATCGGCGTGCTGAGCAAGGGCCAGCTGGTGGAGGTGGACCGCAGCGGACTGGTGGCCGGCTTTGTGGGCCAGACCGCGCTGAAAACACAGGAGGTGATCAAATCCGCCCTGGGAGGCGTGCTGTTCATCGACGAGGCCTATTCCCTGGCCGGTGGGGCGGACAACGACTTCGGACAGGAGGCCATCGACACCATCCTCAAGGCCATGGAGGACCACCGGGACGATCTGGTGGTGATCGTGGCAGGCTACACCGAGCTGATGAACGGCTTTATCAATTCCAACCCCGGCCTGCAGTCCCGCTTCAACAAGTATTTTTATTTCGAGGACTATAACGGTGGGGAGCTGATGGCCATTTTTGAGATGCGCTGCAGGAAAAACAGCTACGTTCTCACCGACGAGGCCAGAGAGGCCGCCGCGGCGTATTTTGACCGGCTCTACGAAAACCGGGACAGCAATTTCGGAAACGGCCGGGATGTGCGCAATATTTTTGAGGACATGGTGGTGCGCCAGGCCGACCGGCTCAGCGCCCTGGAAACGCCCCCCGGCAAGGAGGCGCTGATGGAGATTTTGAAGGAGGACTTTTTACCGGAGGAGGATTTGCCGGAGTGAATGCCCCCGGGGCCGGGCCTTTGCGCCCCGGCGGGCGGAGGCGCGCCGCGCGCAGAAAGGAGAAAGCCGGAGCTATTGTGAATATTTGCAGGTTAAATCAATAGGGAAAACCGGGGCTTTGTTATATTTTACCGAGAGAGCGCAAAAAGCTATTTACATTTCGTTCATAACTTGCTATAATCAAGGCAGAAAGAGGGCCGCGGCTTTTGCCTGCCGGCGGCGCTCCGGATTGTATTTCATGTTCATTCTCGGAAAGAGGAGGAGGATACTATCATGGAAGGCAGAAAACCTCTGAGCAGGTGGCGGATTGTGCTGGCGGTGCTGGCAGTCCTTGCCGCGGTGGCGACGCCTGTGCTGGCCGCTGCGGAGGGAGAGAGCGGACCCAGCATGTACGGCACCTTCTGGGCGCTGATTCCCCCGATCCTGGCAATCGTCCTGGCCCTGATCACCAAGGAGGCCTATTCCTCACTGTTCATCGGCGTTGTGGTGGGCGCGCTTCTGGCGGCGGACTTCTCCCCCGTGGCCGCTCTGAACAACGCCATCAGCGACGACGGCGGCATGATCTCGGCCGTCGCGGACAACGCGGGCATTTTCCTGTTTCTGGTGCTGCTGGGCATCATCGTCGGCCTGGTGAACCTCTCCGGCGGCTCCGCGGCCTTTGGCCGCTGGGCGGAAAAGAACATCAAGACCAAGGTGGGCGCGCAGCTGGCCACCTTTGTCCTGGGCGTTCTGATCTTCATTGACGACTACTTCAACTGCCTGACCGTCGGCTCCGTCATGCGTCCTGTCACCGACAGTCACCGCATCTCCCGCGCCAAGCTCAGCTACCTCATCGACGCGACCGCGGCCCCGGTCTGCATGATCGCCCCGGTGAGCTCCTGGGCCGCCGCTGTTTCCGGCGTGGCCGACGACCTGGACACCGGCATGAGCGGTATCGAGCTGTTTATCCGCGCCATCCCCTATAACTTCTATTCCCTGCTGACCTTCGTGTTCATCATCGCCCTTGTGGTGATGCGGTTTGACTACGGCCCCATGACCCTCCACGAGATGAACGCCCAGCTCAAGGGCGACGTGGGCGGCCTGGAGGGCAGCGAGGACGAGAAGGGCCACAACCGGGGCCGCGTTATCGACCTGGTGATCCCCGTGGTGGTTCTGATCATCTTCTGCACCATCGGTATGCTCTATGTGGGCGGCTTCTTCGGCACCGACTGGTGGGGCGGCACCGACTGCGCCGGCGACTTCATCGGCGCCTTCGGAAACACCGACGCCTTTGTGGGCCTGCCCTGGGGCAGCATCGTCGCGCTGATCATCATCGTGATCTACATGCTCTGCCGCCGGGTGCTGACCTTCAAGCAGGCGATGGAGTGCGTGCCCAAGGGCTTTATCTCCATGGTCCCGGCCATGACCATCCTCACCCTGGCCGTCTCCCTCAAGAGCATGACCGGACTGCTGGGCGCCGCCGACTTTGTACACAACGTCATGGAGGGCGCTGCCGCGGGGCTCTATAACATGCTTCCCGCCGTGATCTTTGTGGTGGCTGTGATCCTGGCCTTTGCCTCCGGCACCTCCTGGGGCACCTTTGGCATCCTGATCCCCATTGTCACCGCCATTTTCCCCAGCGACAGCACGCTGCTGTTCATCGGCATCTCCGCCTGCCTGGCCGGCGCCGTCTGCGGCGACCACTGCTCTCCCATCTCCGACACCACCATCATGGCCTCCGCCGGCGCCCAGATCGAGCACATTAACCACGTCTCCACCCAGCTGCCCTACGCCCTCACCGTGGCGGGCATCAGCTTTGTGACCTACATCTTCGCCGGCTTCATCCAGAATGCCGTCGTGAGCCTGATCATCGGCGTGGTCCTCACGGTTGCTACGCTGTTTGTGATTAAGAAGTTCTTTACCAAGACCCCGGCGAAGGCGAAGTAAGGAAAAGCGGGTTCCGTCCCGCAGCTCCGCAAAAAAACGGCATAGCCGCCAAAACGCGGCTATGCCGTTTTACGCTGCAAGAACCGCTGCGGCTCCTGCGCCCTCCGGGGGTTCTTTTATTTTTTTGCGCACAGCGCGGCATCCGCTGTCACATCAGGGACAGTACAGCCACCCGCTGAATAGGCAAGGATTCGAGGTCTCATTATATGAAAATGCTTGTAATTACATCATGTACCGGCGAGAAGCGATACCATCCCGCGAATCAGCTGGTACAGGATGACTTTTCAGATACAGAGCGTCTTGCCGCTCGGGAAAAGGAGCTCTCCGAGTTTGCCTGCCCTGCCGGGGAGATGTACACGGGGATGCAGCACCTCCGCCTGATGGAAGGGGTCCGGACCTTGCGGGAGCACTTTGGCGCGCGCTGTTGATCTATACGTGGTCTCGGCCGGTTACGGTCTTATCTCAGAAAATAAGACCATCGTTCCCTATGAGGTCACATTCAATACGATGAGCAGCTCGGCCATTGCCGCGTGGAGCCGCCAAATCGGAATTCACAATGATCTGGAATCGCTCGTCACCCAGTATGATCTGGTATTCTTCCTCCTGGGGGACAAGTACCTGCGCGCAATCGCGCTGCCGCTTGAGACTGCTGCCCCGGAGCAAAGGCTTGTCTTTTTTGCCAGTGGGATGAGCCGCAGGATGATCCCCGAAAGCGCGCCCTACTACTATGTTGAGGTGGGGCAGAAGGATGCGAAGTCCTTCCGCTACGGGCTCGTCGGATTGAAGGGCTATCTCTTTAAGCTGCTTGCCCAGGATGCTGTTTCCGGGGATGCGTCTCTGTTTGAAAGAATTTACCGAAATCCGGACTGCACACTGTCTCTGCTTGCGAAGCACAGAAAAGCTGCAGAACCGTCGTGGAATCAGCTTATGAAACGGTAAAGAAGCTGGTTGAATCGCATAGAGTAGAACAGGTGCTTATTAATAATCTTATTGAAGCAAAGCTTTGTACCCATCCCTCTTTCATGCCGTTATATACCCTGCTGGCAGACACTATCAATTGTTCTGTTGCTACAATAAAAACGTGCTTCGCCGAGAAAGCCGGTCTTAATGGGACAGCCGGGAATACAACGGTTGCTCGATGCAGGAGCACTATTATTGTTTGGAAAACGGCAACAGATTCCGGGAAAGATCACAAGAGAAAAGAATTGTGCGGGAAAGCAGTCGGCTTACGATACTCTTGGGATGGCGAAAAACAATCTTTTATAAAAAGGCCAGAAATAAATAAGCTGATTCTGTTGCTTGACGGGACATGGAGTCAGGGAGACTTGGAAACGCTTACTTACGCCGGATGGGATGAGATTTACTATCCTGACGAGGTTGATAAGCTCAAGGCGGCTATTGTGTGAGGGATCTTTTGAAGGTCTAGTGTGCTGACACGATCACATTTGTGTAAAGATGAGCGTGTCGGCACACTAGGTCTGTATGTTTGACGGCGGAGTCCCGGACAAAGGCGCCCGCGTTATGAAGCTGAATTGAGAGAATACCTCAGCAAGCTGCGATCATGCCATGCACAGCCTGGCGTTTGGGATCAGCCCGGATACTGCTTCGCCGCCGCTGATCACCGCATTGATCCTGCAAAGCTGGTCCAGTGCCGCGTACAGGCCGGAATGGAGCCCGGAGGATTCGGCCGATTTTCGCATATCCGCGGCCCCTCTCACATAGGAGCTGGAATCGAAGGAATCCGCTCCGGCCTCAATGAGCTCCGGAATCAGCTCCACATTCCCACAGCCAAACACATGGATAATACAGTCCGGCGCTTCTTCCCGCACAGCCCGGACTGTATTTTTTATATACTCCCGATCCCTTGCCCGCGGCACCATGCCTCCAATGGCAATTCCTTCAAAGCCCGCCCCGGCGTATATTGCCGCGCATTCGCGCGCAGATTTTTCCTCCCAGCACTGGAGGGAGGCAAAGAGCACCAGACGGCCTGCGATATTGTGCTTTTGCGCATACAGCGCATTTCTGACGGTCAGCGCCTTCCTGCGCTCGCATTCGCACCGATCCAATCCCGGGGGAATGATAAAGTCAAGCGTCGCGCCAATATCAGCATGCTGAATCTGAAAATGCAGTACATCGAGGGGGCTGATTTCCGCACCCTCCCTGGTCTTGATACAGGCATATTCGCCGTGGTCAATGATCTCCGCGCCTTCAAACAATCCGGCAAATCCGCCGGAATCAATGAAAATCGGCATGTTGGGGCGCTTCTTCATGCTCTGCGCATAGAAGTGGCTTACCATCAGGCACTGGGATGTGCGTTTCAGATAAGGCTGCACCATTTTGTCCAGGGGATACTTATCCCCGAAGGTCGTCACAGGCATAAAGGTTGGAAACCGAATCGCGCCATGGGCGGTTTGGAGAACCCTGTTATGCTTTGGGTATATGTTCATCATAATTCCTTCCCTTTTTCAGCGGCAGCGTACCACAGGCTGGGCAGCGCTTCCCGGATGCTGTGATTTTTGTCCTCCCGCATCCTTTTCACCATTTTGCAGATCGCCGGTTCATTCAGGGACCGTCTGACGCAGAGGATATGCTTGCAGCCGCTGCCGTTTTTTTCAAAATCCCTGCAGTCGCAGATGAATTTTCCCTCCTTCACAAAGACCACATGGTCCTCGCGTCCGCCGGCAACAATATACTTCGTTCCGTCACAGCCTCTGATCGAGAGCTCCAAAGACCTGCGCAGCCGGTAAGGATCAATTTTTGCTTTGATGCTTCTGCTCTCACCGGCAGGTGCATAAGCAGGTTCTTCGTAAATGACATCCTCCCCGTTCCGCAGCAGCTCCTGCGCCTGCATGACCATCGCGGCTGCCAGCTTTTTCCCGACACCGGGAATCCTTGAAAGTGCGTCCGAATTTGCAGCGGCGATGCTCCCAAGTGTTGTATATCCGGCTGCGGCAAGACGTTTTGCCGTTTTCCCGCCGACGCCTTTTAATCGCGTCAGAGAAACGAGCTTGCTGTCAATCTCATATTGGAGCATATTGACCAGCATGGCACTCAGACCTGGAGCATGGGAGAGGTCTTTGCTTTTTTCGCGGATTGTTTCCGCGTCCGGCCCGCTTTTATCAATGGCTGAGGTTATGGCCGTGATTCCCATGAGAATCCGGATGACACTTTCCTGCAGCATACGTACATCTGCGGCATACACGTCGTATCGCTCCGCAATACGTTCAGCTCCGATTCCGGTTGTCAGCGTATGACATATTGCGGCCATCTTGATTCCGGCGAGGATTCGGGATGTGCCGGGAAATGCCGGGAATTTCTTTTTCAGCTGCGCAGCCGACAAATCCAGCAGAGCACTCTGCAGGCGCTGAACACAGGCACAGAGATTATCCATCTCCTCAAGGCTGGCCGGAAGAAGCGGACTGCAATCCTCAGTGAGCGCCGCAACGAGGAGTATGTCGAAGATATAAAGACGGCCCGCGTTCAGGTATGCGTCCCGGATCAGGCTCACGGAATCGGGAGAGAGCATAAGCTTTACGGCCAGCCGTCCCAGAAGCCCGCAGCGCAGTGCGGGCCTTTCCGAAGCCGCATCGTTTTCAATTTGTTTGGTCAGCAGGCCGGTCATAATCAGCTGGTTGATCGTGCCGTTTAAGGACGCCTCAGGATGCTGCTTCTTATACAGGGTAAGCGGAAGGAACCCGCCGGACAGTTCTTCCCGTGTTCGGGAGTATCCGGCAAACACCTCGATCAATATCTGTTCCTGCATGGCCCTGGGAGACGCGAGCGTGGAGGACACGCGTTCACACGCACCGCGGAGATACTTTTCGGAATCTCCGGACCATCGGGGAAGCATCAAAATCGCTTCGCCGTGCGCGTCAAGTCCCGGCCGCCCGGCGCGTCCCGCCCGCTGAATAAAGCTCCAGACAGGCAAGGGTACAAAGCCCCTGTCGGAAAACGAATAGGAATCATAGATCACGACCTGACGCGCGGGAAGGTTTATCCCCATCTCCAGGGTAGAGGTAGCGGTCAGCACCCTGATATCGCCGGATTTGAACCGGGCTTCTGTCGCGGTCCGTTCGCTGCTCAATAAGCCGGCATGATGGCATTCGGCGGATATGCCGTTCTCGCGCAGGTACTGAGCCAGGGCCTGCACACGCGAGCGGCTGCTGCAAAAGACCAGGGACTGTCCGCCGCCGTCAATACAGCGCCGGACCTGGCACAATAAAAGCTCCGGCTTGTCCTTTGCGGCCTTGAAACGCACAATTTTCGTGTCCAACGGCACCCTTCGCCACTGCGAGGAGAACGACACTCCCTGCAGCCAATCAGACAGTTCATCCGTGTTAGGCATAGTCGCGGACAGGCCAAGGATCCGAACAAACGGATTCAGGCGTATCAGTCTTGTGAGCGTCCCCTCCAGGCGCGAGCCGCGTCCTGCCTGCCCCATCAATGACGATAGGTAATCCTTTGATATTATCTCTGGATTTTCCCCCGTCCCAAACCGGACATGAGCCTTTCAACTCATCCGGCTTTC
>CAJOPB010000143.1 GCA_905236305.1 uncultured Oscillospiraceae bacterium | reverse complement strand
GAATCCTGTCGGATTTCAAGATTTTGCAACGCAGAGTGGCGCTGAATTTCCCGCCAAGACGTGCGCGGGGATTTGTTCAGCGTTTCCCTAAAGAAAGGAACTGAAAAAGCGATGGAAATTCACGAGGCATTTCCCCTGGAGGACTGCCCCTACTGCGGGGGCGCGGGGCTGCTGGAGGAGGAAAACGGCTGGTGCTGGTATGCGACCTGCGTTGACTGCGGTGCACAGACTGCCTCCTTTGCTTACAATACCCCGGAGGAGCGCAAAGACGCGGCGCGCAAGGCCGCGGAATTGTGGAATCTGCGAAAGGTGATTCGCAGCGACGCCGGCGAGTGAGCGCGGCACAGACCCGCTGAGAAGCCGCGGCAAAGCGGCAGGGAGAGCCGGCTGCACCCGGCAGGGAAGGTCCGGGCGCAGCCGGCAGAGTATACAATATATAAATATGAATAAAAGGACGAATGTGCTGTCGGGAAAGGGAGAAGCCTATGAGAGTCATGGCCATTGACTACGGAGACCGGCGCATCGGCATTGCGGTTTCAGATGCGCTGCGCACCATCTGCGGCGAGGCGTTTACCATGCAGGAGCGGGATATGCAGCGGGCGGCAAAGCGGATCGGGGAGGAGGTGCGCGCGCGCGGGGTAGATACGCTGGTGCTCGGAATGCCGAAAAATATGAACGGAACCGAGGGGCCCCGGGCGGAGCTGACCCGGCAGTTTGCCGCGCTTTTGGAGGCGGAGACGGGGCTGACTCCCGTGCTCTGGGATGAGCGGCGCAGCAGCGTGGAGGCGCACGCCATCCTTCATGCCAACGGAAAACGGATGAAGGACCACAGAAAAACAGTGGACGCAGTGGCTGCGTCGCTGATGCTGGAGGGCTATCTCGGCTGAGCCGGGACGGCCCGGAGACGCAAAACCCATTTGTTACAAAAACATTTCAAGATTAGCCGGAAAATGTGAAATATGATTGAATAATTGACAAAATAGCCACACCAAAGGCAATTTTTTTTGAAAAAATTGGGGGTCGGAGCCAAAAAAGGGCTTGCATTTCCTTGGGAAATCAGTTAGAATAACCCACGGAACACGAAACGCGGCAAGACAAAGAGTGTTCGCTGCGCTCTTTAAAAATGCTGGGTGATGCTCCCACTCAACACTACAGATGCTCCTTTGGCGTCTGTACCGTAGTCCATTATGACCGATGCGGTTTCTTTCCACAAGAGACAATGTTGGGAATGATGGATTTATGTGTCTCGACCTGATTTTCCTCAGGGCGGTGTTGAGAAGGCGCTCAACACCGCCTTTTATGTTCCAGGCGGAAATGGACTTCCGTCGGGGGGGATTGAGCTCGACCTCTCCGGAATTCCTGCCGCCGAAGAAACAACCAAATCAAAAATCTACCATCAAAAGGAGAGAAAACCATGAAGAAGACAGTTTCCCTGATCCTGGCGCTGGTTCTCTGCCTGGCTCTGGCGGCTCCCGCCCTGGCTGTTGAGACCATCTATGATGACGGCGACCAGCGCGTCGGCGGTCATGCTTATTATCTGCCCGGTGCAGGCCCGGCCGTGACCAGCGTTGCTGACGGCATGGAAGATGGCCGCGCCATCCTCCCCGGTGCTGCTCAGGGCGTTGGACCCTGGGGCACCCTGGATGCCAGCATGACCTTCAGCCCCAGCCCCGAGGCCATTCCCTCTGCTACCGACATCTACTACGAAGTGCATGACTTCGACACTCTGCCCGCCATTGCTTTCGCATTCTATGGCAGAAGCGATCTGGCTCAGGCTCTGTACGATGCCAACGTCAACGGCCACTTCCTCATCAGCGGCGGCAGACTCGAGTCTCAGAGACCCCTCCGCATCCCCACCAGCCTGAAGGGCGTTGCCCGTCTGGACATCCAGAACCCCCTCAAGATTGGCGACATCAACTTTGACGGCAAGGTCGACGCCATCGAGTATGACAACGTCATGAGAGACGCCATCGTGAGACCCGGCGACTACGGCGGACTTGAGATCACCTGGGACGAGTTCTACTGGAACTTCTATCCTGTGACCCACTTCCAGTACACCATTCTGTGGAACTCCACCTCTAATGCTGACCTCGGCTTCAGTGGCGTGCGCTATGGCACCATCGACGGCGAGGACGGCAGCCGCGGACCCAGCTACACCTGGACCACCTTCGGCCCCCTCGATGTCAACAGCATCGCTTTCTGGCCGGTTGACCAGGACGGCAACATTGTCACCCCGGCCGTCATCGACAAGCAGAACGGCTTCTGGAACGAGCAGCAGGTCTATGAGCGCTGCGGCCAGATCGTCTACATCGTTCGCAAGGGCGACACTCTGAACAGCATTGCCAAGATGTTCTATGCCGGCAACGGTGTCAACACCTACTACACCAACAATGCGCAGCACCTGATCAACGCCATCAAGGCTGCCAACGTTGGCCGTATCTCCGGTGATGTTGTCACTGCTGGTCAGTACATCATCCTGCCCGTTATCTCCATCGGCTACTGATTTAGAGGCAGAAAAAATTACTTACAATCTCATTTTCGAGCTCTAAACAACGCACACTCTCTCGCCTTCGGGCGAGAGAGTGTGTGATTTTCAGAAAGAAAATGTGACAGGATGCAGCTATGAAGTATACGTGGCATTGCCATTCCCCGCTCGGAGACATCACGCTGGCCGGCGACGGGACGTCTCTGACCGGCCTGTGGTTTGACGGGCAGCGGTACTATGGCGCCGGATTGGAGGCAGCCCCCGTGGAAAAACGGCTGCCGGTATTTGCCCAGACCGAAAAATGGCTGGAGATCTATTTCAGCGGCAGCAAGCCGGACTTTACGCCGCCCCTTGTTCTGACCGGTACGCCGTTTCGCACTGCTGTATGGGAGCTCCTGCTGCATATTCCCTATGGACACACCATGCGCTATGGGGAGATTGCCGCGGCGCTTGCGGAAAAAGACATCGCCTCCGCTGCATCTGCCCGGGCAGTGGGCGGCGCGGTCAGCCATAATCCGATCTCGCTGATTGTGCCCTGCCATCGGGTGACGGGTGCCGGAGGCGCATTGACGGGCTATGCGGGCGGAATTGAGCGAAAACGCCGCCTGCTGCGCATGGAAATGCGGAGTTCCTGATGCTTTGCGAAAGAACAGCATGATTCCCGCCCAAATTCGGGCGGGAATCATGCTGTTCTTTCAACCATTCCTACACATCGAGGAATAAAATACCCAATGTCCTGGGACCGCAGTGGGTGGACACGGTGCAGCCGGCGAAGGTATGGTGGACCTCCTCCACAGCAATGGTATTCCGGACCAGAGCCTCCAGCTCGTCCAGCACGGCCTGGTCCACCCCACCGGATTGTGTGATAAACACGTGGCCGGGACGGACCTGCTTTCCGGCCAGGCGCTCGGTAATATACTGCTTATAGACGTGCTCGATATTTCCGCGGTATTTTTTATAGACGCCCAGCTTGCCGTTTTTCATTTCCAGAGCGGGCTTGAGCTTCAGAAGATTGGCGCCCAGGGCGGCAAAGTTGGAGCAACGTCCCCCCTTGCGCATAAATTCCAGCGTGTCCAGCACAAAGCTGGTCTCCACCTTGTCCGTAAGGCCCTCCAGACGGGCGGCGATCTCCGCGGCGCCCATACCTCTGTCCCGGCATTCCGCGCCCTCAATGGCCAGCAACCCGACCCCTGTGGACAACATGCGGCTGTCCACAGGATAGACACATTGCCCGTGCTCCGCCGCAAGCTCCGCCGCAGCAAGACGGGCGGTGTTGGCAGTGTTGGAGAGCTCGGCGCTGATGCTCAGATGTACCACCTCGGCCCCCGACTCCACATAGGGACGGAAAAAATCAATGAATTCCTGCACACCGGGGGCGCTGGTCTGGGGCAGGATTCCATCCTTCTGATAGCGCTGATACATGTGCTCCGGGGTGAAGGTCCCGTCGTCGGGAAAATTCTCCTCCCCCAGCGTGATGTTCAACGGGATAATTCGGATGTCAAAGCGTTCCCGCAGCGCAGCGGAGAGGTCGCAGGTGCTGTCCGCAGTAATATATACAGGCTTGGACATGATTGCAATACTCCTTTTCAATTAGCGGCTTCCTGAATCCCAAACATATACTAATATAATTACACAAAAAAGTAAAGAGTAAAGCGCAAAAAGGCCGGGCGCGCGCGTTACTGTTCAGTGAAAGGGGAACTCCCGTTGCCTCGCAGAGTTCCGCGCCTGCCGGCTGTATATTCCCCGCAAATACAGTGCGCGGCTTTTATTCGCGGAGCATTTTTTTCACCTCTGCCTCCGCGGCGGAGTAGATGCGCTCCGGGTCCTCCCCCAGGAAGAAGGCTCCATCCTCATAGAGCACCTTTCCCGCGATCATGGTGAGGCGGACGTTCTCCTTGCTCCCGGAGTAGACCAGATTTTTCGGAATGTTGATGACAGGGCGCATGTTGGGGCGGTGCAGGTCAATGACAATCAGGTCTGCCTGCTTGCCGGGTGCGATACAGTCGCAGTCTGTAAGACCCATGGCGCGGGCGCCGCCGGAGCAGGCTGCCGTCAGCATGATTCCGGCATCGCAGGCTGCCGCGTCCCCGGTTTTCAGCTTCTGCAGGACGCAGGCCAGATAGAGCTCCCGGAACATATCCAGCGCGTTGTTGCTGCTGGCGCCGTCGGTGCCCAGCGCCAGGTTCAGACCGGCGTCCAGATACCGGGTCAGGGGCGCTACGCCGCTGGCAAGCTTGGCGTTGCTGGCGGGACAGGACACCACCCACAGATGGTGCTTTTGAAAGATCTCTATGTCATGGTCGCTGAGCCAGACACAGTGATAGGCTCCGCCGCCATAATCGTAGAGGCCGAGGGAGTCAAAAAGCTCGGTAGGCGTCATACCATGGCGCTGGCGGCACTCCTCTGTCTCCTTTGCGGTCTCGGAGGAATGGGTAAAAAACGGAGTACGGTAACGGTGCACCAGGTCGGAGACGATCCGCATATCCTCGATGCTGGTGGTGTATTCCGCGTGGATACCGGGAATCAGGGAGACCAGGGGGCTGAGGGCGTTGATTTTGGTATATTCCTCCTCCACAGCCTCCGGCGTGCCGTTCATACCGCTGAGCACATAGCGAAAGCCGCAGTCCGCCGCGGCCTGTGCCCCTGTGGGACGGAAGAAGTACATGTCAAAGGCCGCGGTGATGCCGCTGGTGAGGTATTCCAGAAAGGCCAGGCGGGTAAAGAGATAGACCCGGTCCGGGGTCAGCTTTGCCTCCAGAGGGAAAATCTGGTCAAAGAGCCAGGGCTGCAGGGGCACGTCGTCCGCCAGAGAGCGGCAGAAGGTCATGGCGGAATGGGTGTGGGCATTTTTGAAGCCCGGCATCAGCAGGTCGCCTTTCAGATCAATCTCCCGGTCAAACACCGGCAGCTCCTGCTTTTTCGGCCCGACATAACATATCTTGTCCCCGTCGACCCAGACCTCGTCCTCCGTGACCTCCAGGCCGCCGTTCATGCTCAGCACTCTGCCGTTGAAAAACCGAAGCATGAGATCAACCCTCCTCGCCGCGCTTGCTCTCGCATTTCTTCAAAAACCGCTCCAGATCCACCACGGCCCGCTGATGGGTTCCCTCGCCGATGGGGCCGGCGGCGTCCCACGCGGTGACGCGGAAATCATAGAGCTTTCCGTTGGGGGAGATGCCGGTCAGCTCCGCCCGGGCGGTAACGGACATGCCAAGGGGCGTCGGGGCTGTATGGTTCAGCACCACCTGGGTTCCGACGCTGCTCTTTCCCTCCGGCAGCTCCTGCTGCAGCAGCTTGAAAGCGGCGTTTTCCAGCATGGCCACCAGATAGGGTGTGCCAAACACCCTTAGTCCGCCGCTGCCCGCAGCCTCAGCGGTGATCTCCGGCGTCACGGTGCGTGTTACCTCATATGCGTCTCCGAGCTTCATATACGTTCCTTCTTTCTGAAATGATTTTGTTTGCATGTTTGTATGTATAAACCGGATTTGGAAGCAAGGCCGGGGGCAAAAGCGTATCCTGAAGCCTTCGAATGAATTATATTATATTACAAGACCGGAAAAAAGCAAGCTGTTCGTATCCCGCACTTAAGGTTCAGACGCCCCCGGCGTCTGAACTGCTGAAATGCGCAGGGCCTTTTGCCGCAAATACCGGTGGAAAAACGGCGGGAATTCTGGTATACTTACCGGGAATATACACGCGGGCGGGATGTCCTGCAACGCATGACGGGAAGAAAGCCCGGCCCGCATGTCATTACACAGTCCGCCCGGGGCGCCGGAGCGCGGCCCGGGGCAAAAGGGGAGGGAGCGCCATGCTGAATACGACCTTATGCTACATAGAGCGGGGGGACCGGTGGCTGCTGCTGCACCGGGTGCGGAAGCAGAACGACATCAACCAGGGCAAATGGATTGGTCTGGGCGGGAAGCTGGAGCCCGGAGAGACGCCGGAGGCGTGCGTGCTGCGGGAGGTCAGAGAGGAAACGGGCCTGACCCTGACCCACTACCGCTACCGCGGTCTGGTGACCTTCATCAGTGACCGCACCCCGGTGGAATATATGCATCTGTTCACCGCGACGGGCTTTACCGGGGAGCTGCAGCCATGCGATGAGGGGGACCTGGAATGGGTGCGAAAGCTGGACTTTATCGGCCTGCCCCAGTGGGAGGGGGACCGTATTTTCCTCAGACTGCTGGAGCAGGGGGAGGAGTGCTTCACCCTGGTGCTGCAATACCGGGGGGAGAAGCTGGTCCGGGCCGTGCTCAACGGAAAGCGGATGATGCAATATGGAGATTGAACCCATCGCCCGCCTTCGCTGCGATCTGACCGGAAAGTTCGGGATACCCCGGCAGAGCGGGCTGGTGGACAGCCTGACGGGAGAGATCGTATTTGTGCCGCAATACCGCAGCCGGGAGGCTCTGCGGGGCATCGAGGGCTTTTCCCATCTCTGGCTGATCTGGGAATTCAGCGCCAACCGCCGGGAGGGCGGCAGAGACTGGTCCCCTACCGTGCGCCCGCCCCGGCTGGGCGGAAACGTGCGGCTGGGGGTGTTTGCCACCCGCTCCCCCTTCCGTCCCAACGCTCTGGGACTGAGCTGCGTCCGTCTGCTGGGCCTGAGAGAGGACCGGGAGGCGGGAATCGTGCTGCGCATCGCGGGGGCGGATCTGATGGACGGCACCCCCATCTATGACATCAAGCCCTATGTCCCCTATGCCGACTGCCATCCCGAGGCGTCCGGGGGCTTTGCCGCAGACACGCCCGAGCCCCTGCGGGTGGTGTGCGCCCCGGAGACTCTGGACCTGCTGCCGCCGGAAAAACGCGCGGGGCTGCTGGGGGTGCTGGCGCAGGACCCCAGGCCCCGGTATCAGCACGACCCGCAGCGGGTTTACGGGCTGGAATACGGAGGCTTCAATGTGCGCTTTCGGGTGGACGGAGAGGCGGTAACGGTGGTCAGTCTGGAGGGGAATACCGACCGATGACCGCTTCAGCACAGCGCATCCCGTCCACCGCGGCGCTGGTGATGCCGCCGGCATAGCCGGCCCCCTCGCCGCAGGGATAGATGCCGGGGAAAGCCGGACACTGCAGACCGGTATTGCGCAGAATGCGGACCGGGGAGGAGGACCGGGTCTCCGGCGCGGTGAGCACTGCCCCACCGTCGCGGAAAAAGTGCAGTCCGCCCGCGGCGGCAAGCAGGGGAAGTCCCAGGGCCAGGGGTGTGGTGAGCGCCGGCGGCAGCACCTCCCACAGGCTGCCCCAGACCACGCCCGGACGATAGCTGGGCACAACCGCACCGGCGCTGCCCGGGGTGCTGGGACGCCGGGCAAGAAAGTCCCCGACGGTCTGGGCCGGGGCCAAAAGACTGCCGCCTCCATAGGCAAAGCAGCGCTGCTCGATCTCCCGCTGCCATGCCATTCCCGCCAGGGGCCCCTCTCCGGGAAAATCCTCCGGCCGGAGAGAGACCAGCACGGCGGCGTTGGCGTTTTTCCCCGCGCGGCCGGAATAGCTCATGCCGTTGGTCACCACGCCCCCCGGCTCGCTGGCTGCCGCAACCACATAGCCGCCGGGACACATGCAAAAGGTATAGACGCCCCTGCCGTCGGGGAGGGTGACGCTCCCCTTATATTCCGCCGGGGGCAGCTCCGGGCGCAGGGAGCCGTACTGGGAGAGATTTACGTCAGCCTGCCGGTGCTCAATCCGCACGCCCATGGAAAAGGGCTTGCGCTCCATGGGCAGTCCCCGGCGATACAGGTCCTCCAGCGTATCCCGGGCCGAGTGGCCGATGGCCAGAATCAGCGCCTCGCAGTCCAGCGCGAAGGAGCCGGCGCCTTCTTCTCCCCGCAGGGAGCGGAGCGCTCCGGAGGAATCGGTTTCAAAGCCGGTGAAGCGCGCGCCGAAGCGAACCTCCGCCCCCAGCGAGCGGATGTGCTCCCGCAGATTGCGCACTACCGCAGCCAGCACATCGGTTCCCACATGGGGTCTGGCGTCATAGAGCACCTGCTCCGGCGCGCCGAAGCGGCGGAGCTGTTCCCGAACCCAGCCGTTGCGCCGGTCATGGGTGTTGGTGGCCAGCTTTCCGTCGGAGAAGGCCCCGGCGCCGCCCTCGCCGAACTGTACATTGCACCCGGGGTCCAGCACCCCCTGTTCCCAGCAGCGCGCCACCGCAGCGCGGCGGGTATCCACGTCTCCGCCCCGCTCCAGCACAATGGGCCGCAGTCCCGCCTCGGCCAGCACCAGAGAGGCAAACATGCCCGCCGGACCGAAGCCCACCACGACAGGCCGGCTGCCGCTGACGGCGCGGGGAAGCGCATAGCGCGGGGGAGAATAGGCTTCGATCCGCCTGTCATGGCTGCGTTCCAGCAGTACAGCCTCGTTTTTTGCAGAGACCGCTACGGCATAGCGCCAGTGGAGGTCGCTTTTTTTTCGGGCATCCAGCGATTTGCGGACGATTTTCCAGTCTGTCAGAGCGCCGGGCTCAACCCGCAGCGCCCGCGCTGCAAGCGCGGGAAGACGGCTTTCCTTTTGCCCCGGCATCAGCCGCAGGTCTCGTATCAGTATCATCGCATTTCCCCCGCGGCCATGCCGCTTGCCCATGCCCAGTGGAGATTGAAGCCGCCGCAGCGGGCGGCCACGTCAAGCACCTCTCCGCAGGCGTAAAGCCCCGGCACCAGGCGGCTCTCCAGCGTCTCCGGCTCAAATTCCGCCGTCTGTGCCCCACCTGCCGTGATCTGCGCGCTGTCAAAGCCTCCGCTGCCGGTGACGGCGAGACGAAAATCCAGGGCGGTATCTGCCAGGGCCCGGAGCTCCCGCTCTGTCAGCGCACGCGCCGTGCATTTGCCGCCGACGCCGGCGCGCTTGCAGAGCATCATGCCCAGGCGGCTCTGCAGCAGTCCGGTGAAAATACGGTTTGCCGGCTCGGAGGGCCAGCGCGCGGCGTTGCCTGCCAGGACGGCCGCCAGCCGCTCCGGTGTTTCCCCCGGGAAAAAGCTCAGAGACACCGTCAGCTTTTCCGGCTCCGGGGCCATGGCCAGCGGAAGGGAGAGATCAAAAATGGCGCTGCCGCTGAGACCGCTGTCCGTAAACAGCACGTCTCCCTCCACGGCAGCGGGCGCGCGCTTCCCGCCCGTCAGCACAGCGCGGGCATTGACCCGCACGCCCTTGAGGGCGCGGGGATATTCCGGCTCCGTCCGAAGCGGCACCAGCGCAGGACGGGGCGGAACAATGCTGTGGCCGAGGTCCCGCAGCAGCGCATAGCCGGCGGCTGTGCCGCCCACCCGCTGCCCGGCACAGCCGCCGCAGGCCGCGATGACCCTGTCCCCCCGGAGAGATCCGCCTTCCCAGGAGACG